>DASVHQ010000041.1:0-12025 GCA_036382515.1 Polyangiales bacterium | reverse complement strand
TCCTGCTGGCGTCGGGCGAAGCCGACGTCGCAGCGGCAGGTGCGGCGGGCGCGGGCACAGCAGCCGCAGGTGCGGCCGCTGCAGGCGCGACCGGCGCGGCGGTAACGCGCGCTGGCGCGGCGGGCGCGGGCGCCGCCGTGAGCGGCGCCGCAGACGCACGGGGTGCTACGGCGGGTGCCGCGGGCGCGGCTGTCGCTGCGACCGGCGCGGCGGCGGGCACGACGACAGGCGCGGGCGCAGCAGCAGCCACAGGCGCGCCTGGCGCCAGCGGTGCAGGCGGCACGGCCGGCGCAGCGGGCGGCGCGCCCGGAATTGCAGCGGGCGGCGCGCTGACGTGGTGCGGATCGAAGAACGACTCGACACTGTCGCGCTGAGCTGACACGCGCGCCGCGCACAGGCGCAGCGCTTCGAGCGTGCCCGCCAGGCTGCGCGGACCACCGCCGAGACTTGCGATCTTCGGCGCGAAGAACGCCTCCACGCGCTGGGCCATGGCCTCGGAGCAGAAGCCGGCCGCGAGCCATGGCATGTAGCCCGCGCCCTCCGGCGACAGGCGCGCCAGCACGGCATCGAACTTCTGCTCGAGCCACTGCCACGCCGCATCGCGCGTGCGGATGTCAGCGAGCTGATCGGCCACGGGCGTGAGGACCTCGTTCACGCGCAGGTGCGGATCGAGCGCGAGCGCCAGCGCTTTGTCACTGCGCGCGTCACGCACGGAGGCGAGCGCGTGCAGCAGCCGAGCGCGCAGCACCGGATCCTCCGTCGTCTGGAAGCGCTGGTAAACCGCGTCCCAGAGCGCCGCGTCACCGTCCGCGAGCGTCACGCGCAGCGCGAGATCGACGACGTCAGCCGGTACGGCGTCGGCGTGAATCGTGTTGCCGGCACCGGTGCCGAGATATTGATGGCCGGCGTGCTCGAGCCGCTTGCGCGTGGCCGCGTCGTGCCCGGTCTCGGCCAGCGCGGTGAGCACCTCGGCGCGCAGCAGCTTGGTCTCGCCATCTTCCCCGTGGGCCTCGTGCATGCCCAGGCGATTCTTGAGCGGCGTGTACAGCTCGCGCGTGAACGCCTCGACCGCCGGACGCATCGGCTCGTCGACGATCTCGTCGTGCGCGAAACGCAGAAGGCCCATCGGTGCGTTCGCCACCGCGCGCGTCTCATCGGTCACGAACGTGCGCGCAGCGGTCAGGCAGTCTTTGCCGGACACGCTGCCGGCCTCGAAGCCGGCGCCGAGCGCCTGAACCACAGCCAGGCGCTCGCGCGCCGACAGCTTCTTCATCGCGCGCGTGCGCAGCTTCTCGAGCTCGGCGCTCGGCACGGTGAAGCGGTAATAGCCAGCGCCTTCCGCGTTGGGCATCACCCAGGCGGGACACGCCGAGCCTTCGAGCGGCAAGCTGCCCGTGACCTCGGTGAGCAGCGTACAGCTCTCGTGCAAGTGACCTGCGCTCTCGTAGCGCGCACACACCGGGATCTGCCAGCGCTGCTGCTTGTTGCCGGTCGAGCCGAGCGGCAGGTAGCGCTCCTGGCGCAAGCGCAGCTCGGCCTTGCCGCCTTCGCAGCTGGTCTCGGCGCTGAGCATCGGCACACCGCTCTGCGTGAGGAAGGTGTTGAACGCAACCTTGACGTCTTTGCCTGCGGCCGCGGACAACGCATCGAGCAGGTCGTCGGTGGTGGCCGTACCGTACGCGTGCGCGGCGAGATAGCTCTGCACGCCTTTCTGGAACGTGGGCGCGCCCAGGTAGCGCTCGAACATCGCGAGCACGCCACCGCCCTTGGTGTACGTAATCGAGTCGAACGCATTCACGATGTCGTGCGAGCTCTCGATGGGCTGACGGATCATGCGCGCCGACACACGGCTGTCGTTGCGCATGGCATCGTTCACCTCGGCCAGCTGCGAGAGCTCGGGCTTGTACTCGGGGTGCAGCTCGCCAACCACGCGATTGCCCATCCAGGTCGCGAACGCCTCGTTGAGCCAGATGTCGTCCCAGAACGGCATGGTGACGAGATCGCCGACCCACTGGTGCGCCAGCTCGTGCGCCATCACGTAGGCGCTGGCACGTCGCTGCCCCTCACCGGCGTGCGCGCGATCCACGAGCAAGAGCCACTCACGGAACGTGACCAGCCCCGCGTTCTCCATCGCGCCAGCACCGAAGTCCGGAACAGCGACGATGTCGAGCTTCTCGTAGGGATACGGGCTGCCGAAGTAACGCTCGAGCGCCGCGAGCGTGGGGCCCACTTCACCAAGGGCATACGCGAGCGAGCCACCCTTGCCGCGCACGGCGAGGCCACGCAAGGGCACCGTTGTCGAGCGCACGCCATTGGCGGCGATCGCGGGTGCGTCGATCACGTCGAAGGGACCGACCGCAAACGCCACCAGATAGGTGGGCAGAGGCTTGGTGGGTGCGAAGTGCACGCGCTTCATGCCGTCGGGCATGACCTCTTCGGCGAGCACCGGCGTGTTGGCGGCAGCCACGTCGGTCGCGGGCACTGTCAGCCAGACATCGAAGGGCGTCTTGAAGCGCGGCTCGTCGAACGAGGGAAACGCGTGGCGCGCCGAGATCGCTTCGAACTGCGTGAAGGCATACGCGTCGTTGCCCGAGTCCACGCGGTAGAGCCCACGCAGCTGACGCCCGAGTGCCGCGTCGTAGATGAGCTCGATCACCGCGTTGCCGACCGGCAAGGCCTTGGCGAAGTTGAGCGCAACCACGCCATCCTCGTTCATCTGCGTGTAGCTCGCAGGGATCGACTCCGGCCCGACCAGCGCGCGCACGCTGCTGACGTGCAGGTCGCGGCCGTGCAGCCAGACGATCTGCGTGGACACGCTGACCTGCACCGCGATCTGCGTGCGACCGCTGAAGCGCTCCTGGTGCGGCGAGATGTTGAGCTCGAGCGTGTACGACAGCGGCTGCACGCCTTGCGGCAAACGACCCGCCGGCACGACCGGGCCGGCCGCAGGCGCTTGCGAAGCGACCACAGGCGCCGACTTGGGCGCCGTCGCACAGGCCGCGAGCATCAGTGACAACGCCAAGGACAGCGGTAGTGGCGACGCGAATCGCGACGAGAAGCCCGCGGCAGCGGCCAACGGCGCGGTCGATCCACGGTTTGCGATGGGCTGATCGTTCACGACAGTACCCCTTTCGAGCGTGTGTGTTGCGCGAGCGCCTGGCTCGCACATGCGGCCGCCATGATGCGGGCCCGGCGCGCCAGGCTCAAGCCCTCAGAACGTAACGCCCAGCTCGACGGCCAGGTCCAGCGAGAAGAGCGAGCGCTCCGGCGTGAGCCAGAAGGTCGGGGCAAGCAGGTCGAAGACCAGGTCGAAGCGCTCGCCCAGCGGGATCGCGAGGCCCGAAGCCACGCGCAACACCGAGCCGTTGCGGACCAGGTAGCCGAGGTCCAGGCGCAACGGGATCGAGAGCTTACTGCCGGGAGCGATCGGGATGCGCTGCTCGATCTGTAGGTAGTAGAGCGCGCTGCCGACGCGACCGTCGCGGCCGCGCAAGTTCGCGTACGCGAGGTAGCCGCCGAAGCTGAAGTTCGGGCTGACCCGGTAGTCCACCCGGCCTCCGACCAAATGATTGTAGAAGCCATCGCGCGAGAAGCCGATCGCCGACTCGGTCTGCGCAGCCAGGCGCAAGTGACCCGAGTCGGACGCGGTCGCCGCTGGGCCGGCTGCGCTGGCCTGCAACGCTGGCACTTGCCCGGCGTGCCCTGGTCCGCCGCCAACAGCTGCCGCCGTGGCAGCTGCTGTTGCGCGCGGCGCGGCTGGCACGACCGCGCCGACGCGTGCTGCTGCCAGCAGCGTGTGCTCGAGCAAGCGCTCGACGCCGGCGCTGAGCTCGGCCGGGCTGACCGCCACGCGCTCACCAAACGGACCGCGGCCGTCGCGGATGGCAACCTGGATCTCCAATGCGTAACCGGCAGCCTCGGCAGACGCTCGAAACATCACGCCGTACACAGCACCCGCCGCGTAGCTGGCACGCCAGAGATCAGCGACGCTCGGCGGCTCCGCGGCGGCGACGACAGCAAGCGCTGCGCGAGCGTCGTCGAAGGCCGTCGGTGCGAAGCCGTCGCGTTCGAGGCTCGCAAACGCGGCGGCATCGATCGCGCCACAGACCGTGGCCTCGACACCCGCGCACGACGCAGCCGCAAGCAGCACGCGCGGGCGTGCAGGTGCGGGGGCAGGTGCAGCTACGGGTGCAGGCGTAGCTGCGGCCGGCGCTGCATCAGCCGCGGGCGTTTCGACATCGGGAGCCAGCGGCACCGCTGGCGCCGACACCACCTGTGAGCCCTGCGCGTCCTGTGCAAGCGCCGCGACCGGCGCGAGCGTCGCAACCCACGCGCACAAGAGCGCGCTCGCGCGACCGAAGCCGATGGCGGCGTGCATGCCAGAGCGCAGTTCGAAACCAAACACGCACGCAGTGTACTCGTGGCCCGCTCGCGCGGAAACCACCGGCCACCCACCGACAACCCGCCGCAGCTACTCGGCGGCAGCCGCCGCAGCCAGCTCGCTGTCTTGCACGACCACACCGCTCGCATCCAGGCTGAAGCTCGGGTAGTGCTCGGGCTGGCCTCCCTCGAAGCGTGGCCCGCGGAACTGCTCGCGCATGAAGGGCACGATCTCGACCGCACCGAAGAGGCGCATCGCGATCTGATCGAGCGCCGCGGTGAGCTTGGGATCGCCCATCGAGAACTGCACGCGCTTGGGCTCCATGACCGTTTGCAAGAGGCGCATCTTCTGCGCCTCGAACACGAAGAGCTCGAAGCGAAACAGCGCCGTGCAGTACAGACCGTTGCTGACCGTCAGCTGCGGCGCGTAGTCGTTCGCCGACAGCGGCTGCGCCAGCACGCGCTCGAACACCTCACGGCCCTCGCACAGGATGAGGTGAATCAACATTCCCTGGTGCAAGTACGACTTCACGTCGAGTGCGGGCTTGCGAAGACCGAACACCGGCAGCAAACCCGCATCGAAGAAGATCGGGTCGAGCTTGTCGACCAGCATGAAGCTGTAACGACCGAGCAGCCGCTCGAACGCGAAGAGCGTGGCCTTGTCGTGGCGAGCGCGCAGCTCCTCCACCAGATCCGGCAAGCCCTGCCAGTGGCTGCGATCGGTGGCGCGCAGCTTCGGCAAGAACTCACTCCAGAAGGGCGCCACGAACGGCTCGAGCTCCGGCGCGCCTGCGATCACCGCGCGATCGATCGCGTCGCCGGCAGCCAGCCGCTGCACGATCTGCATCAGCTTGCTGCGACGCTTCCAGATCGCATCTTCCAGATGCCACAGCTCCGGCGGCAGGAAGATCTCGTCCCAGAAGCTCGGCATGATGCGCGTCTCGGGCAGATGCGGGCCGATGTACTCGCGATTCCAGTACAGGCCCGTCTGCTTGCGCTCGGCCGTGGTCGTCGCGGTCAGCATGTGCGTGGTCATGCGCACCGCAACGGGTGCGGGCTTGCCCTCGGGGAACGTATCGCGCTCGAAGAACACGCTGCCGTAGCTGGGCGCGTGACCTTCCAGGATGCGTTGCACCAGCACGTGCGCTCCGGTCAGCTTGGTGTAGCCGTAAGGATTGCCGCTGCCGATCAGGCCGTGCAGCATGCTCGCGTCACCGAGACCAAAGCCCTCGTAGATCGCCACCTGATCACCGCGCGGATGATGCGGCGCCACGAAGTGCGGCTTCGAAGTGGGCGCGGTGGGCGAGAACTGGTGGTGACACTCGGTCCAGCTCTGTCCGTCCCACGACACCTCGATCAGAGGAATGCAGCGCACCGCCGGCATGGCCTTGGGCGGGAACACGCCGTACGGATGCACGAAGCGAAACGGATGCAGGATGCGCAGGAACGTGATCGGCCAGGTCAGAAAGCCCGGCCGCACGCGCCGCAACGCCGTCCAGTACGTCCAGGACTGCGCGCAAAACGAGTTGGCCGGGAACGCGATCAACGCGCACAGGCTGTGCACCAGCACGAGCCAGGTCACGAACCACGGCCCCTGCAGATCGACCAGCATCGAGGCCGACAGCTGGCGCGGCGTGGTCATGTCGTACGTGCTCACGCACAGCACGATGATGATCAGGTTGAAGTAACCGAAGTTGCCACTCGACCAGATCCCCAGCATCAACGCCGAGATCAGCGCGCCTGCAGCCAAGCCCAGCGGCCCCGGCACGAGCATCAGCGGCGGCACGGGAATCTCCACGATGAACATCATGAGCATCGCGAGCTTCATCAAGATCAGCGGCAGCCGGTACATGCGATAGCCGATCGGCGAGCACATCGGCTGGTTGATGAAGAAGCCCTTGAGGTAGAGCCAGTCGTCCTTGGTGCTGCCGATGAACTTGAACTTGCCGAAGCCGAGCAACACCCGCGCCACGAGCAGGCGGTACATCCAGCACAGTGCCGGCGCCGGCGCCGCCAGCGCAGTGAGCTCGGGCAGTAGATGCGTGGGCGGCAGGAAGATCCCGAAGAGCCCCGCCTCGAAGAGCACGCAGTCCCACGGGAACGCGAAGCCGATCGCCCGGTCGAACGACACGTAGACCACGTAGCAGCACGCGAACGCGAGCCAAGTGAAAGGCCCGCCCACCACGATGTAGGCCGCCGCGAGCACGCCCAGCACGTTGAGCGACCGCAACATTTTGTTGCCGGGGCTGATCCACAAGAGCGTGGGGAAGTAGACGAAGCGCTTCCAGCTTGGGAAATCTTCGCGCGCCCGGTTCAGCAAGAGCCGCGCCGGCAGCACCCCGCTCTCGCCCGCGATCGACAACACCTGGTTGTAGAGCGAGAGAAACGAGATCAGGAAGGTGAGCCCGAGCAGCCGAGAGAACACGCCCCAGACGAGCACCGGCGACAGACCGTGCAACGCCGCGAGTGTGAAAGATGCTTCGTTCATCGAGCGCAGGTCACGCGGCTACGCGGGCAAGCACACCCACGTGCCCTACCCTTATCGCTTAAAGCGCAGCCACCCGATCGACTATTTCAATGCGTCCCTGGGTGGCGCTAAACAGTGTCGCATGGGGTGCGAGACACGAGCGAGGCGCCTTCGGTTTCGAGGAGCGCGCGGAGGCTACGTCTCGTAGCTGAGCACGCACCGCAGAAAGCGAAGGCGGATCGCGACGTGGATCGCGCTCCAGGCGATACTGTTTAGTGTTCCGTGCCGACCGCGCCGCCGCCTGCCGCTGCCGCGCCGAAGCCGCGGATGTGTGCGATCAGCGCTGCGATGCCTTGCTCGTTCACTTGCTTGCCGAACGGCGGCATCAGGCCTTTGCCGGCCACGATCTGCTGGGCGATCGCCTCGTCGGTGCGCGTCTGCTGGAAGTCCGCGCGCGTGAAGTCGGGCATCTGCGCACCCGGCGGCCGTTGCCCACCGAAGCCGCGACCATCGCGCCCGTGACAGCCCGCGCAGCTCACCGTCCACAGGGCGGTGGCCGCTCGACCCACGCCGCCCTGCTCCGGATCCATCGCGGTCGGAGTGCTACCCGCGCCCGAAGGATCGCTGGGAGGCTGGCCGTGATCGTCGACCCGCCAAGGCCGAGTCGGCGTGACGCGGGAATCGCAGCCCAAGAGCGCTACGAAGCACACGCAAAAGCACGAAGCTAAAAGACCAAGGCGCATCGTCATGGAGAGCTCGCACGGCAAACACGGCGCCGCGACGCAGGCCTACCTAGACGCCCTTGCCTGCTTTGGCAAGACCCAGCAGCAGCCCGCGACGACAACCCCGTGAAATCACATGCCTTCGCCTGCCGGTCGCGCCCACAAGGGGTTTGACGAAAAGGCCTGCGAATGAAAAGCTTTGCGCCTTCTTTCCAGCACCTTTTTGGGGACGGACCCACGTTGCATCGAGCTTCCCTACTCCTTCTATTGCTCGGCTCGCTGCTCGTGTCGGTGGTCGCCCTGGGCCAGCTGCAGCAACTTGGCACCCTGCCCGTCTCGGCCATCAAGCCGGGCATGAAGGGCTTCGGCCTGAGCGTGTTCCGCGGCGAGACGCCCGAGCGCTTCGATGTCGAGGTCATCGACACGCTGCACAACTTCCGCCCCAACCAGGACCTCATCCTGGTGCGCACCCTGCACCCGATCCTCGAGCGCGCGATCACCGTCGCCGGCATGAGCGGCAGCCCCATCTACCTCGACGGCAAGCTGATCGGCGCCTACGCCTACGGCTGGACCTTCGGCAAGGAGCCCGTCGCCGGTGTCACGCCGATCGCCAACATGCTGGCGGAGATCGCGCGCCCGATCGATCCGCGCATCTGGAAGTCCCTGGGCACGCTGCCGATCGCCGGCGCGATACCGAACAAGCCAGTAGGCCC
Source organism: Polyangiales bacterium (assembly GCA_036382515.1). Classification (GTDB taxonomy): domain Bacteria; phylum Myxococcota_A; class Polyangia; order Polyangiales; family JAFGIB01; genus JADGRF01. Next base: position 3,743 of record DASVHQ010000041.1, on the reverse strand, counting down.
GAGCGCGCGCCTCTCCGGCCTGCCGCCCTACAGCGGTAACGAGCACGCCGACGCCTTCTGGGCCCTACGCGCCCACGCCGAGCACCTCGGCCTGCCCGAATCGCGCGTGAACGACCGGCGCACGCAACTTCTCCCGAGCGCCACACCACTGCTCGTCTCCGGCATGAGCGACCTCGCCGTGAACGTGCTCGGCCGCGAGCTCGAGCGCTTTGGCCTCGTGCCCCTGCAAGCCGGCGGCGGCCAGAGCCCCAAGCCCGCGGGCGCCGGCCCCACCAAGGCCCCCGCACGCTTCATCGACGGCGGCTCGGTCGGCGTGCAGATGATCCGCGGCGACATCAACGCCAGCGCCATCGGCACGGTCACGCACGTGGCCGGCCAGCGCCTGGTCGCCTTCGGTCACCCGATGCTGAACGCCGGCCAGGTGGGCCTCAGCACCTGCAACGCGCGCGTGATCCACGTGCTGTCGAGCGAGATGCGCTCCTTCAAGATCGCCGAGATCCAAGAGCCACACGGCACACTGATCCACGATCGCCAGGCCGCGATCGTCATCGACGAGCAGCTGCGCGCCGACATGGTGCCGCTCACCGTGCGCATCCACGGCGCGCCCGCCGCTCCCAAGACCGAGTGGCACATGGAAGTGGCCAACCAGCGCATGCTCACGCCCAGCCTGGCCTTTGGTGCCATCGTCAGCGCGATCAGCGCCACCAGCGCCGACAGCGTGGATGTGGTCTTCAAGATGAAGAGCCGCGTGGAAGTGGAAGGCCATGGCGTGGTCGAGGTCGACGACTTCGGCTTCACGCCCTCGGGTGTGGGTGATGCCGGCTCGATCTCGCGGCTGCGCCTGTTCAGCGTGCTCGCTGCCGCCTATGGCAACCCCTTCGAAGACGCGCGCATCAGCAAGATCGACCTCGACATCGACGTCAGCTTCGAGCGCGACGTGGTCAACATCGTGGACGCCATGGTGCCAAGCGAAGACGTCGACCCCGGCAAAGACGTGAACGTCTACGTCACGCTGCGCCGCTTCGATCGCTCCGAGGAAGTAAAGATCGTGCCCCTGCACATGCCGCAGAGCGCCGCGGGCGAGTCCGTGGAAATCAGCGTCGAAGCCGGCGACGACGTACACCTCGACCAGCCCAAGCCGAGCAGCCTGAACGATCTGCTCGACGTGGTACGCGCAGGCTACCCCGGCACCTCGCTCGTGCTCTCCACCAAGCTGCCGGCGCAAGGCGTGAAGCTGCGCGGCCAGATCGTACGCGCCCTGCCCGGCTCCATGCTCGACACGCTGCAGCCCACCAACGAATCCGACAAGGGCGTCACCTTCGCGAGCTACGAGCGCAAAGAGCTGCCCTACGGCCACGTGCTCACCGGTTCCGCCAAAGTCAAAGTCAACGTCCGACAAGAGCCGCTGCGATGAACCTGCGACCCACCCTGCAAACTTTCGTTGTAGTCGGCTGCCTGTGTGCTGCTGCGCTCCCCGCCCTCGCCGGCGCCACGCGCTCGTTTGTGCTCGACAGCGCCAGCGTGCTGGGCGAAGGCAAGCTCGAAGGCACCGCCGTCGAGTCCGACGGCTCACTCGTGCGCAGCGTGGGCACCCGCCGCATCGATCTCCCCGGCATCCCCTCGGCCCGCGCTCTGTTGGTCATGCCCGACGGCACCGCCTACGTAGGCACCGGCAACGACGGCAAGATCTTCGTAGTCAAAGACGGCGCCGCCAAGCTCTTCGCCGAAACCAAACAGCTCATGGTCAGCGCCCTCGCCAGCGACGGCGCCGGCACCCTCTACGCCGGCACCCTCAGCAAGGGAAAGATCTTCGCCGTCGACAACGCCGGCAAGCTGCGTGAGTTTGCGTCGCCCAAGGGCGCCGAGCACATCTGGGCGCTCAACTACGACCCAAAGCAAAAGCTCCTCTTCGCCGCCACCGGCCCCGAAGGCAAAGTCTTCGCGATCGACGCCGCCGGCAAAGCCGACGTCTACTACGACAGCGAAGCCAGCCACGTGATGGCCCTGGCCCGCGATCTCGACGGCACCCTCTACGCCGGCACCAGCGATCAAGCGCTGGTGTTGCGCCTACGCGGCCCCGGCCGCGCCGACGTCGTCTACGACTGCGACGGCAACGAAGTCACCGCCCTCGACGTACGCAACGGCGAGCTCGCCGTGGCCGCCAACCTCTTCGCCAAGGCCCCCGCCAGCAAACCCGTCACCACCACACCCGCCGCTGACACAACCTCGCCCCAAGCCTCCGCCACCCCGCCCGTCACGAACCCCGTAGCCGACCGCCCGCAAGCCGGCAAAGGCCAGCTCTACCGCATCCATCGCGACGGCAGCGCCGAGCGCCTCTTCACCGCCGACGAAGGCACCATCACCAGCGTCGAGTGGGGCGACGCCGACGTAATCTACGCCGGCACCGGCAAAGATGGACACATCCACCGCGTCCGCCCCGACCACACCCACGCCCTGTGGGTCGACGTCGACGAACGCCAAGTGCTCGCCACCAAGCTCAGCGGCAAACACCCGATGTTCGTGACCGCCGATGCAGCTGCCATCTACGAAGTGCTCGAAGGCCCCGCCGCCAAACCCATGTGGACGAGCAAAGTGCTCGACGCCCAAGTCCCTGCCCGCTTCGGCCAGCTCAACTGGCGCGGCCAAGGCAAAGCCAGCTTGCAGACCCGCAGCGGCAACACCGAAAAGCCCGACACAAGCTGGAGCGACTGGTCCAGCGCCATCGCCACACCCGGCCCCATCCACAGCCCCGCCGCGCGCTTCTTGCAGATTCGCGCCACCCTCGACACCGCCGCGCCCAGCGTGCTCTACGCCATCGAAGCCTTCTACCTCCCCTTCAACCAAGCCCCCGTAGTGCTCGAAGTCAGCATCGAGCCCCCCAAGCCCAAGGTCGACAAACAAAGCCGCACCCAGCCCAGCGGCAGTGTCTACAAGGTGAAGTGGAAGACCGAAAACCCCGACGGCGACAACCTACGCCTGCGCTTGTACTACCAGCAAGAGCAGAGCACGCAGTGGCGCCCGATGGTGCGTGAGAGTGACGTGATCACGGGCGCCGAGATGAGCTGGGAGACGGATGGCGTGCCTGACGCCTACTACCGCGTGCGCGTGGAAGCCAGCGACGAGCTCGACAACCCCGAGAGCACGGCACGCAAGGGCAGCGCGCTGTCAGAGCCGTTCCTCGTGGACAACCGCCCGCCGCACGTGGATGCGTTGAAGGTGCAAGGCGGAGCGATCACCGGTGTAGCGAGAGATGCGCTCGGGCCGATCGTGAAGCTCGAGTACACGGTGGATGGGCTGGAGTGGAAGTTGTTTCTGCCGAGCGATGATTTGTTTGATACGGCGGAGGAGAGGTTTGCGTTGCCGTTGGCGCTGTTGCCCAAGGGGGATCACGTGGTGGTGATTCGGGCTAGCGATGCGCGGGGGAATGTGGGGGCGGGGGAAGTGGAAGTGGGTGGGGCGGGGGAGGGATGTGAGGGAGTGCCGGCGCAACGCGTAGGGCACGCAGCACAGCCGCGAGCAACGGCCGCACCGTCCGCGAACGCGCACGCGACAGCGGCCTGAACCCATCGAAGCTCGCGACCACCGCGCAAACCTGTGCCGCATCGCCCGTGGTCCCCAGCGCCGAACGGGCATCGCGCCCGGCGCGAGCACGCCGCGACGGAATCGCCTCGGTGCCGGCCGTGGACTTGTGCCGGGTGGTCGACGGGTGCTTAATCGAGCCTTGCGATCATGACCATCGACCT
>DASVHQ010000040.1:0-11369 GCA_036382515.1 Polyangiales bacterium | reverse complement strand
TCGGCAGGCAACTCTTCGGGAACGAAGATCGAGCTCCGGAACAGGTAGGGGCCCTCGCACTGCAGCTTCACGCCGTGCACGAGGTAGATCAGCGCGCGCATACCGAACGACAGCAGCTTGCGGTCCAGTCCGTCGTCGCGGTGGTCGTAGGTCGAGAGCACGAGGTCGGCGTTCGCGCTGCGCGCGGCTGTGAGCAGCGTGCCGATGGCGGCGGGCTCGATCTGCCCATCGGCCGGCAGGAAGGTGACCCACGGCGATTCGCAGACCTTCACGCCAGTCTTGAGCGCGGCACCGATGCCGCGGTTCTTTTCGTGGCGCAGGAATTTCGCGCGAAATCCGGCGAGCGCAGCTTTGGCGCTGTCGAGCGTGGCGTCTTGGCTGCCGTCGTCGACGAAGACCACTTCGGCCTGTGGCTGGTGCGCCTGCAGCCACTCGCGCAGCTCACCGAGCACGGGTCCCAGATTCTCGGCTTCGTTGTAGGCGAAGACCACGATCGAGACGCTGGGCAGGCTCATGGCTGCCACGCTCATGGCCGGCACTCTGGCATCGCGGGTGTTGCTGCGCACGGCCGCAGCATAGCGGATCTGCAGCGGCGCTGCGTCGGCGCGTGCGTCACCGAGCAGGCGAGCTCTCGAGGGCTTCAGGCAGACCATCGGCAGCCGCGCTCTGCAGGCATGCGGCGGCCTCGATCGAGAGCTGGGCGCTCTGCAGCAAGCCCGCTGCGACGAAGAGATTGCGCGCAGGGTCCCCGAGCGGCACTGGGCGCTGCCACACGGGCATGGGGCTTTGCAGCGCGCTGCCGCGTTCGGCGAGCGAGTCGGCACGCAGACCGCGCGGCTGCATGCGTTGCGGCACGCCGGAGAGCAGCGCCTGCAACGCGGCGCGCGGATAGCCCAGGCGCCACAGCGATTCGCCGGCGGTGAAGGCGGTCTTCGCGATCGCCTCGTCGGCACCCGGGGAACCGCTGCCAAGCTGCGTGAGGCTGCGTGAGAGCAGAGCAGGCAACGCCGGATCGGGTGCGCTCGGCGCGTCGCACGCGGCACCCGTGCGCAGCAAGAGGCCCCCGGGACATGCACGCAGGCCGAGCTCGGCGGCCAGGCTCAGATGTTCGACGAGCAGCGGACGCGCGGCATTGGCAGCCAGAAAGCGGCGCACGCGAGCACGCTTGCCACCGGGACCGCGCAGCGCAAAGGGCGCGAGCTCGGGGTGGAGGTGAGCCATGCGTTCCCAGTGCCAGCTCGAGTTACCGAGCCCGTACGCGAGCACCACGAGATCGGGGCGCGCGAGCTCGGCTTCTTGCAGGTAGAAGAGCGCGCCGACCAAGTGGTCGGCTTCGACGATCACGATGGCATGCGCCGGCGCTTCGACGAACACGCGCCCGGCGAGGCTGCGCGCCAGGTGGTCATGCTGGCGTGTGCGAGCGAGCACGGCAGGGGGTGCAAGCACGGCGGAGACCACGAGGCTGGCGGCAAGCACCAGCGCGACCAGACGGCGTTGCTCGAGCCACGCGTTCACGCAGAACGCCGGCACCGCCGCGAACGCCAGCCACAGTCCGGTCGCCACGTAGCCGTTGTAGTCTGGGATGTCGAGGTTCCACACGCTCGCGGAGGAAAACGCGGCGACCAGCAGCGTCAACAGAAGTGGTCCAGCTGCGCGGCCAAGCTCGCCGCGCGCGCCAAAGCGAAGGTGCCCGGCCCAGCCGATCACGATCAAGGGTGCGAGCTGATGCACGGCCGCCCAGCGAAACCACGCCACGATGTGCGCGAACCACGTGGCTCCGGTCACTTGTTGGTTCTGCACGTAGTCGTTCAGCGTTACGTAGAGCCACAAGCTCTGGGCAGTGCGCGGCGTACCCCAGACCATCACGTCGGTGCGCCGTGCCACCGCAAACAGATAGAGGTAGGGCAAGAGACCCAGCACGCCTCCGCAGACAGCATAGGCCAGGCTGCACAGTGGCGAACGGCGCTGCACGATTCGCCACAGGATCAGCGGCGCGACCGACACGCCGGTGCACAGCGCGATCATCGGGTTCACGCTCGCGCACAGCCCGAGCGCGAGTCCGGCCTGGAAGATGTGCGCGAGCGCGTGACGCGAGCCCGGCTCGCCGTCGCCGATGGCGGCGAGGCGCGCGAGCGCCCAGACCGCGAAGAAGGTCGATAGCGAATAGACCTCCACGCGCGTCGCCGGCTCCCACAGGCTCGGGTGCAGCGCCCCGCAAGCCAGTAACCACGGCAGCGCACGCGACACGACGGTCGGCGGGCGCGCAGGCAAGAGAGTCTGTGCAAGGCTCGCTGCGGGCAGCACGGTGAGCGCGCCGGGCAGCGCCGAGACCAGATTCACGCCGACCAGCGCCGGCACACCCGGCAGGTGTGCCGCCACGAAGCCGAGCAGCGTGTGCAACGGCTGGCCGGGCGGATGTCCGAGGCCCAGGCGCACGGCAGCCAGTGCCAGCTCACCGCTGTCGTAGAGCGAGAGATCGCGCGCCATGCTGGCGGCGTAGACCGCGCTCAGCGCCAGCACGGCGAACCAAACCGCACTGCGTTCATACAGCGGAAGATAGAGTGTCGAGAGCCCCGTGCGCGGACGCTGCTGCGGCGTTGTGAGCTCCATGCGCGGTGCACGATGGTCGCCGTGTTGCGGTTGTCAGGTCAAGCAAACGCCTGCGAGCTGGTGATTCGTCGCTCGGCAGTTGCGAGGTCGCCAGCGCGGCAGCGTTGCGTTATGCTCGATGCGCGGGATGAGCAGCGCGTACGCCAACGGAATCCAGGTCGAGCACAGCGAGATCGCCCCGGATCTGCGCCTCGGCGCCGACGTACGCATCCGAGCACGCGAGCTGCAGATCGGTGCGGGCGTGAGCATTGAGGCCGGCGTGGTCATCGAGGCCGAGCGCGTCGTGCTGGCTGCGGGCTCGCACATCGCGCATGGCGTCCGGATCGCCGCCGACACCTTCGAGCTCGGCTTGCGCTCGCGCATCGAGTCGGAGTGCCGGCTCGCAGCCGTAGGCGGCGCGGCGCAGCACATCCGCTTCGGCGATCACTGCATGTTCGGCGCGTCCAACATCGCGCTGGTGCCCGAGCTGCTGGTGGGCGATTACGTCAAGATCCACAACCACACGCTGATCAACGGCCTGCGCCCCTGCTACATCGGACACAACACCTGGGTCGGGCAGAACTGCGTGCTCAACGCGAACGATGTGCTGTTCATCGGCAACAACGTCGGCATCGGAACCTACACGAGCATCTGGACGCACGCCTTCTTCGGGGAGCTGCTCGAAGGCTCGCAGGTCTTCAGCGTCGCGCCCACCATCATCGAGGACAGCGCCTGGCTCGTCGGCGCCTACAACGTGGTGTCACCGGGTCTGCGCATCGGCAAGCAAGCCATGGTGCTGACTTCATCCGTGGTCGCCAAGAGCATCGCGCCCGGGCACACGGTGGCCGGAGTGCCTGCGCGCGACGTGACCGATCGCATCCCCGCCGTGCGGCAGGTGCCGGCCGCGGAGCGGCTCGACATGATGCGGCGCTTCGTGCGCGAGTTCGTGGAGCAAGTGCATCCGGGTCGGCACAGCGAGCTCGCCGACGGCCATCGCGTACAGCCCGCACACGGCCCAGCCTTCGACGTCATCGTGCGCGAGCGCTTGCGGGACCAGGACGTCACCAGCGCCACGATCATCACCCTCGCGTACGCGCTCGCCGACGAACGCAGCGTGGCCAGCCCGAACGTGAGCTACTTCGATCTGATCACCAAGGCCTACGACAAGCGCAGCAGCGAGCCGGAGATCCAGATCATCTCGTTCATGACCACCTACCGTGCTCGCTTCGTCCCGCGCGGGTTGGAACGCGTGGGCAGTATGCCGGTACTACCGGCAGAAGCCGCGGGCTGAATCGAGCGGCGCAGCGCGGTCAGCTCGCGCTACGGCGCTCGTTACGCAACTGCTCGGCGTCGAGCACGCTGGGAACCGGCGAAAACGCCAGCGGTCGTTCGATCACGTTGCGCAGCTCGCGCACGTTGCCCGGCCAGTGATGCGAGAGCAGCGCCGACACTGCGCCGGGTAAAAGCACTGGAGCTGCGCTATCGAGCGGGGTCAGCTGCCGCAGGAAATGCCGCGCGAGCGCGGTGACGTGTTCGCGGCGCTCGCGCAACGACGGGATGCGCACGGGCACCACTTGCAGACGATAGAAGAGATCTTCGCGGAACGCGCCTTGCCGCACGCGCGCTTCCAGATCGCGGTGGGTCGCGGCGATCACGCGCACGTCGATCTGCACTGCGCGCCGCTGACCAAGCGGGAAGATCTCGCCGTTCTCGAGGAAGCGCAGCAGCTTGGGCTGCACGTCGAGCGGCAGCTCGCCGACCTCGTCGAGCAAGAGCGTGCCGCCGCGCGCAGTGCGGATCACGCCGGGGTGGTCGAAGCTGGCACCCGTGTAGGCGCCCTTCTTGTAACTCGGCGCTCAGAGCACGCGCAGAAACGCCGCCTTGAGGTAGCGACCTTCGTCGAACGCGGCGGGCGTGGGGTGATCGGGCGCTTGCTCGCCGAGCTCGAGCAGGCTGACCTCGCGACCGGCATCGGCCGCCGAGAGCGCCAGGGTGCGCACGAAGTCCAGAGGCTGCATCGCCGCCGAGCACGAGCAGCTCACGAGCAAGCCGCCCGGCTGCACCAGACGCAGCGCCTGCGCGTTCCAGTGGCGGTAGGCCTTGCGCGCGCGTTCCAGGTGCTTGGTACTGCTCGCGAGCTTGGGTGGATCGAGCACGATCACGTCGAAGCGTTGGTTCGCGACGATCAGCTCCGGCAAGGTCTTCTTCACGTCGGCGCGCTCGAAGCGAATGCGCTCGGACAGGCCCGCACGCGCTGCCACCTGCGCTCCTGCAGTCAGCGCGCCCTCGGAGCGATCGAGCGCAAGCACCTCGCGAGCGCCGCCACGAGCTGCAGCCAGCGAGAAGCTGCCCATGTAGCAGAAGGCATCGAGCACGCGTCGGCCGCGACATAGCTGCTGCAGGCGCGCGCGGTTGTCGCGCTGATCGAAGTAGAAGCCCGTCTTCTGCATGGACGAAAGTGGCAGCTCGTAGTCGAAGCCGAGCTCTCGAAACTTCAGGGCGTCCACGCTGGGCCCGTGCACCACGCGCGGCTCGACCGAGAAGCCCTCGATCTCCTGGTGATCGCGGCTGGGCACTTCGATGATGGTGCGGACCTCGGCGACCTTGGCGAGCGCCGCGAACACCTCGGCTTCGCGGCGTTTCATGCCGGCGGTGAGCAGCTGCACACTGGCGACGTCGTCGTAGACGTCGACCACCAGGCCCGACAGGCCGTCGCCCTCGGCGTGCACCAGACGGTAGCCGGTGGTTTGTTCGTTCGGCAGGCCGAGCCAGTCGCGGCGCAGGCCACGCGCAGCGCGCAGGCGTGCTTCGAAGAACGTCGCGTCGATCGCCTCGCCCTGCGTGCGGCTCAAGATGCGCACGGCGAAGGCCGACTTGGGAGAATAGAAGCCTGCGCCGAGCCACTTGCCTTGCGGGTCGATGACGTCGACCACGTCGCCGGCGGCGGGCGAGCCCTCGACCGTGGCGATCGCCTGCGCGTACACCCAAGGGTGCCCGGCCCACAACGGCCTCACGTGGCCCGGTCGAATGCGCACTGTCGCCATGCGCGCAACTTACGCGAAGAAGGGCTCGGCTGTCTGCACGGACCTGCGGCCCAGGCGCCCGGCCTCGAAGAGCAGCAGCGCGCCGATCACTTGCCGCGCAGCGCCGCTGTCAGCAGCCGCTGGTACAAGCGTTCCTTGAGAGTGCTCGGGGCGTGAAGATCCATGCGCCGCAGCAGCGACTCCACATCCGACGCAGGCGTGCCATGCGTGGCCGCGCTCGCAATGGCCTGCGCCAGGCCAGCCTTGCTGCCCAGCTTGGCCTTGAGCAGGCGCAACGCGCGCCCCAGGCGGATCTCGTCCGGGGTGAGGTCGGTGCCAAACGGGAACGCAGGAAAGAGCCCGGGGGCCCGAAGCTCGCGCAGAGCGCGTGCGTAGCTGTCGGGGAAGTTGCGCCGGTGCTTGTCGGCGATCGTGTAGCCCGCGCGCAGCTTGCCGTGGCGCTTGGCCTGCTGCAACAGCTCGTCCTGAAAGCGTGAGTCAGTGATGTCGAGCAGGGCGATCACGCACTCCTCGTCGGTCTTGCCGCGCAGATCGGCGATGCCGTACTCGGTGATCACCACGTCGCGCAGGTGCCGCGGAATCGTGACGTGGCCGTAGCTCCACACCAGGCTCGAGCGCAGCTCGCCGTGCTCCATGCGCGTGCTGCGCAGCTGCAGGATCGAGCGGCCACCGGGCAGCTCGTGCGCCATCGCGACGAAGTTGTACTGGCCACCGACGCCGCTCACCACGCGACCGTCCTCGAGCGCGTCGGACACCGCGGCCCCGAGCAGCGTCACCATCATGGTGGTGTTGATGAAGCGCGCGTTGCGTCGGTGCAGCCGATCGATCTCTTCGTGGCCGTAGAGCTGGTTGATGCGCGTGACACTGCGCATGTCGATGAGCCGGCGCTTTTCTTCCGGCAGCTTGCGCAGCCAGTCGTAGAACGCCTGCGGGCCGAGGAAGAAGCCTGCGTGGATCACGGCGCCATGCTCGAGCGTGGTGCCGAGCCAAGCTTGGAGCATGCTGCGAGCGCTTGGATCCGAAAGGTCGGCCACGAAAGCGCGGCCGTCGGGCAAGACCACGTGATCGCCCTGCCAGCGCAGCTCTTCACGCAGGATGCCGAAGTGCTGCAGGTACGCGAGGTCTTCCTGCGTGAGCACGGAGTGGATGGCGCGACGCGCACGCAATAGATCCAGTAGTTCGGCCGTGACCTGCTCTGTGATGCGGCCTTCGTTCAAGAGCCGCGACAGCACCACGTCATCGTAGACCTTGCGCTTGAGAATGCCGGCCTCGAACAGGTGCATGAAGCCGTCGACCAGCATCTCGGTTGCAGCGAACAGGCCCTGCTGCAGCGGCTGTGTCTCGCCGATCAGCGCAAGCTCGGTCGGAAAGCGGTAGCCCACGGCCAGGCGTGTGAGCGCGCGCTGGTATTGTTCGTTTTGTTCGTGGCGCAGCTTGAGCGCGTAGACCACCGCGTCACCGAGCGCCCCGATGCCCACCTGCAGCTCGCCGCCGTCCTTGACCAGCGCGCTGCCGTACAGACCGATCATGTAATCGGCGTCGCTCACGGCGGTCTTGGGTGGGCCGAAGAGCGTGTAGCTGCCTTGCGGATCGTCGACCACGAAGTCGAAGAGCTCCGGCGCGACATTCGCGTCCCCGAACATGAACGGCAGCTGATCGTTGAGCTGGGCGACGATCGCCACGGCACGCCCTGTGCGCTCGTCGGCACGCAAGCGCACTTCCATGTCGAGGATCACGTCGGGGTTCGAGCTGAGGCTCAAGCGTGGTCGACCCGCCACCACACCTGCAACGACCTGTTGCACGATCACGTTGACACCTCGCGCCAAGAGATCGCGCGCCACGTGAGTGTAGTTGGTGCTGGTGTAGTCGCGCTGCGCGCTCTGCACGTTCAGGTATTTGCCGGCGGGAAAGTAGAATTCGATCACTCGCACGTTCGCCGGCAAGCGGCCTGCCATGCGATCGCGCTCGTAGTCGAGATCTGGGTAGTTGCCGAACACCCGCTGCACCATCGGTCCGAGGAAACGCTTCTCGAGGTCGCTGCTGCCAGACGGCCGCTCGAGAGTGAGCGCGGTGTGAATCGACAGCTCGATCGACGGATCGGCCTTGGCGCGCCGGTAGAACGCGTTGATCAGGTGGTTGGGCTTGCCGAGCGCGAGCGGTGCGCAGAGCAAGATCTTCTTGCCCACGCGTGCGATCACCGCGTCGACGGCCGCTTCGGGTGTGGGGAGCGTTTGCATGTGCGTGTGGGCCAGGTCGGCAGCGCGCTCGGCGAAAGCAGCCAAGCGTCGCGCCGACCTGTGACCCGGTGATCAGGCCGCAAGACGCTCATCCAGCGCAAGAGCCAAAAGCGCCAGCATTTGATCTATCTCGTGCAGCGTCACCTCGAGCGCGAGCATGAAGCGCAGCGTCGTGGGCTGGGGCGCGTTGGGCAACCACGACATCTCGCTCGAGAAGTCGCCCGAAGTTGCGGCTCACGCTTTCTTCACCTGCACGTACCTTCGCGACGCCACGCTGCTGCTCGGGCGCATCGAGCAACTTCGGCCACGCTTTCACGTGTGCGGGCACGTGCACGAAGGCTACGGCCGGCACGCCGACGTCTTGGGCTTCCGTTTTGGAATCGCCCACGCACATCCCTGGGGTCATCGCGGTGCAACTCACTGGCTCTTCTTCTCGCTCGTGCTCGGCACGCTGCGTGATAGCGTCTGCCTCGGCCAAGCCCTTGCGTTTGTACTGCCGGTGGGCGCGCGCTTCCCGACGAGCCTGGCAGTATCCGCAGATGACCCACTCGCGCCCAGGAGCGCACCAGTGCAAGCGCAGCCGTTCGCCGCAGCCGATGACTTCTCTATGTGGCATAGTCCGCCGCCGAGAAGCGCCCATGCCAACCGTACCCGTACAAAGCTCGCGGTCTCGCCTTTCGTGGGCCGACGTCGCCAAGGGGATCGGCATCTTGCTCGTGGTTTATGGCCATGCACAGCGCGGGCTGGTGTCTGCCCACCTGCTCGCCGAGGGTGCCATCGTCCTCGGCGTCGACCACTTCATCTATTCGTTCCACATGCCGCTCTTCTTCACGGTGGCGGGCTTCTTCTTGGCGCCGACCAGCGGCAAACACGACGTGGTCGGATGGGGCGTGAAGCTGCGACGCGTCTGGTACCCGTACTTGATCTGGGCGCCGACGCAGATACTCTTGCAGATCTTCGCGGGCGCGCACGTGAACCATCGCGTCGGCTTCGATGCGATAACGCGCATGCTTTATGCGCCGCCGATGCAGTTCTGGTTCCTCTACGCGCTGCTCTTGCAGCAGCTGATGTTCTGGCTCGCGTGGCGGCTCGGCACAGGGCGCGCTGCGTTCTTCCTGATCGCGGTCGCGTGCGCGTGGGTCGAGCGGAGCGTCGAGCTGGGTCCTTTCGTCCCGTTGCACCAGGCGCTCTCGCACCTGCCGTTCCTGGCGGCCGGAGTGTGGCTCGGTGAACCACGGCGTTTGGCTTCGATAGGACAGCTACCGATGCGCCTGGTCTTCTTCGTCGCGATCGTCGGCTTCAGCCTCGTGGGCGCGAGCGCCGCGGCTCCCGACCAGGTCTGGGCAATGCACTGGCAACCGCTGCTAACCGCGAGCGGCGTGTCCGCCGCGCTCGCTCTGAGCTTGCTCGTGCACCGCTCGCGCGTGCTCGCCTACCTGGGGCAGCGCTCGCTAGAGATCTTCGTCGCGCACACGATCGCGTCCGCTGCGACGCGCATCGTGTTGAGGTCCGTGTTGCACGTTGAGTCGGCGGCACTGCACCTGGTTTCCGGTTTCGTGGTCGGTGTTGCCGCGCCGCTTGTGCTTGTGGCCGTCTGCCAGCGGTTGCGCTTCCCGTACCTGTTTGCTTGGCCGTCTCGCGCGACGACCGCCGCGAGCCCCTGAAGCAGCCTCTCAAGAGCTGTCCAGAAATCGGCGCAGAGCGCGCGCGCCCGCAGAAGAAACCGCAGGAATACTCGGGTATTTCGAGGATCTTTCAACTACCGCCGCGTAACCGCTCATGCGCACGGTGATGTCCGCAGGCTTGACCGACGGCAGCGACACGGTGGTAGGCGTCACGCCGGAGACTTTGCCATTGATGACCACCTCAGCGGCGCGCGGCCACGAAGTGATGTTGACCGCCGCGCGGTGGCCGAGTCTGGGCACCGGACGGTGCTTGCCGTGTTCGCGGACCATGGTGCCCTGCCCCATCATCTCCACGGTGGACTTGATGATGGTCGAGCGTCCCGCCGAACATGCGAGCGGTCGCGGCCACCTTCAGCGGACCCGGGCCAACTCGACGCCGAGATCGTCTGCAGCTATCGCGTGCACGCCGGGGGCGAGATCGAAGGTGTGGCGTCCGGCGTGAGCCACGTACAAAGCGCTCAGGCGAAGATCGCTCCGCGCTGCGCGCATCGATGGCGTGAGCTTGGGCGCATCAGTGCGCTTGATCTCGAAGCCCAGTCGCTGCCGCCCGCGTACGATGAGCAGGTCCAGCTCGGCTCCGGCGTGAGTGGCCCAGAAGAAGGTCTGCTCGGGCGTGGCGTGCAGCAGACGGACAATCTGAGCGATGACAAACCCTTCCCAGCTCGCGCCGAGCTTGGGATGCGCTTCGAGGTCTCGGCGAGCGGGGACTGCCAATAAGGTATGCAGAAGGCCGCTGTCGGCCACGTAGACTTTCGGAGCCTTGACCAATCGCTTGCCGAGGTTCTCCGCCCACGGACGAAGCTCTCGAACTACGAAGGTCTTGGTGAGCAGGTCGATGTACGTGCGCACGGTGGTGTGCGAAACACCGAGCGAGCGCCCAATCTCCGATAAATTGCAGACCTGCGCATGATAGTGCGCGAGCATCGACCAGAATCGAGCCAGCGTGCTGGGAGCGATGTTTACACCGAGGCGCGGGACATCACGCTCGACGAAGGTGCGAATGAAATCGGCGCGCCACTTTGCGCTTTCGGCATCGGTCTTGGCGAGATAGGAGCTGGGAAAACCGCCGCGCAACCACAGACGCTCCAGGTTCTTCGTGCCGACCTCCAAGAGATCAAAACCATCGAGCTCGTAGAACGCAATGCGGCCCGCGAGGGTCTCGGCACCTTGACGCAGCAGTTCCGGCGAAGCGCTGCCGAGCAGAAGAAAGCGCGCGGGCTTGCGAGGACGGTCGGCCAACACGCGCAACACGGGGAAGAGGTTGGGGTGGTTCTGCACTTCATCGAGCACAACCAGGCCCCGCAGCCGCTCCAGGGCGAGCATAGGCTCGGCCAAGCGTGCCTGGTCGCGCGGATCCTCGAGGTCGAAGAAGGTGACCGCACGCGACGAGCTTCTCGCCACCTGCCGAGCCAGGGTGGTCTTCCCGACCTGACGGGCACCGAGCACCGCAACCACGGAGCGAGTGTCCAACAGGCGAGTGACCGCACGCAGGTGTTCGGATCGCTCCATGCCTGGAATATTGCCAGCAAGAGTTTCAGATTTCAAGGTGTTCACTGAGCTCGCGAGGGGACTCGCGGGACTCGGCACCGGTAACCAAGGGCCGGACTCGGGACGTCAGCACCGTTCTGCACCGTTGAACCAGGGGGCCGGACTCGGGACTCGACCAATCTCTCCTTGAGGAGACGCAGATGTGCCCGTCCTCCGCTGCCCTCACTCTACGCCCTGGGCGGCCAACACCGCCCGAAGGCCACGCGCGATGAGTGCAGCGCGCGTTATGTGCAGTTTGTCGGCGAGTCGATCCGCACGCTCGAGCA
>DASVHQ010000039.1:0-10401 GCA_036382515.1 Polyangiales bacterium | reverse complement strand
CCGTGCTTGATCGCCAGGCCCGAGCGCGGGCGCACCTGCCCTTCGTGGCCCGCGGGCAAGGCGATGGCCAGGCCCGTGGGAACCGCGACCCGCTCTCCCGGCGCCAGCGTGAGCGGTGCGTCGAGCGCGGCGCTCAGGTCGAGGCCGGCTGCGCCCGCGCTCTGGTAGCGCGGCACGCTGGCGAGCTGTGGCTGCAAGACATGGATTTTCAGGACGGGCGGGTTCGACATGCTGGGACCTGACGGTGTGCGGGCAACGTAGCGCACGTGCGGCGCGATGCGAAAGAGTCCGGTTGAGCCGCCCCGGCGGTCTACGCTGAAGGCGCGCATTGCATTGGCCGGTCGGCACGATATAAGGCGCGCACGGAAGGCGGTAGTGGTTGTGCAACACGAGCATCGGCCCATGGCCCTGGTTTCCGCCAAGGCGCAGTTCGACGACTTCTATGCCGAGCGCTTTCTGCACCCGCACTTTGCAAGCGTGGGTGAAGGCACGCGCTTCACCAATCCGTGGCACGTCGAGGTCTTCGGCCCTTCGGTGTACATCGGCAAGCACGTGCACATCTCGGCCACCTCCGATCTGAAGGTGCGACTCTCGGTGTGGTCGGCAAAGCCGGGCCTGGGTCGCGTGCGTATCGGCGACTACAGTGTGATCAACCCGGGCGCACGCATCGCCTCGACCTGCGACATCGACATCGGTAACAACGCGCTCTTCGCCACCAACGTGTACATCACCGACGGCGACAGTCACGACCCGTACGATCGCGTGTTCAACAGCGGCAAGTACGCGCCGGTGAAGATCGAAGACAACGTGTGGCTCGGCGAGCGCGTGATCGTTTGTAAGGGCGTGACCATCGGCAAGAACAGCGTGGTCGGCGCGGGCGCCGTGGTGGTGCGCGACATCCCGAGCCACTGCGTGGCCGTCGGCAATCCCGCGCGTCCGGTTCGCGAGCTCGATCCGAACGCCAGCTTCGTGTCCAGGCAGCGCGCGTTGCAGGAGAACAGCGGCTACCTCGACGGCCTGCGCGCGCTCGAGAAAGAGATGTTCCGCGACAACACGCTGCGCGGCTGGCTTCGCTACCTGCTCGCGCCGCGGCGCGGCGACTGAACGGCGCGCTAGGCTCGCAGCAGATCGTGAGCGAGCTTGGCGACGAGCGCGAGCACCACGACCAGCAGCATGATGCGCACGCAGCGCTCACCGCTGCGCACGACCATGTGAGCACCCAGCCAGCAAGCAACTGACGGAAGACACCAAGACCTGCACGTTCAAGGACGGGTTGTGACCACACCGGCTCGCGCACAGCTCGACTCGCGCGCGTTGTGCTCGGAGTTCCAGCGCCAGCTCCAGCCGGGACGCATCCGGCATTCGCTGTGACTTGGCTCACGAGTCCAAGCTGGTGGCCGAATTGGCTAGCGTGCGTGTCGGAACGACATGTGGTGACGACGCCGAGCGCCCGCGTGCCGTGCTTCGCTCGCGCCGCGGGCTTGACACTGCGTTGCGGATAACCGATTTAATCCGACTGGAGTGGATGCTCGATGAATACCGATCGCGACAGCGTGCTGCTCGTCGATGACGAGCAGAGTCTCGCTGCGGCGTACGCCCGCGCACTGCTGGGCGCGGGCTTCTCGGTCGAGCTCGCGACCAACGGCAAAGAGGCGCTCGCACAGCTGGCCGCCCGGCGCTTCGACGTCGTCCTGAGCGACATCGCGATGCCGGAGCTGGATGGCATCGGTTTGTTGCGGGCGGTACGCGAGCACGACTTGGACGTCCCCGTGTTGCTGATGACGGGAAAGCCCAGCATCGATACGGCACGTGCGGCCGTCGAGTACGGCGCGCTGCGCTATCTGTGCAAACCGATCGAGCTCGCGGACCTGACCTCGGTCGTCGAGCACGCCGTCCAGCTCGGTCGCATGGCGCGACTCAAGCGCGAGGCACTCGACTTCCTGGGCAACGAGAGCAAGCTGCTTGGCGACCGCGCGAGCCTCGATCTGGCGTTCCAACACGCGCTGGCGGAGCTCTGGATGGCCTATCAACCGATCGTCAGCTACCCGGAACGCCGCGTGCTCGCGTATGAAGCGCTCATGCGATCGAGCAACGGCCGGCTGTCGAATCCTGGAATGATCCTCGACGCCGCACAGCGGTTGGGCAAGCTCGTCGAGCTCGGTCGTGCCGTGCGGCAGCACGTCGCGCTCACGGTGCGAAAGTCGCCGATCCCCCGAGTGTTCGTGAATCTACATCCGCACGATCTCCTCGATGAGGAGCTCTATTCAGCCGATGCTCCGCTTTCGAGCATCGCCGGCAAGGTCGTCCTGGAGGTGACCGAGCGCGCGTCACTCGAGGAAATCAAAGACATCGAGGTACGCGTCGCGCGGCTGCGCGGGCTGGGTTTCCAGCTGGCCGTGGACGACATCGGCGCTGGCTACGCCGGACTGACCAGCCTCGCTAGCCTGCAACCGGAAGTGATGAAGATCGACATGGCTCTGGTGCGTGACATCGACGTCAGCTCGACCAAGCAGAAGCTGGTCGGCGCGATGATGGGCCTGTGCAAAGAGATGGACGTGTCTCTGGTCGCCGAGGGCATCGAGACACGTGGCGAACGCGACGCACTCACGCGCCTGGGGTGTGAGTTGATGCAGGGCTACCTGTTTGCGAAGCCCGATCGCCCTTTCCCCGACGCAGTCTTCTGATCGCGCCGGCGCGCAGCTGCGCACGCCTGGTGGGCACGCCTGGTGGGATGGCTTGGTCAACGCTAGAACTTCGGCTCCGCGAAGCGTGCAGCCGGGCGCGCGAGCAAGCAGCCTTGCAGGAGGTCGCAGCCTCCGGGAGGAAGAGCAGCGCATTCCCACCGAGCGCGACACATTGACCACTACGCTGAACCGGCCAACTGTACTTCCGCAGGCGGTCTCAGGCTGAGCACCACGCGATTTCTACCTGCGTGCTTCGACTCGTACATGGCGGCGTCCGCCGCCTCGACGAGTGTGCGCGGCGTCGAAGCGTCGCCCAGCAGTCGATGCAACGGCTCTCACTTGGCGAATTTACCGATCAGGTTTCGCATTTCGACGGGGTCGAAAGGTTTCTCCATCCTCGCGTTGCCGACGCGATCGAGAAATGAGTTCGCCGCGGGCGTGAAGGCTCCGCCCGTCAAGAATACGACTCTCGCAGCCAGCTCCGGATGTCGGCGGGCAAGCTCTTCGTACAGCTCCATGCCGGACATTCCGGGCATCATCAGATCAGACAGAATCACGTCAAAGTCTTGGCCCGCCGCAAGTAGGCTGAGCGCTGCTTGCGCGCTCGCGACGACGGTGACGTTGTGGCCTTGCAGAATGCGGCCCAGTGCTCGGCCCACGGCGGGGTCGTCGTCGACGATGAGCACCCTGGCGGCGGCACGGGTCATCGTCTCAGCCTCGGTGGCCGGTGCTGGCGTCAATGAAGCCCCGGTCGGTGCTGCCGGCAGCGCGACTCGGAAGACAGTGCCTCGTCCCATGTCGCTCCGTACCGATATCTCGCCACCCAGGTCGGTCACGATAGTGTGACAGATTCCCAGACCTAGACCTGTGCCGACGCCCACCGGCTTGGTCGTGAAGAATGGGTCGAAGATCCTGGCGAGCAGCGCCGCGGGGATGCCTGGGCCCGTGTCGCATACCTCCACCACGGCTCGCCCCGCGGCATCCGTCGAGGTGGCCACGCGAATCTCGTTTGCCGCCATCCTGCTCTCCTGCAGCGCTTGCGCGGCGTTCACGAGCAAGTTGATGAAGACCTGTCCCAGGCGGGCTTCGTCCGCTTCCACTAGCGGAATCGCGCCGTAGTCCCTCACCAACCGGCCGCGGTGCTGAATCTCGTTGAACGCCATACTGATCGACAGTTCCAGGACCGCAACAATATCAACGACCCCCTTGCGTTCCTCCCCGACGCGCGAAAATGTCTTCAGTCCACGCACGATCTTGGTGACCCGCGAAACCCCTCGGCGAGCCTCGATCAACATCTCTTCGAGATCCTTCAGGCGCGCCGAAGGCGCCGCGCCAGCGAGTCCGTGTACTTCTGCGATGGCCATGTCGAGGTTTGCGCTCATGTAGGTCAACGGGTTGTTGATTTCATGCGCGACGCCTGCCGCAAGCGTCCCGACCGACGCCATTCGATCGGTAAATACCAGATGCTTTAGGTACTTAGCTTGAGTCGACTCGGCACTGCGTTGGGCCGTGAGATCGCGAAACACCAACACGGCTCCATGGACTTCACCGTTGCCGGACTTGATGGGCGCGCAGCTGTCGGCGATCGGCAGGTCGGTTCCGTCGGGGCGTCTGAGCACCGTGCGGCGTGCGAGCGCGACGGTCACACCCTCGCTAAGCACGCGGTCGATCGGATTGTCGACCTGGGCACCCGTGTCTTGATTCGTGATCGACAGGACTTCCGGCAGCGGGCGACCCTTGGCGTCCGCAAACGCCCAGCCTGTGAGCTGCTCCGCGGCGGGATTCATGCGAATAATCGCGCCAGTGAGATCCGTCGCAATGACTCCGTCGCCGATGCTGGCGAGCGTAGTCGCCAAGCCCTCGGTCAGCTCCCGCAGCGCCGCCGTCGTCGCGCTGGCCTCGGTGATGTCGCGAACGACGGCGTAGAAGACACCCCGTTCGACCAGCGGCACGGATTGCGACTCGAGTAAGCGATAGTTGCCGTCCTTGCAACGACACCTGTGCGCTGAGTCAACCACCGGTTGGCCGACGCGCAGCCGTTGCCAGGTCGCTACCGAAGACTGTCGATCGTCGGGGTGGACGAAGTCTAACCATGACGTGGAAAGCAGTTCTGCGGTTGACCACCCCAGCACTCGCGTCCACGCCCGGTTGATCGTCTTGAAGTATCCGTTGAAGTCAGCGATGCAGAAAAGCGGCGAGGACGACCGGAAGAATTCCTCGTAAACGTTCTCTACCTTGTGTCGAGCAGCGATGCCGGCAGCCGTGCGCTGCGCTACCAGGAGGCGACCCCGCAGCGACTCGTTGCCGAGCGACTCCAGGAACACGTCATCGGCGCCAGCGTCGATCAAAAACCGGAGGTCCTCGGGCCGCTCGCTCGCGGCGACGATTACGGAGTGTCGGCACGCTTCAGTAGCACGAAGTTCTTTGCACGAATCGACCACGGCCTGGTTCGAACTGCCGCCCACGACGACGACTGACGGGAACACCGCGCGCGTCAAACGCAGAGCTTCCGATGCGTGTGCAATGAAGAAATGCCGGCTGTCTTCCGGCAGTGCATGCATCGCGGCAGCTCCGATCCCATTGGGCGGGGTACAAAAGAGTGTGTTCGTCGCAGGCACAAGTCACCTCGCTCGATGTAATCGTGCCGCGGTGCAACAAGGCGTTTGCTCGTCCGGACCGAGATACACCAGAGCTGTCATGACTGCCCCTTCGTCGCTGACTTCAGTGGCCTGCACGGACAAGCGTCGATGTCCGTGTCTGTGCCCGATGCCGCACGTAGCAGGGACCGTGCCGCCACACGCAGTCCGCAAATCCGGTCGGTCCAGCGGCAACGCTCACTTCGGCTTTCTGATTGGGGCGTGATGGCCGGGACAATCGTGTATAGCCGAGCGTGGTCCGGTGGCTACCACCACGCCCTGTACTAGCCATACACCGCTGGTGCCGCCTGCATCGAGGACGGCTCCGGCAAGTTCGTCACGACGCCTCGGCGCCTGAAGATGCCCGGCGTGCCCTGGCGGTACGCCAGCGTCGCGCGAGGGCGACGCTGCATGAGCCGTGCGCGGGCTTCTGATGGAAACCTCAGCAAGTGCAGTGGCACCGCCACAGCTTCGGAATGTTCGGCCTGGTACCACTGCGATTCCCGTGATCGCCGCGGGCACGCCGGGTGGCGGCGGGCGGGCGCCGTTTGCCGCTGACGGCGGCGGCTTCACATGCCAGTGCGCTGCGTGCTGGCGGAGGGGCGGGGGGCTTGCAGCAGCGCGGGTGCATGGCTGCTGCACGCACTAGCTCTATTGGGCTACTCGCTCCGGCGTGCGCAGAGCAACGCTCGAAAACTGTGATTTGGCTCGCGACGGCTCGTCACCACGCACGCACCTGTGTGTGCGCGACGACCAGCTACAGACGTCACGCGGTGCGCGCTAGTGCGTCAGCAGGCTACGCAACGCGCGACAGCAGCCTCCTAACGGACGCCAAGCGACGTGAATCGCAAAACTAACGGAGCTCGACGCTGGCGTGTGCCCCTAAAAGACCTACGTTGTCGATTTACGCCCTTTGGATGAAGGCACGCGGGGATGGTCAAGCAAAACAAGGGATGCATTCGATACGTGCCGACGGGGATCGTGGGCTTCGATGAGGTCATCGGCGGTGGGCTGCCAGCGGAGAGAATCACGGTCGTCCTCGGCGGCGCGGGCAGTGGCAAGACGATCTTCGGCGCGCAGCTGTTGGCTGCCGGTGCGCGCGATCACGCGGAGGCAGGCCTCTTCGTGGCGTTCGAGGAGAGCGCAAAGGCCATCTTCGAGAACGCCGCGACGTTCACGTGGAACATCGATTCGCTGAGGAGCAAGATCGAGGTTCTCGACGCACGACTCTCGGAATCCGTCGTGCATGGTGGGGACTTCGATCTGCTCGGCTTGCTCGCCGTGATCGGAGCCAAGGCCAAGGCGACCGGAGCCAAGCGAATCGTGCTCGATGGGCTCGACGTGCTGCTTGGTCACCTCGGCGACTCCGCTCTGGCGCGGCGCGAGGTGTTTCGCCTGCGCGACTGGCTGCACGTCAGCGGTATGACCGCAGTGATCACAGCGAAGGCAGGCGCGGACGAAGCGCAAGCGGCCTCAGACTACGACTTCTTGCAGTTCATGGCAGACTGTGTCGTAACGATGCAGCACCGCGTCGTGGCGGGCACGGCGCTACGGTTGATCCGCGTCGCGAAGTGCCGAGGCGGTGCGCACTCGGCCAACGAGTTTCCCTTCAGCATCACCGATGCCGGCATCGAGGTGGGTGCGGGCTCGAACACGGAGCTTCGTCACGTCGTCTCGGCGCGCCGCGTCTCTTCGGGCATGGAACGTCTCGACGGGATGCTCAGCGGCGGATACTACCGTGGCAGCTCCACGTTGATCACCGGCGCCCCGGGCACCGCGAAGACCACGCTCGCCGCGGCGTTCGCCGACGCAGCCAGCCGCAGGAAGGAGCGCACGCTCTTCGTCAGCTTCGACGAGGCACCGGAGCAGATCGTGCGCAACGTCGAATCGATCGGCATCCATCTGGCGCCGCACATTCGGGCTGGCACGCTCAAGATCTATTCGCTGCGCAGTCGCGTCGCGAGCCCCGAAGCGCACGTGGCCAGCATTCGAGCGCTCTTGCGAGAGCACCGCGCGGACAACTTGATCGTGGATCCCATCTCGGCACTTGCCCCGAGAAGCGGCAACGCTGACGCCGAGGGAGCTGCCGTGCATATCGTCGACCTGGCGAAGACTCAGGGCATCACCAGCGTCATCACGTCGCTGCTGGGCAACGCGGCACCGCTCACCAAGGAGACGCCGATCGGAATCTCGACCATCGCGGATACCTGGATGCACCTCGCGTACGTAGTCAACGGCGGCGAGCGCAACCGCGCGCTGACGATCGTCAAGTCGCGAGGTACCGGGCACTCGAACCAGGTTCGCGAGCTCGTGCTGACCAGCGCGGGCATCACGTTCGCCGATGTGTACTCGGTGGACGGTGAAGTCTTGATGGGCACGCTGCGCTGGCAGACGGAGAACGAGCAGGGTCGGCTGCGCAAATCGGCAAAGCGCGACGCTGAGTTTCGCCAGCGCGAGGCCGAGCTGGCCGTGGCCGAGACGAAGGTGCGTGCGCAAGCCGTGGTGGTCGAGCAGGCCGTGCGCGAGGCCACGCTCGAGCGACTCAAGCTCGATCGGGAGTCGGATGTCAGTCAAACCGCGACACAGAACCTGGAGCTACTCCATCGGCGAGGCGACGACGACCTGCGGGTCGCCCCGCTGCAGAAAGCCAAGAGGTCACGCCGATGAAGCGCGCTGCACCGCCTAAGAAGAGGCAGCTGCGCCTGCGGCTGTACGTGGCCGGCGAGGCGCCCAACTCGGTCGCGGCGATCCGTCACCTGCGAGTTCTGCTGGCGGACTATCCGTCCCACGTCGCCGAGCTCGAGATCATCGACGTGCTGCAACACCCAGAACCCGGTGCGCGCGAAGGCGTGCTCGTCACTCCAACCATGATCAAGCTGGCACCGCTGCCGGAGCGGCGGATCATCGGCAACCTCAAGGACACCGAAGCGTTGATCTCCATGCTCGGCCTGACGGAGAGCGAACGTGGTTGATGGCTCGATCGAAGGCGAGACCGTGGTCTTGCGACGGCGTCTGCTGGAAGCCGAGCAGGCCCTGGTCGCTTTTTCACGCGGCGAAGTCGATGCCGTGGCCAGCGAGGCGGGTGGCACGCCGGTGCTGCTGCGTGCCGCGCAGAAGCAGGTTCGGGAAAGCGAGCGGCTGCTGCGGGCGGTGTTCGACGGCGCGCTCGACGCCATGCTGCTCGTCGACGATCGTGGAAACTACGTCGACGCCAATCCTGCGGCGTGTGAGCTGTTCGGGCTGCCCAGGGAGCGGCTGCTCGGGCGTAACGCTGCAGAGTTTGCGGTTGCGCAGGCAGGTGCGATCGAGCCGAGCTGGGAGAGCTTCCGCCTCGCAGGCCGCATGGAGGGTCAGCTGCGCATCCTGCGAGCGGACGGAAGCCCACGCGATCTCGACTACCGCGCGACCGCGAACGTGCTGCCTGGTCTGCATCTCTCGCTGCTGCGCGACGTGACCGAGCGGCGCCTGGCCGAGGAACACCTGCGCCAGGCTCAAAAGATGGAGGCCATCGGTGCGCTGGCCGCCGGAGTGGCGCACGACTTCAACAACTTGCTGTCCATCATTCTCAGCTACACCACCCTCGTGCTCCAGGACCTCAAGCCCGGCGACCCGATGCACGACGACCTGATCGAAGTGTGTCGGGCCGGCAAGCAGGCCGCAGATCTCACCCGGCAGCTGCTCGCATTCGGCAGACGACAGATGCTCGAGCCGCGCGTGCTCGACCTCGGTCAAGTGGCCGTCGGCATGGAGCGCATGCTCAAGCGGCTGCTGCGTGAGGATGTCGAGCTGTCGTTGTTCACGAGTCGCACGCTCGGCCGAGTGCTGGCAGACCCGAGTCAGGTCGAACAGATCATCATGAACCTCGTGGTGAACGCGCGCGACGCAATGCCCTGCGGCGGCAAGCTGAGCATCGAGACGAACAACGTAGAGCTCGATGCGGCGTACGCAGAGCACCACGCGGGAGTCGTGCCCGGGCACTACGTGATGCTGGCGATCACCGATACCGGATGCGGCATGGACGCCGCGACGCGGGCACGAATCTTCGAACCGTTCTTCACCACCAAGGAAACGGGCAAGGGCACGGGTCTCGGCCTGTCGACCGTGTTCGGGATCGTGAAGCAGAGCCACGGTCACGTCTGGGTCTACAGCGAGCTGCAGGTGGGCACCACCTTCAAGGTTTACCTTCCGCGCACCGATCGCCTGGTCGATCCCCTGATCGACACGTTCGCGCCAGTGACGCTGCGAGGCTCCGAGACCATCCTGCTCGTCGAGGATGACGAGCAGGTGCGCGCCGTGACACATGCGATCCTGCGTCGACAGGGCTACAACGTGCTGGACGCGAACAACGGCGGCGATGCGTTTCTGATCTGCGAACAGTACCCGGCGAAGATCCACCTGCTTCTGACCGACGTGGTGATGCCACGCATGAGTGGTCGGCAGCTGGCCGAGCGCATCCTACCCATGCGACCGGGGCTGCGCGTGCTCTATGTCTCGGGCTACACGGAGGACGCCATCGTTCACCACGGTGTGCTCGATGCTGGCGTCGCGTTTCTGCAGAAGCCGATTACCCCGGACGGCCTTTGTCGTAAGGTCCGCGAGCTGCTCGACAGGCGCGAGAGATCGTAGAATCGCCGTGCCGCTGGCGTTCGCGCAGCTGCCGGCAGGCCGCTTCTGCACGGTAGATCCTCCCGTACTGTACAAGAACTGGATCGTCTATGCTCGCAGGTCCGCCACTCCATCCGTTCTCTTACGATCCGAGTTCTATCCACCCTTGGCGCCTACCGCCTCTCAAAACTGTGAGAAGAAGTCCCAGACCGCTTGGGGTGCGTAGTCGGGCCACCAGTGGCCGCCGTTCCACTCGCACCAGACAACCGGATACCCAGCCTTGCAGCCCTGGTATGCGACGCAGTCGCTAGGCATTGGCTGTGCGGGAACAGTGTTGGTCCCGCAGCCGTTGCGCTTGAGGAAGACGTCGCGTCCTGCACGGCCATCGGCGATCGGCACCACACCGTCGCCGCCGCTGGCGTAGCCGTGTGAGCCCCACATCGCGACCGGAGCCGTCCCATTGTCACAGCCGCTGT
>DASVHQ010000038.1:0-7429 GCA_036382515.1 Polyangiales bacterium | reverse complement strand
CTACCCGCGCACGCCCGTCGTCGCGGCCGTCTACGACTCGCGCACGGATTCCTTCCAGCCGGTGTTCGGCGCGCACAACTCGATCCGCATCCCGGCTTTCTACGAGTTCGACGTACGCATCTCGAAGCGGTTTTCGCTCGGTAGCGACGGCAAGCTCGAGGTCTACCTGGACGTGCAGAACGTGAGCGACCACAGAAACCCGGAAGAGATCGTCTACAACTACAACTTCTCCCGCAAGTCGTACATCACCGGTCTACCGATCCTTCCAGTGCTGGGAGCCAAGCTCACATGGTGACGACGCCTCGCTTGCGTGCCTTGCTGCTGATGGCGGCGCTGTGCAGCGCCGCCTGCCGGCCTTCGATCGAGGGCCGAGCGTCGCTCGTCGATCGCGACGTGGTGCTGGCGATCCAGTCGGTGCCGGCGGAAACCGGACCCGGCAAGCCAGTTCAGTACAACGTGCTCTACGCGGGAATCGATGGTGCGGCCGATGCCAAGGCGCTCGACTGGGCGTTGTGCAGCGCCCGCAAGCCGCTCGCGGCCTCGGGCTCGGTCGCGCTGGCGTGCTTCGAGCCCAGCGGCGCGGCGCTGAGCGCGTTGGGTACCGGCGCGACGGTCAAGGGCCAGCTCGCCAAGGATGCCTGCCAGCTCTTCGGGCCTACGCCGCCGCCTCCAGAGAAGGGCCAACCGAACGGCCGTCCGGCCGACGCCGACACCACCGGTGGTTACTTTCAGCCGGTGCGCCTGCTCGAACGTGTGCAAGGAGAGCAGGACGCGTACGCGTTCGGCATGACGCGGCTGTTGTGCGGCGTGCTGGCAGCGCAGGATCAGGCGGCGGAGTTCGGTCAGCGCTACCGTCCCAACGAGAATCCTGTGTTGGACACAGTAGTCTTGCGTCGTGGCGCAGACACCGAACCGCTCACCGACCAGGCGGACAAGGGCCAGGCTGTGCGCGTGAAGCCAGGCGAGACCGTGACGTTTCGCGCGAGTTGGGCGCCATGCCCGAGACAGTCGCGCTGCGGCGATGGAATCTGTGGTCCGCGCGAGGATCTCACCAACTGTGCAGCCGACTGCCAGACGACACCCAAGGGTTGCACCGGATCCGAGTGGTATGCGTACTTCGACCCCGCCCATCGCGTGGTGGTCGATCGTCGCGAGTCTATCCGCGTCTCTTGGTACGCCAACGACGGTGAGTTCGCGCACGATCGGACGGGGACGGCCGAGGCGCAAGGCGCGACGATGTCGACCGACAATGCTTGGACGGCACCGCCCTCTACGGGTCAGGCGTTGATCTGGGTCGTGATCCGCGACGACCGCGGTGGCGTGAGCTGGAAGTCGTACAAGCTCGATGTCGCGCGCTAACTGCCGGAG
The DNA here is from genome assembly GCA_036382515.1 of Polyangiales bacterium. Classification (GTDB taxonomy): domain Bacteria; phylum Myxococcota_A; class Polyangia; order Polyangiales; family JAFGIB01; genus JADGRF01. Next base: position 6,061 of record DASVHQ010000038.1, on the reverse strand, counting down.
TGGCAGCAACTAGCTGACTCTCGGGTCCGCTCGCAAAAGCGGTGCTTCGACCCCGCCTCGAAGGCCGACGCGTAGCCAGCGTCCAGCCGCTGGAGCGACAGGCGCAACGCCGACTGCGCTTGCTCGACGAGCTTCTTGTGGGTCGTGATCCGCGACGACCGCGGTGGCGTTGGCTGGCAATCCTACAAGCTCGCCGTGCACCGCTAGCGACGTCACCTGCCACTGGCTCCGCTGGCGCGCGCGTTGCTCGGCTGCCGCGGCGCGCGGCTCAGCTCGAACGTCAAAAACCCCAAGTATCGCGCGCCCGCGTGACGGGGCTGTGCGCCTGCCGTGATACTTCGGTGTCGAATGTATTCGTTGCGGCCGCAGCTGCGGTGCAGGCTGATTTGTTCACAAAGATGTTGATCAGCAGAAACGGAAACGTGCATTGCGCGCGGCATCCTGGGTGCATGACAATCATCGCTCAGATCTCCGACCTGCACCTGCTCGAGCGAGAGCACGAGAAGCGCAGTGGGTTGGCTCGCACACGCCTCGCGCTGCTGAGCGCGGGCGCACCGCTCGACGCCGAAGCACGCATTCGCGCCGCGCGCCACACTTTGCACCTGGCCGAACGCGCAGGCGCGGACCATGTGGTCATCACCGGCGACCTGACCGAAGACGGCACGCAGGCGCAGTTCGAGGTGCTGGCCGAGGTGTTGGATCAGACCGGCCTGCCAAGTGAACGCATCACACTGGTCCCTGGGAACCATGACGGCTACAGCGATGGCCGCAGCGGCTTCTTCAAGGCCCTCGCCGGACCGCTCTCGGCGTACCGGCAGACGAGTGGTGCTGGCGCGACGACCGTGCTCGAGGACGCACTGATCCAGCCCATCTCCACCGTCGTGGACCAGCAGTGGTTCACTCAGGCCGCTGGCGTATTGCACGACGCCGATGCGGTCGCGATTCGGCGCACGGCGAACGACGCCATCACCCGCCACCGCGCCCACGTTGTGGCTCAGCACCACCCACCGGCTCTGCCCGGCTTGTCGTCGCTGCGCTGGTTCGACCACGTGACCAACGGCGTGGCGCTGCGTGAATTGTTACGCGAGCGCACCCGAGTGCACGTGCTCCACGGCCACGTGCACCGTGACACGACCCAGAGTCTGTGCGGGCGGGACCACGCCCAGGTGTTCTCGACCGGCTCGGTACGCGATGGGGGGCACGTGCTTCGCCTATACAAGGCCGAGGACGGCATGTTGCGTGAGCTCGCAGCGCCGCTGCCCAGCCCACAGTTTGCAGCGCCCGCGCGAGGCTTCGCTGGCGGGCTGTCTCCTGCCCTGGGGTGAACATGCCAGTCAGTGCGCAAGTGGCGGCGTTCGTCTTGACCGTGCTCGCAGCGTGCTCGCTGCTCGCGAACTTCGCGCTGCACTGGGCCACGCGCCGCAAGCTGCGCGACCGGCCGCAATCGCAGACCGGGTTCGCACCACCGATCTCGATTCTCAAGCCGCTGTGTGGGCTCGACGAAGGTCTCTACGACAATCTCGTCAGCTTCGCCCTGCAAGATTATCCGGGGTTCGAGCTCGTCTTCGGTGTCGCAGATCCGCGCGACCCCGCGTTGTCCGCCGTGCAGCGCCTGCGCCGTAGCTTTCCCGACCTGCCGGTGCGGATCGTCGTCGGCACGGATCGCGAGCCCGCCGTGAATCCGAAAGTCCAGAACCTGCTACGCATCTTGCGCGTGGCCAGGCATGAGCACGTGCTGGTGTCCGACTCGAACGTGCACGTGGCCCGAGACTACCTGCTCGCGATCGCGGCGGAGATGGCTGACCCGACGGTCGGCCTGGTGTCCAACCTGATTGCCGGGCACGGCGAGGTCAGCGCAGGCGCGAGCTTCGAGAACCTGCACCTCGACACGGTCGTGGCCGGCAGCGTGAGCCTCGCTGACAGCTGTGGCGTGCCATGCGTCGTGGGCAAGTCGATGCTGATGCGGCGCAGCGAGTTGGCCGCGCTTGGCGGGCTTGAATGCATGCGCGACGTGCTCGCGGAGGACTTCGTGATCGGGCAGCGCTACCACGCAGCGGGCTATGGGGTCGTGCTCAGCGGGCATCGCGTGTTCACCCGCAATCGACGCCTGGCCATACGCGCCTTTCTTGCGAGGCACCTGCGCTGGGCTCAGATTCGACGCCACGCCGCTCCGGCAGCGTTTTGTTGCGAGCCAGTCGTCTACTTAACGCCGTGGCTGCTCGCGCTCTTGGCCGTGATGGTCGCAGCCAGCCCGCAGCTCCGCCTGCAGACAGCGATCTTCGCCCTCGTGGTCTCCGGCCTGCGCGTGGCCAGTGATGCGTGGCTTGCGAGGCGCCTGGCAGGACGTCTGCCTGCGCTGCGGGCGCTCGCGTTCCTGCCGCTCAAGGACTGCGCGATGCTTACGGTCTGGGCGGTGGCCCTGGTTCGCCGCACGGTCGTGTGGCGCGGCCACGCGCTGCGCATCGGGGTGGGCTCGCGCGTGACTGGCGCGTCGCACGGCGAAGCGCGCGGCTTGCACGAGCATTGGGTGAGTTGATGGCTGCGTACGCACGCGCAGGTGCCGCCGGTCCGGCGGCTCGGCCTGCAACGCCTACGTGACATCCACGTGACATTGTTCGCGCGCCCTTTGGCGGCGGCTGAGTTCACGGCAGAATGCGCCCCGGTCACAGCTGCGTGGGCTCGGCGTGAGTGCCGAAGCTTCGAATCGCAGCGCGTGCGGCCGCAGACTTCACCGCCACGAAGGAACACCATGAAGGCCTGCCACACATTCGTCATCGTCTTGACCTTGCTGACCTTGTTGACCTTGGTGACCTTGGTGACCTTGGGCGCCGCTGCTTGCAGCTCACATTCGACCGACACCACACCCGCTGCTGCCGGCGGCGCAAAGCCGACTGCGCAGTTGACGGCGGCTGCTGCGCCGAGCGTGATCGCCATCGACGGCTCGAGCACGGTGTTCCCGATCAACGAGGCCGTGGCCGAGGAATTTCAGAAGACCAACTCGGCCAAGGTGACGATCGGAGTCTCGGGGACGGGCGGCGGGTTCAAGAAGTTCTGCGCCGGCGAGATCCCGATCGGCGGTGCATCGCGTCCGATCAAGCCGGTGGAGGCGCACGACTGCGCAGCGCACAGTATCGATTTCATCGAGTTGCCGATCGCGTACGACGGGCTCGCCGTGGTCGTGAACCCGAAGAATGACTGGGCGGCGTCCATCACCGTGGCCGAGCTCAAGCGCATGTGGGAGGCCGATGCACAAGGCCAGGTGATGCAGTGGAGCGACGTCCGGGTGGGCTGGCCCAAGAAGCCGATCCATCTCTTCGGTCCGGGCGTGGATTCGGGCACGTACGACTACTTCACCAAGGCCGTCAACGGGGAGGAACACAAGAGCCGCGGCGACTTCACCTCGAGCGAAGACGACAACGTGCTCGTGCAGGGTGTATCGCGCGACCCACTCGCACTCGGCTATTTCGGGCTCGCGTACTACGTCGAGAACACTGACAAGCTGAAGCTGTTACCGGTCGACGACGGCGATGACACGAACGGCAAGGGACCGATCGCACCCTCACAGGAGACGGTACGCAACGCGACGTACCAGCCACTTTCGCGCCCGCTCTTCATCTACGTGAACAAGGCGGCAGCGGCACGGCCCGAGATCTCGGCGTTCGTCGAGTTCTACCTGACACATGGCAGGCCGCTGGTGACGGCAGCGCACTACATCGAGTTGCCGGTCCGTGCCTATGAGCTGGCGCTGGCGCGCTTCAAGAAGCGCACCACCGGATCGCTCTTTTTGGTAGCAGGCGGATCGCAGATCGGCGTGACGCTGGAAGCGTTGTTGGCCCGCGAGCAGTGACCGTCCCCCGGCCCACGCCGCGCCTGCACGCGGTGACTGGGCCCTGCCACTTTGGCGTGCGAATGACCGCTCGCCGTCTCGCAGCGCCCGACGCGCGCGCGTTGCGGCGTCGTTCACTCTCGATCGTGCGGCAGCGTTCCCGGCGGTGGCCGCAGGTACGCATAGGGTGTGTAGTGCAGCAAGTTGGACACGCGCGAGGTGTAGATGTCTGCGTAGCGCTCGACCTGCCGTGCCATGCGGCTCTTGTCGTTGCCCGCGCGAAGCAGTAGGCCCCAGCGCTTGTTACCGAGCTCGCCCGAGCGCTGCGCAAGCTCCGCAACCCGCCGATCGAGGTCCTCGAGGATGACGCGGATCTCGTGCAGCTGGGTCTTGAGCGCCGAGCTGGGCCGCGCATCGGTCTTCGGCGCATAGCCAGCCTCGAGGCGCTGCAACGAGAGCCGCAGCGCCGACTGCTGTTGCTCGACCAGCGCCTTCTGCTCCATCAGCTCGCTGAGCATGCGCTGAGCTTCGCGGAAGCCCTCCACAGCCGCGATCTCGTCCTCGAGCTCGCGCATGATCAAGGCTGTGCGCCAGCGCAGCACGTCCTTGGTCACGTGCACGTCTGCGTAGACATGATCTCCGATGTAGAGGATCTCTTCGCCCGACATCCCGAGGTGGGCTTCGATGTAGCGCGCACTGCCGCCGTAGTAGACGCCGCCGTGAACCGGCTTGCCGGCCAGCGGGCGCAGCAAGCCCTCGTCGTTCACGACCTCGAAGATGGGGTTGGCGTCCGTGAAGAAGCTCGGCTTGCGGGCGTCGACCACGACCAGGTCGAAGAGCTCGCGCCAGCCCTTGCCACGCGGCAAGTGGCGATCGAAGGCATAGCTCATCATCGCGCGCGTGTAGCTCCACTCGGAGTTGGTGATGAGCATGAGCAGCTTGCCCGAGTGCTTCAGATCGAGCAGCGCGAGCGGGAGCTCCTCGTCGGGCACCACGAACTTCTCCGGGTCGCGCGTGATCTCGGCCTTCAGCGCGCCTTCCATGTGCGCGGTGTTCACGCTCGTACGCACGGCATCGTAGAGCTTCTTGTAGCTCACGGGCCCCTTGATCTCGCCAGCATCGAGTCTGTCCACCAGCTGCGCGTACAAACACGCTTCCGAAAGCGAGAACAGCGTGTTGAGGAACACCCAGCGCGGTTCCGAGAGATCCACCAGCACGCGGGAGTACACGCGTCGCTGCTCCTCGTGCGCCAGCGGCCGTGTGCCGTGGAACGCACGCGTCACGTAGCCGAAGCGACTCGCCTTCACGAGGTTGCCGTGTTCGAGGTCGACGATCAGCCCGCGCGTCGCGAATTCGACGTCGAAGACCAGCCCTCCGACCGGCCAGCCCGCCTCGCCCATGCGGCGAACCACGTGCTCGTAGGCCCGGCTCTCCCACAGCTCGTGGTGATAGTGGATGAGCGTGTAGTCCATGTCGCAGCCCACGGCCTTCATGGCGCGCATGTTGAGCGTGCGGTTGGCGAACACGCGTCGCGCCAGGGGCGGCTGTGTGGCTGCGGTCGGGCCTGGGCTCATCGCTGGCTCAGTCCCGGCGACGCTCGCCCAAGAGGCCTGCACGCCACAAGAAGTAGAGCAGCTGCATCACTGCGGAGATCGCTGCGGCGACGTACGTGAGCGCCGCTGCATCGAGCACGCGCTTGGCGTCTGCGGCCTCGTTGCGATCGATGATGCTGGTGTCGACCAGCGCCGCAACGGCGCGGCTGCTCGCGTTGAATTCGACGGGCAGTGTCACCAGGGTGAAGAGCACGAACGCCGAGAAGAGCGCGATGCCGACCCACACCATGCCTGTCGCGTGCATACCCAGGCCGAGCATCAAGATCAGCGTGCTCAGGTTCGAGCCGATCATCGCGGGTTTCACCATCATCGAGCGGAAGTTCAGCGGCGCGTAGTTGCGCGCGTGTTGGAGCGCGTGACCCGCTTCATGGGCTGCCACGCCGAGGGCTGCGAGCGAGCGACCATGGAACACGTCGGGCGATAGGCGCAGCGTGCGGCTCGACGGGTCGTAGTGGTCCGAAAGAAACCCGTCCACCGGCTCGATGCGGACGCCCTGGATCCCGCTGCGTGACAGAAGCTCGCGCGCCGCCTCGGCACCCGAGTACCCCGAGCGCGAGCCCACCTGGCTGTAATGTTTGAACGTCGACTTCACGCGCATGCTCGCCCACAGACTCAGCGCCAG
>DASVHQ010000037.1:0-1580 GCA_036382515.1 Polyangiales bacterium | reverse complement strand
TCGCAGTTGCGCGCGTGCGCTCCGGCGTGCGCGAGCAGCACCGACGCGAACACGGCTCTGAGTCAGGGACCTCGGTTGCGTCCAAGAAAAAAGCCCAGGGGTTACCTGGGCTTTCTTGGTGGAGGCGGCGGGAGTCGAACCCGCGTCCGGAAGTGATCTGCGAAGGCGTCTACGTGCGTATTCCGTATTTTGCTTTGACGATGATTCGCGCCTACGGACAGGCTCTCCTCACCGCGAGTGATCCTAAGTTTCGCTCAAGGCCCGGACCACGTTGCCGAGAGCTAGCCGGTCTTTATAACGCCCGCGCGCGAGGTACTGGCGGAGCTCTGCGCGAAGACGGCTTCACTGTTTTTCAGGCAGCGAGAGCAATTGCATTGTCGTTGGCAATTAGGGTTCCCAAAGGTATTTACGTCGTCCTTGGGCCGACGGACACGCGACCAACGCTTCAGCACCCCCGTCGAAACCGTGGCGCCCCCAGTGGCGCAGGCCGTAGCATAAGTCTTCGTGGCCGCGGCACAAGTCTGTAAAACGTGGAAAGGCGCTTGGCGCGCGCGGCAGAAATCCGCTAGAAAGCGAAGCATGTCCGATGACAACGGCACATTGCCGCTGAAACGGGACGTCGCCGAAACGCTCCTGGGGAAGGGCTCGTTGTTCGTGCACCTCGACCCGAGGCACGAGGAGGCGCGCGTGCCCGAGTGGTTGCGGCAGCAGCCGCAGCTGGTGTTGCAGGTCGGCTACAACATGACGATTGCGATCCCCGACCTCAGCATCGACGACGATTGCGTGTTCGGGACGCTCTCGTTCAGCCGCACGCCCTTTGCCTGCTATGTGCCGTGGGAGGCGGTGTTCGCTCTGGTCGGCGACGACGGTCGAGGCATGGTGTGGCCCCAGAGCATGCCGCCCGAGATCGCCGCGGAGGTCGACCGCGAAGCCGCGCATGCCAAGCGTGCCGCACAAGTACGCAGCACCGACGCAGCCGATCCGACCGAGCTCGGTGCGCACAGCGAGTCGCGCGATCGGCACAGGACGTTGACGCGCATCCACGAGGCCGATGATGCGGTGCGCGCGAGGCCGCTCTTGAGCGCGGCTCGTCAGGCACCCGCGGGAGCCAAGCGCGACACGCGTGCTCCGGTTCAGAAGCGCCGCGCGCTGCCTCCGTATCTGCGCGTGGTCAAGTAGCGGCGTCGTCAGCAGCCGCTCACTTCTTGACGGTCGTGCCAGCCGGGGGCGGCTTGAGACCGTACTTTTCCATTTTGTAGATCAGCGCGCGGCGCGAGATGCCGAGCAGGCGCGCGGCGTGCGTCTGGTTGTAGTTGTTGTCGGCGAGCGCCTTGATGATGGCGTCGCGCTCCACCGAGCCCACGTGATCGCGCAGGCGGCCACCGTCGCCGGTGTCGTTGATGTCGCCGGGCAGGTGCTCGGCGAGGATCTCGCCGCCATCGGCCAAGGCCACGGCGCGCTCCATTGCGTTGCGCAGCTCGAGCACGTTGCCAGGCCAGGCGTACGAACGCATCTTCTCGATCGCGCCGTCGGAGAGCTTGATGGGCTTGTTCGGCTTGTATTGCTCGGCGAAGTTCTTG
>DASVHQ010000036.1:0-3512 GCA_036382515.1 Polyangiales bacterium | reverse complement strand
GAGCAGGCCGAGCGCGAGCCACGCGCTGCCATCCCACGAGCTCGAGGCGGTCGAACGACGCATGGTGCGCAAGCCTACACTACGCCCTGCGCGCGATGCAGGGTCAAGGGACACGGCGCTAGCAGATCGAGCCGCCGCGTGGCGCGCGCTGTGGCACCCGGTGCTGTTGCCGGTCCGCGCTCGGCTCAGCGTGCGCTGTCGACGCTGCCGTCGGTGTGGCAGTGCACGCAGAAGTTGGCCGGCGCGGGGCCGAGCGGGTAGTTGCTGACTCGAACATGCTTGTGGTCGAAGCGCCCGCGCGTGTGACACTGCACGCAGTCGGTGTCGTCCTTGCCCATCGGCCCGCCTTGATCGTGGCAGGTTGCGCACTCGATGCCGGAGTGTGACCCGCTGCGGATCGGGAAGCGGTGCTCCGGGTGCACGGGCTTGTTCTGTGGGGTGGCAGTGGGCGTCGCGGGCTCCGGCGCCGGAACCTCCTGCGCCGACGTTTGCGCGGTCGGGCGGTTTTGTGACAGCACGCCGCGAGCGGACTCGGCGGAGCCGGCGCTCGAGCCGTGGCTTTCGCGGCGATGCGGAGCAACCGTCTGCTCCGGCGCAGGCTGCGTCGTCTCGCCCGGTTTGCGAGCGGGACGAAACGCTTTCGTCGAGTGGCAGTCCTCGCAAGTGGTCGCGAAGCGCGAGTGACCCGGGTAGCTGGCGCCCTCGTAGTCGTCGCGATGGCAGTCGATGCAACGCTTGCCTATGCCCTGGTAGACCGGGGGTTTACCCTGATGACAGTCCGCGCATTGCGCCTTGTCTTTGTGCGCACCGGTGAGCGGCCACTCGTGGTTCAAGATCGAGGGATGCCACGACTCGCTGCTGTGGCAGACCTGACACTCGGTGGGCTTCACGTTCAGGTGCGGTGGGCGCGTCACGGCGCGGTAGTCGGGCAGGTGACAGCTCGCGCAGCTCGGGCTCTCCGCGTCGGCCCGCGAGCTGGGCTTCGAGTCACACGCGTCGGAGCCGAGTGCCATCAGCAGCAGCGCCAGAAGGGCAACACCACGTTGTAGGTGCAATGGCTGCATGGCTCAGAACTGCTCCTCTCGGAAGCGCATCCCGAACCGCTCGCAGATCGGTCGCAGCTTGGCGCCCAGGCCTGCCGGGCCGCAGAAGTACACGTCGACCACGTCGGGCGCGTGCTGCGCCGCGATCTCTTGCAGCACCTTGTCCCAGTCGGGGTGGCCCATGTGGGTCAGCGTTCGCAGCCCGGTCACCACGTCGGCCTGCGCCATCGCGTGCATGAGCCCGCGCGCCAGTTCCAGGCCGGCGGAGCTGGCTCCGGTGTGGCCGCCGGTCATGCAGATGTGGATGTCGAGCAAGTGCGCGTGATCGGTGGTCTCGAGCTGCTTGAGCAGCGCGTCGAACCACTCGAACGCGTACTGGTCGCGGTTGAGCCAGAAGAAGTGCACCTTCTCGAGCTGGCAAGGTTGCGTGCTCTGGCCGTTGGCGCGGCAGACCAGGCTCTGCAGCACGCTCGCGAACGGCGTGACGCCGATGCCCGCGCCGATCAGCACGGCGTGGCGCGACTCGAAGATGTGCGTGCTGGGCGAGCCGTAGGGTCCGTCGACATGCACGGGCCAGTCGGAGGCGAGGCCCTGCGCGTGGTCGCTCTCGATGCGGCGGCGCAGGGCCGAGGTCCAGTTGCCGAGCGTGCGTACGTGCACCGTGAGCGCAGGGTCTTCCGGCGCGCTGCTCAGCGTGAACGGGTGCCACTCGTGGCGAGCGATCGTTGGCACGCGCAGGAAGACGTAGTCGCCGGCGCGGTGCACGAAGCCTGGCGGTGGCTGGATCTCGAGGCGACTGACGCCCGAGCGCAGCGCCTGTGCGCTCAAGAGCTTCGTGCTGCGCGCGCGGCTGCGCAAGCGCACCCATTGCTCGATGCCCCAACCCAGAAGTGGCAGCGCCACCCAGCCCGCGAAGGCCGGCGCATGCATCAGCGCCAGGATGAACCAGGCCACGTAGAGCAAGTGCGAGAAGTAGAACCACTCGAAGCGCTGGCTGCGACGGCTGAAGGCGAGCGCGAAGGCCCACATCACCGCGAACAGCAGCAACAGCACGAGGCCACTGAAACCGCGTTCGGTGCGAAAGAAGAGGCTGGCGAGCTCCGAGTGCGGGTGCCCGAGCTGGTAGCTGAAGCTGAAAGCGATGGCGTGCGCGAGCGCGAGCACCGCCAGCGTGTGGCCGACGAGCCGGTGCAAGTCGAGCGCTTCGTCGATCGGGATCACGCGCCCGAGCCAGCCGGCGCGCACACGCGTGAGCAACCGGCGCATCACCGGGATCAGGATCAGCGCGCCGTCGAAGTCCATGCACGTGCCCAGGGCGCGGCCCAGGCGCGTCCAGGCATCCACGTGCACGCTCGGCTCCTGTGCGAGCATGCCCACAGCGAAGAGCGCGGCGTTGATCGCCACCCACACCGCGAGCACGGCGAGCGCTCGCCAACGGTTGCCCAGCCAGCGTGTGATCAGGTCACGGCGTGAGTCCCGCGGCCGCGCCAGCCGTGCGAGCAGGTCTTCGTTGGGCGCGATCCAGCGTGCCTCGCTGCGCGTCATCTGACCCAGCAGCTCCGGTCGCTGGTTCACCACGGCTTGGAACTCGTCGAACGAGATCCGGCCGTCGCGGTTCTTGTCGGCGAGCATGAAGAGCACGTGCGCCAGACGCCTGGGCTCGTCGGGATCGGTGACGACCTGATCTTCCGCCAGGCTCAGCGCGATCATGCGGTGCAGCTCATCGGGCCCGATTGCACCGTCGTCGTCGTTGTCGTGCAGGTGGAAGGCAAAGAGCAGCTTCTCTTGGTCGCTGCCGAAGACGAGCTTGCGTACGCCAGCGACGAACTCCTGCCGATCGATGACGCCATCGCCATTCTGGTCGAAGTGCCCGAGCACTCGACGCGCCAGGAACTCGCTACGCAGCCCGAGCGCCTTTTGCAGCTGCGCCACGTCGATCTGCTCCGCGCCCTGCGCATGCTCGGTGAAAGAGCGTTCCAGCGATTCCAGCAGGGCCGCATCGGCAAGCGATGGACGGGTCGGCGTCGTCATGAGGCGCGCAGCCTAGCCCAATTTTGGCGTACTGGCGGTCGCGCGGTGTGAGGCGGGAGTAGCGCCGCATTACGCGCCGGTGGGCGAGCCGAGGTCATCGCAGGTGGTCTGTGTAACAGGGCGCGCACGCAGGCCGTGAAAAGCGCCTTGCGCGTGAAACGTTTTCGGTGGTCAGTACACCTTATTCAGGAGCGCTCGCGGCCACGCGCGCGCTCGGAGGTTTACGATGTCCCAGCGCGCCGCCACTGCCTTGATGCTCAGCCTGCTGCTTGCGTGCAGCGCCCGTGCGCAGTCGCCGCAGGGCACCCCTTCACCGGCCGTCCAAGGAGCCAGCATGTCCGACTCTCGCTACAAGAAGCCCGCCCCCGATCAGCTCAAGCACCGCTTGACGCCCGAGCAGTACGAGGTCACCCAGCAATGCGGCACAGAGCCAGCGTT
>DASVHQ010000035.1:0-15308 GCA_036382515.1 Polyangiales bacterium | reverse complement strand
TGCTGCCGCGGATCACACGCGACGACCTGACCGACACGCTCAAAGCTCTGCCAACACCGCGCGAGCAGCCGACATACCTGCACCCGGAGCAGCTGAAGAAGCTCCTGCAAGCCGCCCAGCGGCACGATGTGGCCACGTTCGTGGCGACCCGCAAGGAACACGAGGGCGACGGCGTACCGGGCACCACGCGGCGCTACGAGCCGATCGCCGAGTTCACGACGTTCCTGCTGTTGACCGGCTGCCGCCGCGGCGAAGCGCTGGCGCTGAAGTGGAGCGACGTTCACCTCGACGCCGTCGACCACGATGGCCAGAAGGTCGGAGAGATCCGCCTCCGCGCGGACGCGACCAAGACCAAGCAAGCGCGAACCATCGGGCTCGAAGTGTCACCCGCGCTGCGCGCCTTGCTCGCAACCATGAAGCTGCGCGCCGGGGAAGCGCGGTACGTGTTCCACTGGCACGACGCCGAAAGCAAGGAACGCCCGTACACCGCGGAGCAAGTCGAAGCGGCTCGCGCTCGCTTGATTGCGCCCGTCACCGACAAGCCCCGATCGACCAAGCGCAAGCGCGCCACGAGCGCAGACGCCGAAGCGCCGAGCGGTTTCGGTGCACCGCAGTTCGACTGGCAAACGCTGCGCTCGACCTGCGCGACGTACCTCACGAACGCGCCGGGGATCTTCGGCAACGCCACGGCGTTCCTGAGCGCAAAACAGCTTGGCCACTCGATCAACGTCGCCGAGCGGCACTACCTCGGCGTGCACCGCGGGAACCCGCGCGAGGCGCGCACGCTTGAGGACGCCATACAGATCGCCGACGCGCTCGAAGCGGTGTCGACGCGCCCCCGCGGCTTGACGATTACCCCTCTAGAGGGTAAGGTCTCCAGGTGATCAATACGGTCATCGTTACGAAGGTAGCGCTCAAGCAGCTCTCCAAATGCCCGAAGCAGGTGCAGAAGAAGTTCCGCATCTGGGTGGCGAACGTGGAGGAGAGCGGTGTCGAAGAAGTCCGCCGGGTCGGCGGCAAAGGGCTTCACGACGAGCCCTTGGCTGGCGACCGCGCGGGCCAGCGATCCATCCGCCTGGGGAAGGGGTATCGCGCCTTCTACACGATCGAGGATGGAGTGATGAAGTTCCTCCAGATGATCGAAGTGAACAAGCACGATTACTGACAGCTGATCGGCCTGCACGGGCCAGAAATGGAACGAGACACCATGCGCAAGACGGAAAAGAAAGGCACTCGAAAGAGCGCAGCGATGCAAGCGCTCGACAAGATGATCGGCGAGCCGCTCACGTTCGGATCGATGATCAACACGATCCGAGAAACCGACGATTACACGCTCAAGACGTTCGCGAAGAAGCTGAGCGTGTCGATTGGGCACGTGTGCGACGTCGAGAAGGGGCGACGCGGCGTGAGCCCGGAACGCGCAGCGAAATGGGCGAAGGCGCTCGGCTACCCAGAAGCGTTGTTCGTGAAGCTTGCCGTGCAATCCGAGCTCGACGCAGCCGGGCTCAAGTACAGCGTTGAGATCAAGTCGGCGTAGGGGCACCTCCGCCGTGAGCGGCGTGCTTGTGATCACCGTGTTTTGAGGCGAGGAGAACAGCCATGCGACGATGCCCAACGTGCAAGCGCGGAAAGCTCAAGACGGGAACGAGCCCAATGACGCTTGAGGTGTCGGGCATTCGCTTTGCTGGCGAGCTGGCCGCCAAGCTGTGCGACACCTGCAACGAAGCCTTGCTGTCCGCCGCCGAGCTTGAGCGCTTCGAGCTTGCGGTCGCCGAGCGCCTGGCTGCGCTGGGCGTGCGAACCGGCGAATCGTTCAAGTTCATGCGCAAGGCGCTCGGGCTGCGCGCCGTCGACCTGGCCGCGCTGCTCGACGTGGCATCCGAGACCGTGTCGCGCTGGGAGACCGGGAAGCCAGAAGCGCGAGCGTTCGCGCTTCTGGGATCGCTGGTGATGGATCGATGCGCCGGCAGCGAACGCACGGTGGACAGCCTGCGCGCATTGGCTTCGGACAAGCGCCGGCCGACACGCGTGCGTCTTCAGGTGGCGTGATGCGAGCCGTTTCGCGTGGTCACGAGCACCAACGGCTCAGCCGCGGCCGCGCTGACCTCGGGCGCGACCCGCACCGCTCGCCGCAAGTGGAAGCAAGCGTGGCGAACCGCGGGCCCACGAGCACGAAGACCGCGGAGGCGTTGAGCTGCAAGTGCTGGGCCGCCACGACTCAGGGTTTGTCGTCGACCACACGCTGCGCGATCGGAATCCCGCGGAACCCTGCGATCGTTTCCACTTAACACCCCCACACCTCCCTCGCCAACGGCGCCGCGTTGAGCTCCGTGCGTCGCCGGCTCCACGTGGGCAGATGCAGGTCCATGAGCCCGAGAAATCGCTCGTCGTGCCTCGACGCCGCGAGATGCACGAGCTCGTGAACAACCACGTATTCGAGGCACGCCGGCGCCTTCTTGATGAGCTCCGCATTGAGCCAGATGCGTCCGGCGTTCGCGTTGCACGAGCCCCACTTGGTCTTCATGCGTTTGATGCCCCAGTCGCGGACCTCGACGCCGAGCCGGCTTTGCCACCTCGCGATCAGTCGCGATGCGACATCACGGAGCCGTTCTCGGTACCAACGGTGGAGCAGCCGCTCACGGTCTGCGGCAGACCAACCTGGGCGAGAGTGAAGCACGAGCGTCCGCTGCCCACGCAGCTCGACGCGAGGCTGCCCGTCTGTCTCGACGACTCGCAGCCGATAGCGTCTGCCGCGGTAGTAGTGGCTCTCGCCGCTCACCATCTCCCGTTGTGACTCACGCGCCTGCCGCTCAAACGTCGCGCGTTGCCGCTTGATCCACCGGAGCTTGCCGATGACGGCCACGCGCACCGCCGCGTCCGACACGGCCAGCGGTGCGGCAACCCGCACGCGGCCATCGGGCGGATACACGCCAAGGTGCAGGTTCTTGATCCTCTTGCGGACCACCGCCACCCGGAGACCGCTGATGCTCAAGGTGTGAGCTTCAGTAGTCATTCTGGTTCTTCACCAGGTCCAGAATACGGTCGATACGACCGTCATCACCGTCGTCACCGCCCAGGGCGTCGGCGATAGCCTGGCGGACGCGCTTGGTCTTCATGGCGTTGGCACGCCAGCCGTCCTGCAGATGAGTCTTCACCGCCTGGTCCACGCGCAGCGCCGCGGCTTCGTCGTGGTTGAGATTGTCGTAGAGCGCACGACTGGCAGCCGTCCCGAGAGACTTTGGGTATGTCGCAGCGTTTGGGCCGCCCTTGGCGCGTTTGGTCAACTCGACTATCTTCTTCAGGTACTCCTGGTATTCGAGCGCGCCTTCCTTGCGCTGCGCGATGAGCGCGTCGAGCAACTCGGACATCTTGTCGTAGTACTTCGGGTTGATCGGGGACTCGTCGATGATGAGCTTGCGGACGTTGTTCTCGATCGTCTCGGCGACCGCCTTCTCCTTCTTGCGAATCGCCTCGGGGAGAGCCTTCACGGCGTCCGGCCCGCGCTCGACGATGAGCTGCACGAGGGAGAAGTCGTCGAACGCAGAGACCGTCTCACTTTCCTCGGCACGGATGTAGGTGTCGATGAGGTGGCGCATCGCGGGCTCGTACATCTTGAGGTCGATGGCGTCGCCGCTGTGCAGCTTCACCTGGCTGCGCAGGTTCTCGTAGAACGTGACCTCGTCCTTGATGGCTGCGGCCTGCGCCTCGCTGTAGCCCGCCTCCGTCATCTCGCCCGCCAGGTTGGCGTACGCGCGCACGAGGGAGGCACTGAGCTTGTACAGCGCAAGGCGCTGCGGCTCGTTAGCCTTGAGCTGGGCGGCGTTGCCGTGCTCGCTCGAGGAGAAGTACCGGTAGAAGGCTTGGTCATCACGCGGTGGCCCAACCGGCTCGCACAGCGCGCGCACGGCCTCGAGGGCATCTTCCAAGCGCTCGCGTGCCTTCTCGACACGATCCTCGAGCAGGCCCGCCACGTCGGCCTTGTCGTAGCCATCGAGCGCGCCCGAGGTGTAGTCGGTGACTGCCCCTTCCAGGCTCTTGAAGAGGTCCTTGTAGTCAACGATGTAGCCGAACTCTTTGTCGTCGCCGTCCAGTCGGTTCACGCGGCAGATGGCCTGGAACAAGCCGTGGTCCCGCATCTGCTTGTCGATGTAGAGGTAGGTCGCCGGTGGCGCATCGAAGCCGGTGAGCAGCTTGTCCACGACGATGAGCAGCTTCATCTGGCCGGGCTCGTCGATGAATTTCTTCTTCGCCGCCTTCTCGAATTCTTCGACTCTGTTCACGGCCTTCTCGGGCGGCTCGTTGAACCAGTCTGCGAGCATCTGCCTGTAGCTGGCGTACTTCTCAAGCGCATCCGTCGCACCTTCGCCGCTCTCCTCGCCTTTGATGTCCGCGGCCCGCGGTGCGTACGAGGTGACGATGGCGCATTTGCCAGCAAGCGGAGTCTTCGCGAAGATCTCGTAGAACTTGCACGCCTCGTAGATGCTGCCCGCCACCAGGAACGCGTTGCCGCGGCCGCTGCTCAGGCGGTCCCGCGTCTCCATGTCGAACATGATGTCGGCCGCGATCTTCTGCAGACGCGACTGGCTCGACAGCACCTTCTGCATCGTGCCCCAGCGTGCCTTGAGCTGGGCCTTGGCAAGCGGCGTGAGGCCTTTGGTCTTGGCCTCGAACCATTGGTCAATCTTCGCCTGCGACGTGAGGTTCTGATCGACGTCGCGCGCCTCATAGCGCAGGTCGAGAACCACCCCGTCTCTCACGGCTTCATCGAACTTGTACGTGTGGATGTATCGGCCGAAAACCTCGATGCTCTTCTTCTTGTCGGCCTTCAGCAGCGGCGTACCAGTGAAGCCCATGAAGACTGCGTTTGGCAGGATCTCTTCCATCGCCTCGTGGAGGTTGCCCGCCTGAGTGCGGTGGCACTCGTCTACGAACACGAAGATTTCGCCCTTGGCCCGGAAGTCCTTGGGCAGGGCGTTCTTGATCTCCTCGACGAATCCGCGGACATCGCCGCTGCTCTCGCCGTCTTCCTTGCCGCCGAACTTGTGGATCAGCGAGCACAGGAGCCAGGGCGCGGACGCGTTGAGCTTCGCGATGAGATCAGCGCCGGACTTCGTGCGGTGGATCTTCTCCGCGACCCCGAAAAAGACCTTCTCGATCTGCTCGTCGAGCTCGGTTCGGTCGGTGATGATGAGGACACGCGCGTCCTTGACGTGCTCACGAATCCACTTCGCGAGCCAGACCATCATCAGGCTCTTGCCGCTGCCCTGGGTGTGCCAGATGATGCCGCCCTCGCGCCGCTGCACGAATGGCTGCGCAGCCCGGACGCCGAAGTATTGATTGTGGCGGCAGAGCTTCTTGATGCCGGCGTCGAAGACGATGAAGTCGTGGATCAGCTCGAGGAAACGTTCCTTGGCGCAAACCTGTCGAAGCGCGAGGTCGAGCGGGTTGTCCGTCTCGTGCCCGGGCTCGGCAGGCTCTCTCCAGGACAGATAGAACTTCTCCGGAGTCTGGATGCTGCCGTAGCGCAAGCCCTCGGTGTCGTTGCCGGCCATCACGTATTGCATGGTCGAGAAGAAGGGCTGGATGAACTCCTTCTTCTGGTTGTCGAGGTTCTGGCGAATGCCCTCGGCCACGGAGACGGTCGAGCGCTTGAGCTCGAGCACGGCGAGCGCGATGCCGTTGACGTAGAGCACGACGTCCGGCCGCTTGCCGTTCGCCTTGGGGTCGGCAGGTTTGACCGCGACTTCCTCGGCAATGGCGAAGCGGTTCTTCGCGGGAGTCTTCCAGTCGATGAGCCAAACTGTCTCGGTCTGCGCTCCGACGTCGGCCTTGACCTTCACGCCGTAGCGGAGCAACTCGTAGACGGCGCGGTTGCGGTCGTAGAGGCTGACTCCGGTGTTGCCGGCGACCTTGACCAGCTCGGCGATGGCGCGGCGCATGACGTCGTCGCCGTCTTCGCGCTCACTGAATCCCTGGTAGGCCCACAGGAAGCGCTCGAGCTCGGCCTCGAGAATGTTGCTGTTGTCGCCATCGCTGAGGTTGCCGAGGTACTGGTAGCCGAGCTGATCGCAGAACAGGCGAACGACGCGCTTCTGCGTCCGTCGCTCGATCTCACCGATAGCGGTCATGTCGGGCTTCCCGGCGGCGCGACTTCACCTGCGAGTTCACCTGTGACTTCACCTGCGACCTGGGAGATCGTCATGCGTCGCTCCTGTTCGCGAAGGCCGCCCGGCCCGCCGCGGAAAGCTTGTACTTCTGCAGCCGGCTCTTGGGTCGATCCGGGATCGTGAGCTCGACGAGACCCTGCGCCACCGCTGGAGAGATGTATGCATTGTGCACGTGAACACGATCGCGGAGACCGAGCGCTATCCGGATCTCGGCGTTACTCAGCGCTGGGCTCTCGGATAGCAGCCGCAGCAGAGCTTCGACTTGTGGGGTGACTTGTGGGGTGACTTGTGGGGTGACTTGTGGGGTCACGACCGCGCTTGCCGGCCCGGGCCTCCGCAGAATCGTCACGAACCCGTCGCGCAGCACGAATTCCGGCTCCGGAAGCCCCGCGTCCCGGCAGCGCTGAATCATGTCCCCCGTGCCGGTACCCATCCGCTCGATGTACTTGGCCAGGTAGAGCGCCTCCGCGAGCAGCGGATTTCCCGGATGCGAACCGTGCGGCTTCCGTAGCTTCGCCAACGTCAGCGAAGGTGCCAGCGAGCCCGGGTTCCATACCTCGAGCCGATCCGCAAACAACATGACCTGCACGCTGCCGGTACCCGTGTAATCGCGATGCGCCACCGCGTTCACGATCGCCTCGGCAATCACTTCGCGCGGAATCTCGTATGTCACCGGCGCTTGCGGCCCTTGCGCGCGTGTGCCGACGCGAAGGTTGATCTTGGACGCCACGAAATTGACCGCCTGATCGACCAACTCGAACGCCGTCCCCTTGTACATCTGCAGCGACGGGATGGGCTTTGCGACTTCGGTCCCGTGAAAGTGCGCGCACTTCACCTGCGACGAAAGTAAGAAACGCTGCGGCTCCTTGCCAAAGAGCAGCATCGCCGCGTTCGTGGGCTTGTCGTCGTTGAGCAAGCTCAGGTGCGTGAGCACGGAGCCCACGCTCGCACCCTCGCTCAGCGGGAAACCACGCGCCTCACGCGCTTCGCGCACGAACCACCGGATGCGTGCCTCGTCGATGTCATCAAGCGTGGCTTTCACACACGGCGATGCATCGAACGGCCCGCTGCGGATCAGCCCCCTCGACTCCAGGTACTGCACCAACGCCGCGTAGACGCCTGCGATCAACTCCGACGTCGTCGTGAACCTCCGGCGAATTAGCTGGCCGCCCGCTCGCTGCACGAGCGCCCGCATCTTCGGGTGCCGAGCGTGATCGTCCGCGCCCTTCACGAAGATCAGGCGATGCCTGTGCAGCATACCCGCTCGATCGAACTCCCGCTCCGTGGGTGAGACACCCTGCGAGTCCTCAAAGCCGTACTCGTTGCCGAAGACCCCGAGGTAGATCTCGCAAGCGTCCACTTCACCGAGGTAGACATCGTCAGCACGCCGATCGACCGCCGGAAGATCTCGAACAACATCGGCTCGAAGAAGCGCCGAAGCAGCGCGTCTCCACGCAGGTAGTCCCGCAGCGCGGCTCGCTCGCCGGCCAGCTCCTTCTGCACGCTGCTGATGAACACGCGCATGATCACGGCTTCACCACGGGCCGGGTACAAGGCGCCCCTCTGACAGGCTCAGTCACGCGCGGAACTCCTCGAGCCGCTCGGGCGACCAGATGCGCTGCACGAGCGCGTTCACCAACTCCCGGCGCTCGAGTTGCTCTTTCTTCCCGAAGCCTGCGTATGGCTTGAACGGGAGCCCAAAGCGCGTGCGGAACGTGTCGAACTGCGGCTGATGCTTGTATGCCGCGGCCGTAAGACTCGCCGCGTACATGTTCTGAGCTGCGTAGTGCGGAGCCTTGTCCGCGAAGCTCTTGTCTTGGTAGCTGCGGTTGACATCGGCTGGAAGCAACAGAAGCCCCGCCACGTGGTTGCGGAAACGCTGGAACTCGTCCGCGGTTGAGAACTCGCCCTTGTACGGTTCGTAGTCGTTCGCCCAAATGTGCTCGATGTCGCACGGGTTCTTGCCGGTGCGGTCCATGTACTTGTCGAAGAGATCGGGCTTGCCGGCGCCAACGTCGGTGTAGGCCGTCAACCGACCGAGCAAGTGATAGACGTAGCGCTTGCTGAACTGGTTTACGCCGAAGCCCTCGATCCCGGTGCGGCCCCGACTCTCGCTCCCTTCAAACGTAACGTCGTCCTTCGCGAGCTTGTCGCGCAGAAGTCCAACGAGCTCATCGAGCGGCTTGCGGCGTATATCCCGACACAGCAGGAACATCGCGTAGGCGGTGCTCGCGTAGGTCACACGAATGTAGTTCGTCGCGCGACGCATCAACCAGATATCGAGATACGTGGCGGTTACCGCCAGCTTGCGCCGCACCATGTCCTCGCTATCGTTTGTGCACAGCGGCGCGAGCAGCACGGTGTTTTGCCAGGTGAACTCGTTGTGCGCGTTGTAAAAGACCGCCTCGAGCCCGGGCGTGTACTTGCGGCTGGCTTCGAGGATTCGCAGATACGCACCGGCAAAAAAGGGCAAATCGCGGTTCATGAAGCCGAGGTTCTGTTCCGTGCGGCCAAGGCCCACGTGCTCGGCGCGGTCCCGCGCCCAGCGGTGAAACGCTGAGCCTATCAGCTCCCAGTCCTTATCCAGCGAGCCCGCCTTGCGGTCGCGAATCGTCTCGGCGTACTGCGCCCTGAACCACGCCTTGATGCAGTTGGCGTCTCGCTCGGGTTCCTGCTCACCGCCCCACGAGATCAGCCGGAGCACCTGCTGCTTCCACGTCTGGTTCGCGGCACGCCGTGGCGCTTCGTCCTCGACGGGCGCGAGTACGTAGGCTTTGAGCATGTCCACCGGGCTCAGCGGTTTGCCGCGGTCGTTCATCGTCTCGAAGATCGCGTAGGCGTAGTCGTCGTTGTCCGTCGCGATCTCGATCAGCCCGACTTTCTTCATCAGCCAGTACGCGAAGTGCGGCAACGCTGCTCCCAGCTCACCAGTCAGATCGAGTTGCTCGATGTTGTTGTAGCGGGCGTACATCGTTTGGATTGACTCGTCCTTGCCATCAGGCGTGAACGGCTTTCCGTTGAAAAGCGCATCGATGACCGGCAATCGCTCGACGATGTCCAGGTTGAAGCGCGGCGTGCCCAGGTTGTCGGAGAAGATCAGCGGCGCGAGGCCCATCACGAGGTTCGGACCCAGCGGCAGCATGCTGCTCTGGAATGCGCGGTAGAGATAGATGAGCAGCAGCGTCAGCGAAGTCACGCGCTGTTGGCCATCGACAAGGTAGTTCTTGCCGTTGCGCTTGCTGACGATGATGGAGCCGAGGAAGTAGTCCTCGTACTCCTGGACCATCCTGGTCTCGTGCCCGTCGTGGTAACAGCTGCGGAACTTCTCGAGCAGATCGTTCAGCAGGTCATCGATGTTCTTCTTCTCCCACTTGTACTCGCGCTGGTACTCGTCGATGGAGAAGGATTGGCTCTGCAAGAGCTGCTGCACACTGCGGTAGTGCGGGGTGATCGTGCTCATACGAGGCGCGTCCTTCCGGTGAGGAGTTCCTGCATCATGCCCTGCTTGAGCAGCTTGGTCTTGTCACGGCGCTGCTCGAGGGCGATGAGCTCGGCGTCCATGTCGGAGAGGACGCCGGCGATGGCGGACTGCTCGACGAGATCTGCGGGCACCCTGCTCAAGATACCGAGGACCTGCTGCGGCTGAATGCGCTGGTGACTGCCGGTCGTTCCGATCGCCTGTTCCCGCATCTGCTCGCAAACCGCCGGGGACCTACAAAGCGACGCGAGAAAGTCGCGATCCGTGGAGTCCTTCGGAATCAAAACCAAGAACTCGGTGGAGCACAGGGCATTCTCCGGAATTGTGGCGGGCGACCAGATCCTTGGAATGCGCGGGTTGAGCTTCGAAACCAGTACTGCGCAAGCTGGAACAGCGAACTTATTGCTGCCGATTGCACGGCCTCGCTCGACGACAGGCTCCGCGCCCGCATCGAACGCCGGCAAGCTGAAGTGGCTGAACGTCTTCTCTGGATATGCTCCTGGATCAACACCAAGCTTCGATAGAACTGCGAGGTCTCCCAACCGCTTCACCCCCCACTCCCCACTGAACCCCGGCAGCCGCGTCTGCCCGGTGAGCAGCTGCTGCATGGCGGCCTGCTTGAGGTCGCGCTTCTTGGCGATGAGCCGGTCCAGCGCACCGAGCAGTGCGTCGGCATCCGAAAGCGCGGCGGCGATTGCGCGTTGTTCGGATTGGGTGGCGATCGGGATCGCTACTCGACCGAGCACTTCCTGGTTGAGGGAAGCCATCGTCGTGCCGGTTGCGTTCTGGAGAAGCCACCGCTGAACCCGTGGACTCTGAAATTGGAACGCAAGATACGGTGCGTGGCAGCCCGCCGATGGACGGACGCTGATGCCGTCCGACCCGAGAAACCAGCCCTCTTGAGCTGGGCGAACAAGGACCGAACGATCGACCGCGCCCTTTCTGCCAAACACAACGTCTCCAGCACGCAGAACGTACTGAGGAAGGCGGCGAACAACGACATCTGGAACCAGCGGGGTGTCTTCGGAAATGCGAAATGCACCGAGGCCAATTTCGCCTACCGAGATCAAGGGGACGCCCTCGCGCCCCGAGTACTCGTCAGCTTTCAGTAGAGTGCCGAATGGTCCGGTTCGGATCGACGCGAACTCACGAACGGTCTTTACGTCCCATTCCCGAGGAACCGAGCCAATCTCGGTCGTCTTGTAGTCGCGCGGATCTAAGTCCATGTCGCACCCATCTTCTTCAGGTGCTCATCGACTCGGGCAGAAAACATGGAGAGCTCAGCGGTGAGCTCGGGTAGCGGCGTCGCATAGCGCTCGGCGAGCTCCCGCACCCGGCCAGTGAGCGTATGCGAGACTCGGTCGAGTTCGCCCTGGATGGCGGCCTCAAGCGTGGCCAGCCACTTGTCATCGACGACAAGGCGCTCGATGTCGTCCTCGGTCAGCTTGCCGTACTTGGCTGCGACCTTCGCGATGAGGTCATCCTGCGCAGCCTTGGCCTTGCCGCTGATGGCGGCCTCCTTCTCGACCAAGACCAAGTACGCCTCAAGCGCCTTGCGCTCTTCAGCGGCGTCGCGGTCGTTCTTCACGTCCTTCAAGCGAACGGCGACCGAAGCCTTGGTGAGCTTGTCCTTGTCGTTCTTCGCCTCGGCGAGCAGACCGTCTTCGGCGCCGTGCTCCTCAGCCATCTCTTCGATCGCGTGCGTGACGGCCGCGGCTTCCGCCTCCAACTGCTCGATCGCTGCCTGGTCGGCGCTGAAATGCCGGGCTATGAGCAGCGCTGTGGGGATCAGCTCAGCTTTGAACTTCTGCTTGCCAAGTATGAAGTCGGGCTTGTCCTTGGACTTCTTGTCCTTGTCTTCAACAATCTGCCGTGGCTTCGCAGCTTCGCGCCAACCGTCGCTTGCGATGAGGTACACGTCGTCCTGCATCGTCTCGGCCCAATAGTCCATCAGGTGCTGGTAGATGTCGTAGGCGTCGAGCAACTGTCTTTGTTGACAATCCACACGGCTGCAGACTGTGGATACCAGGACTCCAATTCAGTGGGGGTACCAGGACTCCAATTCAGTCACGCCGACGTACTTGCCGGACTGTGGGGTGAATACGACGCGGATCTGGGATGTCGTCACGCTGGGGAATGTCACTTCGTTGGGGCCGTTGGCCGCTGGTGCAGAAGGGGTCTTGACCTGCCCAGGTGTCGACGCCCACGTGCTACCCGACAGGTATTGCACGTCGAAACTTTTCGGCACGCGTACGTTCTGACCGTTGTCGTAGGTGTAAATCTTCACTTCAGTGACCGACCGGCTTTGTCCGAAGTCCAGCCCAAGGTAGTCGGTGGCGTTGGTCGATCCCGCATTGGTCCATCGGTCATCGGGGATCACATCGTAGCGGATGAAACCGTTGATCGCCTTCAGAGGACTGTCGTAGGCGTTGACACAGCGGGGATTGTCGCCGCTTCGGCAACGCTTGCCGTTGGAGGCCGTGTTCGTGTACGACGCGGACACCTTGGGGAAGGTCGCCGTGTAGGTCCGGTTGTCCCACGCCTTTAGCCACTCCTGGTCGGCCGTCCAGGCGTTGGCCGCGACGTTGTCCAGCCGAGTCGGCGCCGTCGGCAGCACCAGGGCCGCGACTGTGATCGTGGCGTTGCCGAGGGTTGCCGACTGATGGATGCGAGCTCCATCCTGGAAGACCTGTAGGCCGGAGCCCGCGCCGTAGTGGGTTCCGTCCCGGTCCCAAACGATTCTCAGGAGATGACCGTGGTACGGCAGGTCTTGCACCGCGAAGTAATTCCAATCGTCCGGCACGAGAGGCTTGAGCACGAGCGAGTCAGTCGTCTGCGGCTTGAGGCCCAAAAGACCGCTGAGCACGAGATCGACAAAGCTCGAGTGATTGTAGTGCTCGCTGAAATCCGCCGCGTCGTAGGCCCACTCTCCCGTGTCGCCGTTGGCCGCCTCGGCCACGTACGGTACGCCAGCTCTGTGCTGCAACGTGGCGAACTGGTTCATCAGTGCGTAATACGTCTGCTTGTTGACATAGTTCTGTGCGGGGTAGTCCTGCAGTAGGTTTGCGAGCCCAGTGAGCATCATGCTGGTGGCGAATGGCCAACTGGGTCCGTCCCAGTGGCAGCAGTTGCTGTCGTCGTGGTTCTGGACGGCGGGGAACGCCTGGTAACCGAAATACGGGTTTGCGCTGATTCGGTCCAGCTCGGCGGCGCCGGTTCCACGGGAAAACGTCAACGTGTTCGCCTTTGCTTGCATCGGCACCTGGATGGTGACCTTCTGGGAATCGGAGAAGGTGCCCCAAGCGCTCGTGGCCGCGTAGCTCACCGTAATCGGCGAGTTGGTCCCGCCATTGACGACGAGGTTGTGGGTCGCAGTGGCTCCGGTCGCATTCGAGTAGAAGACGTCCACCGGATAGGTGCCGGACCCCGGCGCGTAAACAGTGAACGTGACAGAGCTGTCTGCATAGTCGATTTGGCCGACGTATTGTCCATTCGAGGCGGTCGAGGACGTCTGAACGGTCGCGTGGACGAGCACCGCCTGCTCGGCCTCGAAGTCGTGGACCCGCTCGAGAGTAGTCAGCCCGTATTGGCCAGCAAACCGCCGCGGATCGTTCAGGTATTGCCATGCGGACGAGTACGTCGCCTCCGGCAGCCCGAAGGCCCACGGCGCGAAGCCCATCGCTTCCCGCCAGGTCGTGCGCGTCCAGGCGATACCGCTATTGCTGGGATTATCGTTGTATACCTGCATGAAGAACTGCCGTTGCGGATCCCACAAGGCGTCCTGCACCGCAGCCTTGAGCGAAGCTGCTTTCGCTGCGAACGTGCTGGCGGTCGCGCTGTCGGCGGCGAGCGTGGCGATCTTGCTGATGGCCTGGGCCGCTGCGTACTGGTAGCTGTTGATCGTCGGCCTGAAACCGCTGCCGCCGCCGAACCAGTCGGCGCTGTGCATGGATGTCTCGGTGTACTCGGTTGCGTCCGACACCGGAGACTGGAAGTAGAGGCTATTCGTCGTGGCGGCTCCGTTGACCGTGATGTTGCTCGTGTAGTTCGAGTTCCAAGCGTTGTACAGCGCAATGAACTGCTGCAAGTTTGCCTTGAGCTGAGCCGCGTCGCCGGTGACGAGGTAGCGCTGATACGCCGCACTCGCGATCCACTCGCTGAAGCCGCGAGCGTCTCCCGTGCCACGCAGCCAAAAATTGAGGTAGTCATCGGAATACGCCCTATTGCGCAGCCAGCGACCGTCGAGGATGTGGTACCCGGCCGCATCCGACAGACCGCCATAGGAGAGGTTGCCGGAGTACCAGACTTGTTGGTCGTACTCGGTGGAGATATAGCCGGCACCCGGGACGGTGTAGCGTAGGGCCCGTTTGAAGGTGCTCCAGCGGTAGTAATAGACGCCGTTGATGGTCGCGTCTGGAGTGTCGACGAACGGGATGTTGTCCTTGTACCACTGCGGTTCGTCCAGGCCTTGTGCCGCGAGGATCGCGTCTTTGTCGAGAACAGCGGTCGTCGAACCGCCGCTGCTCGTCGTCGAGCCGCCAGCGCCGCCGGCCGTTCCGGCGCTGCCGCTGACACCGGCCGCGGAGCCCGCGCCGCCGCCAACACCGCTCTGTCCGCCATCTTTCGCTGTGCCACCACCGCTCGATCCGCCTGTGCCTGCGCTGCTCGTGCCTGCGGTGTTGCCGGTGTTCTTGCTACCTCCTCCGCAACCGAATGCCGCGACCAGAGCAAGAAGGACGAGTGTGTAGCGTGGGAGCATGCGTGGTTCCTCAAGTGAGCAGTTGGAGACGACGAGTTTAGCCTGTGAGGTTGCAAGGTCCAACGAGGGCGTCTCGAAATACCGCTGCCCCAAAATGAGGTGCGCGGCAACAAGGACGTAGAGCGCGACGCTCGCGCGCAGGTGGACCGTCGCTCGAGGATCAACGAGTTGCGGTGAGCGCAGCCTTCGCGATCAGGACTACGCTCTCGCTCTTGTCGCTCTGAGCGATGGATTCGAGGGTCTTCTTGAGAGCGGGGTTTGGGCGGAAGGCCGCATTGTGCGACCAGGAAATGCTGGTCGAGGAGGATTGGAGGAAGCGATGAGTCCATGAAACCTCGTTTGTTGTTCAGCGGGTGCGAAACCCGTCCGGCGAAGGGCGAGCCCGCCCACGCCGGAAGCCAGCCTTGCGACGGTGGAGGTAACGACACCGGCGATGCGTAGGCAGGCGAGCAAGTGGGCCGTGCGCAGTTGGCCTCGAAAACTACGAGATCCCGGGTGCCCAGGGCGCTATCCTGCCTGAAGGCGACGGTGCTGGCCGCGAACAAGAAGTGGGCGAGCGGTCAGCACATCCGGCGGGGTTTGGAAGCACGGCACGCAGCAAGAGGACAGCCCGGTAACCTGGGAGGCCCTGTTTGCTCCAAGGGAAGTCCGGCGATGCGGGGTGCCGGTTAACTTGTCCCCGAGGTCGGCGCGTTCGCGGACGCATGCGCCAGCCGCCAACAGCTGCGTCCGCCCCAAGGTAGGCCGAAGGCGAGGGACAACCGGAGCCGAGGCCGAAGGCAAGCAGGGAGTCGGATGGCCTCGTACGAGCGTTGAAGTCGGGAAACCGGTTGTGAGCCGGAAGCCGGCGGAGCAAAGGAGGCCAGTGTTGGTGTGAGCTTCAGCAGGGCCCCATCTTCGATGC
>DASVHQ010000034.1:0-21075 GCA_036382515.1 Polyangiales bacterium | reverse complement strand
TTTGCTGGAAGCTGCGCAACGGCTCCAGGTACTCGGCGAGGATGCGCACCGGCCGGGCTTCGTCGCTGTCGAGGAAGCGTTCGTCGTGGTACGCGAGCTTGACGGAGCCGTCGTGGTCGGACATTGGATGCGGGCTCCTCTTTCGCCGCCACCAGGCCAAACCAACATGCGCACGTGCCACCGGAATGTCACGGGATTGCAGCTCATCGTGGCCTACAAGGCATCGAAGGCGGTCATCGAGGTGCTGTTCGGTGTGCTCTTGCTGTCCATCGGGACCGTGAGCTTCACGCACGAAGTGCGTGGCTTCGCGCTCAGCCTGCAGCACCACGCGACAGCCGCCTGGACCCTCGCACTGGCAGAACGCCTGGTGCGGGCCGCAACCGAGCGCAACTTGTTGGTCGTCGCCGTGGCGAGCTTGGTCGATGGTGTGTTCTCCGGCTTCGAGAGCTGGGCTCTGCACCGACGCTACGGCTTCAGCCATTGGCTCGTCATCTGCGCCACTGCGTCACTCGTTCCGTTCGAAGCGGTGGCGCTGGTGCGTCACGTGAGCGCAGTGCGGGTCGCGTTGCTGCTGTTGAACGTCTGGATCGTCGGCTACCTCGTGCGCGGCAAACTGGCGGGCACGCCGAACGCGAGCTGATGCATCCGTTCAGAACGCGTGGAGCGTGCGAGGGCGTCCTGCCGCCGTGTGAATCCGTCGAATGTGAGGAGAGACACCGCGCACACGCGCACCGCTCGAGCCCCCTGCCGCTAGCGATCGCCGCCCTGTCAGCTCGCATCGCTGGCGAAGGGAGCCAGCTCGACCAGCGAGGCTCGCTGCGCGGCGTCGAGGCACGGACTACGGAAGGCCTCGGCGTATGCGGCGCTGAGCTCGGTTCGCATCACGCCAAGAGCCGTCATCGCTGCGCGACTGTCATATTCGGCGCTGGCGATGGCTTGCGCCGCATGCGGCAGAAGCTCTCGACACTCCTCCAGCCTTGGTGCAGAACCGCCGAGCGCTTCGATCAATTCGGCCAGCGCTGCACGGCGTGTGCGGTGCATTTCAGCTCCATCGCGTACCTGCGCCCCCACGATGTCGTCCGTCAGTCTCTGCGCGACTTTCGCACAGGCCTCACGTGCGTTCTCCTCCGCCTCGCTGAGCCGCGCGAACAGGGCGATCACCTCCGGGTCACCGGTGAACGTAGGGTGCTTGCGCTCCCAGATCGACCGTTCATAGGAAGGCGATCGAGGACTGATGAATGGCGGGTATGGCATGTGTTCTCCTCGAGCGCGTCAGCGGTGGTAGAAGAACAAAAGCCAGAAGACCACTAGCAGCATGGGTGCCAACGTCATCCACACGACAGGCGGAACGAGTAGTTTCTTCTTGATCGCACTCATCGGTCATCTCCAAAGGAGCTCATGCCTGGATCTCTCGACGTGAGGGGCAGGTCGGTTCCCAGCCATCCACGGGTGCAGAACTCATGCCGACCTCACGTACCACCGCCGCGTCCCGGCTGCCGACTCACGCGACTGGCCCACCAAGAACCCCGTCGCAGGGCGCCTACGGTTTGAGCGCTCGGACTCGTCGCCAGATCTCAGCTGCGGTACTGGGATCATCCGACGTGACCTCGACCGCGAATCCGCCGTCCGTCGACGACACAGCTGCGCTCACGCCTTTGAGCATCAGCGGGCAGTAACTCATCTCCGGCATCGAGTAGCCCACAGCTGCGGCTCGCGCCAAGTGGCAGTTGACCAGGCGCTGCAGCCACTCCACCGTCATGCCCGGCACGGCGCGGAACACCACGCGGCCACCTCCCGGAACGGCTTGTTCGTGGCGCGCGTGCACGGCGCTGCGTTGGGCTTGTGCAACGGCCGTGATGTCCTCGCGGTGATAGAACGGGCTCATGTCACGGTCGCTCTCGGAGATACCGACGCACGCTCGGGCCTCGACATCGCGGAGAGCTTGCGACGCCGCGCGGTGCTTCGCAGCCAGCTCGCGATGACTTGCAGCATCCGCCTTGTGCTGCTCGCTTGGATCCTCGGTAGAAGCCCACGCCGCGGCCTCAGCGTCACGCTGCGCCTCGGTCTTCACGTCGGTCTGAGCCAGCCTCTCTTGCTGAACAGCACTTGCCTCCTCGTGCTGGGCGGCCGCTTCGTGTTGCGCGGTGCTCATGTCGTGTGGCTTGGTGCCAGCCGAGGCTGCGCAACTCGTGGTGAGCCCCAGCGCGATGATCGCGCTCGTGCAAGTGCCGACGTAATGCATGTGTACTCTCCGTTGCGCATTCGTGGTGGCTTGTCGCGCCTGACGGCGAAGCGAGCCGTGGTATCGGTGTCGTTGGGTATCCAAGCATCGACCGTGCCAGGATAGTCGCGCAGCCCAGCAGCGCGGAGCGCGCCGCGCGTGACAGCGCAGCCCAGAGCTCCTCCTTTCTTGCGGCGCTTTCTTGTCCTGCGGCACTTCTCGTCCGGCCGGGAGAACTTCCGTAACAGGTCATCCACCTGCATTTATGTCCCGTCGTGATCCCACATGGGACGATCGTGTGCGGCGCGACCGCGACACGCGCCGGTCTGCCGGGAACGCGCCAACGTCTCCGGACCACAGCCACCGACGACCGAGTGACTCGGCGTGACGACGGTCGAGTTGTCTGTGAGCAAGTGATCGGCGGCGTTGCGCATCAGTTTGCACCGCAGCTCAGCACGGCATGCCTCTTGCGTGAGGCACGAGCCTACAAAAGCAGGCGGCCAATGATGATCTCGTGGTGGTTCCCATGGATGGTGTTCATGGTGGTGTTTCTCGTCCCCCCGCTTGGCTATGGCTGGGTCTATCGCGGATGGGGGCCGCCGTACCCCCGGTACATTCAGCGACGCCGCGCGTCACGGATGAGTGCGAGCAGCGTTTCGAGCGCGTTCAGGCACCAGTCTTGGGGCTGGGGCGGCGACTTCGTGTGGTTCGTGTATCTGATCGGCGTGGTCTGGGCATGCGCCGCGGTTTGGCGCCACTGACACGCAACGACTTCACACAAGACCACGAAAGCTCGAGTCCATGGAACCAGACTTCAAACCACCACAGCGCGCGCGCCGCACTGCTCTCACCGCGCGGCCACAATGGCGTGCCCTGCACGAGCACTGCCAGCAGATCGGCATGCTCCATCTGCGTGAGCTATTCGCCAGCGATCCGACGCGCGGGCAACGGTTCAGTGCAGAGGCCGCTGGGCTCTACCTCGACTACTCGAAGCAACGCGTCACCGTCGAGACACTGCGATTGCTTACCGAGCTCGCGCAAGTCTGCGGCTTACGCGAACGCATCGAGGCCATGTTCCGTGGCGACCCGATCAACGTGACCGAACGCCGCGCGGTGCTGCATGTCGCGCTGCGTGCGCCTGCCAGCGCGCAACTCGTCGTCGATGGCCAGGACGTCGTGCGCGACGTTCACAAGGTGCTCGAGCGCATGGCGAGCTTCTCGCAACGCGTGCGCTGTGGCGCGTGGACTGGCCACACCGGAAAACGCATCCGCAACATCGTCAACATCGGCATCGGCGGCTCTGATCTGGGTCCAGTGATGGCCTACGAAGCACTGCACCACTACAGCGACCAGGCGCTGCGGATGCGCTTCGTTTCCAACGTGGACGGCACCGACTTTGTGGAAGCCGTAGCTGACCTCGCGGCCGACGAGACCCTGTTCGTCATTTGCTCGAAAACGTTCACCACACTCGAGACGCTCAGCAATGCGCGCGCAGCACGCGCGTGGTGCCTACGCTCGCTGCTCGATGACCGCGCCATCGCGAAGCATTTCGTCGCCGTCTCGACCAACGCCGAGGCCGTCGCCGCATTCGGCATCGACACCGCCAACATGTTCGGCTTCTGGGATTGGGTGGGTGGGCGCTACTCGATGGATAGCGCCATCGGCTTGTCGACGATGCTGGCGATTGGCCCCGCTCATTTCGGCGAGATGCTCGAGGGTTTTCACGCCATGGATGTGCACTTCCGCAACGCGCCGCTCACGGCCAACTTGCCGGTACTACTCGGCCTGATCGGGATCTGGAATACGAACTTCCTCGGCGCGGAAAGTGTGGCCGTATTGCCCTACGAGCAATACCTCAAGCGCTTCCCCGCCTACTTGCAGCAGCTCGTGATGGAGAGCAACGGCAAGCACGTGACAACCGACGGCAACCGCGTCGACTACGCGACGTCGCCGATCTACTGGGGCGAGCCCGGCACCAACGGCCAGCACTCGTTCTATCAGCTGATTCATCAGGGTACGCGCCTCATCCCGTGCGACTTCATCGGCTTCGCCAAGCCGCTGAACCCGCTCCACGAGCAGCACGATTTGCTGATGGCGAACCTCTTCGCGCAAAGCGAAGCGCTCGCGTTCGGCAAGACGGCCGAAGAAGTGAGGGCGGAGGGGATCCCCGACGGCCTGGTGCCTCACCGCGTGTTCGAAGGCAATCGCCCGAGCCACAGCTTGCTCGCGGAACGGCTCACACCGTATGCGCTCGGAACCTTGGTCGCGCTCTACGAGCACAGCGTGTTCGTCCAAGGCACGATCTGGAACATCGACAGCTTCGATCAATGGGGCGTCGAGCTGGGAAAGGCGCTCGCCAAGCGCACCGCCGCAGAGCTCGCCAGTGTCAGCGAGCCGCAGCTCGATCACGACAGCTCGACCAATGCCCTGATTCGCCGCTACCGCGCGCTGCGTGAGGCCGGCCGATGACCACGAAGATCAGCCCGCTGGCCGGCAAGCTCGCGCCCGCTGATCAGAAGCTCGACGTCGCGAAGCTGGTCGACGCTTACTACACGCTGAAGCCCGATCCCAAGCTGCCCGCGCAACGCGTCGCGTTCGGCACCTCGGGGCATCGTGGCTCGGCGTTCGAGACCACGTTCAACGAGGATCACGTGCTGGCGATCAGCCAGGCGATCTGCGCGTACCGCGCTGCACACGGTATCGACGGACCGTTGTTCATCGGCTTCGATACGCACGCCCTTTCTGGGCCTGCGTTCGACACCGCGCTCGAAGTGTTCGCGGCCAACGGCGTCGAGCTCATGATCTCGCAAGGCGGCGAGTACACTCCCACCCCGGCTGTATCGCACGCCATCTTGGTCTACAACCGCGAACGCAAGACGGGCCTGGCGGACGGGATAGTGATCACGCCGTCACACAACCCACCGAGCGACGGAGGCTTCAAGTACAACCCTCCGAACGGCGGACCGGCCGATGCGCAGATCACGGATTGGGTCGAGGCCCGGGCCAACGGGTTGCTCGAACACCAGCTCAGGGGCGTAAAGCGCATCCCGCTCGCGCGAGCCCGCGCCGCCAGCACGACGCACGCGCACGACTACCTCGGTGCCTACGTGGCGGATCTCGCGAGCGTCATCGACTTCGACGTGATTCGCGGATCCGGCCTGCGGCTGGGCGTCGATCCGCTCGGTGGAGCGGGCGTGCACTACTGGGCCCGGATCGCGCAGCAGTATCGACTCACGCTCCATGTCGTGAGTGAAGAGGTGGACCCGACGTTCAGCTTCATGACGTTGGATTGGGATGGTCGCATCCGCATGGATCCGTCATCCGCTTATGCCATGCAGCGCCTGATCCGCCTCAAAGACAGCTACGACGTCGCGTTTGCATGCGACACCGATCACGATCGCCACGGCATCGTCACGCGTGGCGTGGGCCTACTGCCAGCGAATCACTATCTGGCCGTGGCAGTCGACTACCTGTTTCAGCAGCGTTCACGCTGGGGCGCAAGCGCGGCGGTCGGCAAAAGCGCGGTGAGCACGGCCATGATCGACCGCGTGGCAGCTCGTCTAGGTCGAACGGTTACCGAGGTGCCGGTCGGTTTCAAGTGGTTCGCCGAGGGCCTGTTCACCGGTGCGCTTGGCTTCGGCGGAGAAGAAAGCGCGGGCGCGACCTTCTTGCGACGAGACGGCACGGTATGGACGACAGACAAAGACGGCATCACCGCCGCGCTGCTGTCGGCGGAAATCACCGCGCGTCGGGGGCAAGATCCTGCCTTGCTCTATCACGCGCTCACGGTCGAGTTCGGAGAGCCGGTAGCAACTCGAGTGGAGGCCCCAGCCAACGCCGAGCAAAAGCGCAAGTTAGCCAAGCTTTCTGCACGACAGGTGCGGATCACGGAGCTGGCCGGTGAACCGGTGCAGCGAGTGCTAGACCGCGCGCCCGGTAACGATGCAGCTCTGGGCGGCATCAAGGTCGTCACCGCGAACGCTTGGTTTGCTGCGCGGCCCTCGGGCACCGAGGACATCTACAAGATCTATGCGGAGAGCTTCCGTGGTGCGGACCAGCTGGATCGGATCGTGCACCAGGCACAGGGCATCGTGGATGTTGCGCTGACAGCACCCGAGACAGCGGAGCAGCGAACGCAGCAGTGACGGACAAGCCCATGAGCACACCCAAACGTGTCAGTCATCCGCTGTACAACCTGCTGCCCACCGAGGTCGATGGGTTCGATGCTCTGGCGGAGCTTGCGCTGGACATGTCGTGGTCGTGGAATCACGCGACCGACGAAGTCTGGCGAGAGCTGGAGCCCGAGCTGTGGGAAGTCACGCATAACCCCTGGGTAGTCCTGCAGACCGCGTCGCGCGATCGGATCGAGCGCGTGCTTTCGGATCCCGCTTTTCGCAAGAACATCGATGAGCATGTCCAGGCCAAGCGCGAGGCGATGAGTGAGCCAGCGTGGTTTCAGCGCAACCACCCGAAGGCCGCCCTGACTTGCGTGGCCTACTTCAGCATGGAGTTCATGTTGAGCGAGGCCTTGCCGATCTACTCGGGCGGGCTCGGCAACGTTGCCGGCGATCAGTTGAAGGCCACGAGCGACCTGGGCGTACCGGGCGTGGGCGTGGGTCTCTTGTACCAGCAAGGCTACTTTCGCCAGGTGATCGACAAGGACGGATCGCAACAGGCCCTGTTCCCGTACAACGACCCCGGGCAGCTGCCGATCACGCCGCTGCGTCAAGCGAACGGCGAATGGTTGCGGCTGCAGATCGTTCTACCGGGTTACTCGGTCTGGGTGCGCGCCTGGCAAGCGCAGGTGGGCCGAGTGAGCCTCTACCTGCTCGATAGCAATGACGCCGCGAACACACCGGCGCAGCGAGCGATCACCAGCGAGCTATACGGAGGCGGGCCGGAGCTGCGTCTTCAGCAGGAGCTGCTGCTGGGGATCGGCGGCTTTCGACTGCTTGACGCGCTCGGCATCCACCCGGAGGTCTGTCATCTGAATGAGGGGCACGCAGCGTTTGCCGTGTTGGAGCGCGCCCGCGCTCGCATGCACGAGACAGCGCAGTCGTTCGAGGTCGCGCTCGCAGTCACTCGAGCTGGCAACCTATTCACTACCCACACCGCCGTGGCCGCCGGCTTTGACCGTTTCGCTCCGGCCCTCATCGAGCAGTACCTCGGCGGCTACGCAGAGCAGGAGCTCGGGATAACGCGGCGCGAATTGCTCGGCCTCGGCCGCCGGGACGGAGACGATTCAACCGAGAGCTTCAACATGGCCTATCTCGCGGTGCATGGAAGCGGCGCAGTCAACGGCGTCAGCCGCCTGCACGGAAAGGTGAGCCGTCACATCTTCCAACCCTTGTTCGCGCGCTGGCCGGCCGACGAAGTGCCCGTCGGCCATGTGACCAACGGCGTCCACATGCCGACCTGGGACTCTGCGCCCGCTGACGACCTCTGGACGCAAGCCTGCGGAAAGGCTCGCTGGCTAGGCACGACCGAAACGCTAGCGCAGGACATTCGCCGCGTCTCCGACGAAAGGCTCTGGCAACTTCGCACCGACGCCCGGCAATCGCTCGTCGAGTACGCCCGGCAACGGTTGTCCCGGCAGCTCGCCGCAGCTGGCGCCGCACACGAGGCGGTGGACCGAGTGAAACATCTGTTCGATCCGAACGCGTTGACCCTTGGTTTTGCACGCCGCTTCGCGACATACAAACGACCGAATCTGCTGCTCCACGATCCAACACGCTTGCTTCGCCTTCTGGCCAACGCTGCGCGCCCGGTGCAGCTGATCATCGCCGGCAAGGCCCACCCGCACGACCAAGCCGGGCAAGCGTTGATCCTCGAGTGGATAGGCTTCATCCGAAAGCCAGAGGCCAGGCCGCATGTCGTCTTTTTGAGCGACTACGACATGCTGCTGACCGAGCACCTCGTGCAGGGTGTGGACGTCTGGATCAACACGCCGCGCAGGCCCTGGGAGGCGTGCGGAACCAGCGGCATGAAGGTGCTCGTCAACGGCGGACTCAATCTCTCGGAGCTCGACGGTTGGTGGGCGGAGGCCTACTCGCCGAAAGTCGGATGGGCGCTGGGTGACGGGCAGGAACATGACGAGGATCCCGCGTGGGACGCGCTCGAAGCCGACGCACTCTACGACCTGCTCGAGCACGAAGTGGTCCCACAGTTCTATGACCGAGACCCGAGCGGCCTGCCCAGTGCGTGGGTCACGCGCATACGCGAAAGCATGGCGCAGCTGACGCCGAGGTTCTCCGCAGACCGTGCCGTACGGGAATACACCGAGCAGCACTACCTCCCCGCAGCCACCGCCTACCGTCGGCGCAGCACCAACAACGGCGTGTTCGGCAACCAGTTGGTCGATTGGAAGCACAGTCTGGAAAAGAGGTGGTCCGCTCTGCGCTTCGGTGAGGTGAAGGTCGAAACGCACGGCGAACAGCACGTATTCGAGGTTCAGCTCCGTCTCGGTGACCTGGACCCCAAGGCGGTCCAGGTAGAGCTGTATGCCGACGGCGTCGTGAACGGTGAGTCCGTCAGACAAAAGATGAAGCGCGGTCGGCGCTCGGCCGACCGGGCAGGCATCGACGTATACAGCGCAGCGGTGCCTGCGGCTCGTCCAGCCACGGACTATACGGCGCGAGTCATCCCCCGCTACGACGGTGCGGAGATCCCGCTGGAGAACGCGCTGATCCTTTGGCACCACTGACCCTGCTCGATTAAGGAACGGAGGATGAAGAAGACACCAGCCATCACTTGCGCGTTTGTCGACATCGGTGGCGTGTTGCTCACCGACGGCTGGGATCATCGCGCTCGCAGGCGCGCCGCAACACATTTCCGAATCGAGTTCGCCGAGCTGGACAAGCGGCATCGCCTGACCTTCGAGACCTACGAAGCCGGACGACTTACGCTGGAGCAGTACTTGGGCCTAGTGGTCTTCCACCAGAAGCGCCCATTTACGCGCGCGCAATTTCGACGCTTCATGTTTGCGCAGTCCAAACCCTACCCCGAGATGCTGGAGTTGGTCGCTGCTCTCAAGCTGCGCCACCAGTTGAAGATCGCCGTCGTCAGCAACGAAGCGCGCGAGCTGAACCTGTACAGAATCCAGAAGTTCAAGCTGGACGCCTTCGTGGATTTCTTCGTCTCCTCCTGCTTCGTCCATATTCGCAAGCCTGCCACGGAGATGTTCCAACTGGCATTGGACCTCGCTCACGTCGCGGCGTGCCAGGTAGTCTATCTCGACAACACGCCCATGTTCGCCGAGGTCGCAGCGACTCTCGGGATTCGAAGCATTCTACACACGAGTTACAGCTCCACCTGCGCGCAGCTCGCTGCGCTCGGCTTGCACGATGCCGAGAGGAGGAGCTGTGAAACCAGTTGACTCACAGATCCTGGCGATCAACGGCGGCTCGTCGAGCATCAAGTTCGCGCTCTACACCCTTGGCGAGAAGCTGGAGCCCAGCCTTCACGGGAAGCTGGACCGCATCGGCCTCCGCGGAACGACTCTTACGTTCGAGGCTCGACGCGGCGTCGCGGATGCGCAACGCGTCGCACTCCCCCACGAGCAGCCGCCGACCGACTTCCTGCTTGACTGGCTTGAACAGCAGGGCGCTTTCGCGTCCATCCGAGCGGTCGGACATCGGGTGGTGCATGGCATGACGCACAGCGCGCCTGAAGTCGTCACGCCAGAGTTGTTGGCTGAGCTGCATCGCATCAGTGCGTACGACCCGGACCACATGCCTCGTGAGCTCGAGTTGATCGAGGCGTTCGGGCAGCGTCACCCGAAGCTCCCCCAAGCGGTGTGTTTCGACACGGTTTTTCACCGCACAATGCCACGGGTTGCCAGGTTGCTTCCGCTGCCGCGGCGCTACGAAGCCAAGGGCATCACGCGCTACGGCTTCCACGGCTTGTCCTATGCCTTTGTGGTCGAAGAGCTGGCGCGCCTCGGCGACCCAGCTGCGACGGTGGGCCGCGTGATCGTCGCCCACCTCGGAAGCGGCGCCAGCATGGCCGCGCTGCGCGACGGCAAGAGCGTGGACACCAGCATGGGTTTCACTCCAACGGCGGGCTTGATGATGGCCACGCGCAGCGGTGACCTGGACCCCGGTATCGCGCCGTTCTTGGCGCGGACCGAGCACCTATCGACCGAGGAGTTCTACGAACAGGCGAACCGCGAGTCCGGCCTACTCGGCGTGTCGGAGCTCAGCTCTGACCTGCGGGACTTGCTCGCGCTAGAGACCAAAGACATTCGCGCAGCCGAAGCGGTGGCGCTCTTTTGCTACCAGGCAAAGAAGTGGATCGGCTCGTACGCCGCCGCACTCGGTGGATTGGACACGCTCGTCTTCACCGCGGGCATCGGCGAAAACTCGCCGCGCGCCCGCGCGCGAATCTGTGAGGGCCTCGGGTTCCTCGGCATCGAAGTGGATGAAGCGAGCAACGCTCAGAACGCGGCGGTGATTTCCACGGAGACGAGCCAAGTCACGGTACGTGTCGTCCGCACCGACGAGGAGATCATGATCGCGCGGGCCGTTGTTCAAACGTGTGGCGCATTGTTCCAAGCGCCGCACGCGAAAGGCTCGACATGAGCACCGACCCCAACGCGGCGACCGCAGGCAAGCCTGACACTGCGCAACGCTCCGGCGAGCATCGGCGCATCAGCATGGCGATCGCTGGCGCCGGAACTTCGGGCGAAGACGCTTGGTACAGCCGATCTCCCGAAGAGGTACTGGCACAACTCGGCAGCGCGCCAAGCGGTCTGTCGGTGCCTGAGGCAACGCGCCGGCTCAAGGCCGATGGTCCGAACAAGCTCCAAACCGGCAAGCAAATCAACCCGCTGCAGACGCTGTTCGGCCAGTTCAAGAGCTTCATGGTGTGGATCCTGATCGTCGCCGGCGCCATGGCTGGCGTGCTGGGCGAAGTCGTGGACGCGCTCGTCATCCTGGCGATCGTCATGCTGAACGCAGCGATCGGCTTCTACCAGGAGTACAGCGCGCAGAAGTCGATCGCCGCGCTCAAGAAGCTGACCGCGCCGCACGCGAAGGTACGCCGCGGCGGCAACATCAGCTCGATCCCTGCATCCGGCGTAGTCATCGGTGACATTCTCGCGCTGGAGGCCGGCGACATGGTCGCGGCTGATGCCCGGTTGCTGTCTGCGGCGTCGCTCAGCTGCATCGAGTCAGCGTTGACTGGCGAGTCGGAGGCTGTGGCAAAGCAGGCGGCGACGCTCGGACACGGCGCGATCCCGCTCGGTGACCGCGAGAACATGGTGTTCATGGGCACGACGGTTACGGCGGGAGCGGGACAAGCCGTCGTCGTGGCCACCGCAATGCGGAGTGAGCTGGGCAGGATCGCAAGTCTGATTGACGAAGCCGCTGCAGAGCCAGGTACCCCGTTGCAGCAGAAGCTCGCGTCGTTTGGGCACAGTCTGGTTTGGGTGACTCTGGGGATCGTCGCGTTGCTCTTCGGACTCGGCCTGCTGCGCGGGACCAAGCTCCTCGAGTTGTTCATGACTTCGGTGAGTCTCGCAGTGGCGGCCGTGCCCGAAGGGCTGCCTGCGATCGTCACGGTGGCTCTGGCACTCGGTGTGCTGCGAATGTCGCGACGCGGCGCGCTCGTGCGCAAGCTGGCCGCGGTCGAGACGCTCGGCTCGACCGGCGTCATCTGCACCGACAAGACGGGTACCCTGACCCTCGGCGAGATGACCGTGCGCGCGCTCTACGTCGCAGGGCAGCGCTACACCGTTACCGGCGAGGGCTACGGCCCCGAAGGCGAGATCCACTTCGAAGGCAAGAAGGTCGAGCAGCGCCATCGCACGCCACTCTCCGAGCTCGCGGCCGTACTACTCGGTTGCAATAACGCGCATCTCGTCGAGACGAACGGAGTCTGGACGACTGTCGGTGATCCCACGGAAGGCGCGCTCTTGGTGGCGGGTGCCAAAGCCGGCGGGGATCGTGCACGTGTCGAGCGAGACTTTCCGAAGCAAGGCGAGTTCCCATTCGACTCCGATCGCAAGCGCAGCTCCGTGTTGCGCCGGATGCCCGAGGGCCGGCTGCGCGCATTCGTTCACGGCGCCCCAAGCCCGCTCTTGGAGCGCTGCACTCACGTCTACACACGCCTCGGCGTCCGCCCGCTGACCACGTCAGATCGGCACAGCATCTCGGCCGAGACCTCCAGCATGGCGACGCGTGCGCTGCGCGTGCTTGGCTCTGCCTACCGCGATCTCGAACCCTCGTCGCTCGCGCCGCTCACCGCCGATGACGTCGAGCGCGACCTCGTGTTCGTTGGGCTCAGCGGCATGCAGGATCCCCCGCGGCCGCAAGCCAGAGACGCGATCGCGAAGTGCCAGGCCGCCGGCATTCGCGTGGTGCTGATCACCGGCGATCACCCGAACACTGCGCTCGCCATCGCGCGCGAGCTCGGCGTCGCGTCAGCCGAGGACCAAGTGGTCTCGGGGGTCGACTTGGACAAGATGTCCGACGTGTCGTTACGAACCCGCGCGCCCGAGATCAGCGTCTACGCGCGCGTCACCGCCAAGCACAAGCTGCGCATCGTCGTCGCCTTGAAAGCGAATGGGGCGGTCGTGGCCATGACCGGCGACGGGGTGAACGATGCCCCTGCGCTCAAGGGTGCCGACATCGGTATCGCCATGGGGAAGTCAGGCACGGAGGTCACCAAGCAAGCCTCGGACATGATCATCACCGACGACAACTTCGCCACCATCGTGGCGGCCGTCGAAGAAGGCCGGGGCATCTACGACAACATCCGCAAGACCTTGCAATACCTGCTGGCGGGTAACACCGGTGAGCTTCTCTTGATGACCGCGTGCGTGGTCATCGGCTTGCCAACCCCGCTTTTGCCGATCCACCTGCTCTGGGTCAACCTCGTCACAGACGGTGTACCCGCGCTCTGCTTGGCCACCGATCCGATCGACCCGGAAGTGATCAAACGGCAACCGCGTCCTCGGTCCGAGCGCATCGCGAACGCTAGCTTCCTGCGCACGATGTTCTTCACTGGCTTCCTGACGGCGGCGGTCGCGTTCGCGGTCTACGTGCACGAGCTCCAAACGGGCAGCACAGCGACCGCGCGCACGTCTGCCTTCGCTGTGCTGGTCTTCGCCGAGCTGCTGCGGGCCTTCGGCGCACGCAGTGAGACCAAGCCGATCTGGCGCATCGCCTTCTTGTCGAACAGCCGCCTGGTCCTGTCCGTGTTCGGATTCGTGGGTGTCCAGCTCTGGAGCCAACACAACGCCACGCTCGGTCAATTTCTGAGGACCTCATCGATAGCACCTGCTCATGGTCTGCAACTCCTGGTGCTCGGTGCGATCCCACTCTTGATTCTGGAACTCGTAAAGGTGCTGCGGCGCAGCACGACGAAAGGCTCTTTA
Source organism: Polyangiales bacterium (assembly GCA_036382515.1). Lineage (GTDB taxonomy): Bacteria > Myxococcota_A > Polyangia > Polyangiales > JAFGIB01 > JADGRF01. The sequence goes on along the minus strand of DASVHQ010000034.1, from coordinate 7,477 downwards.
TGATGCATGACACTCATGGATGGATGTCTGGCGGCGGCTCGTGGGGTGGAGGGATGTGGATCTGGTCCGCGGCCGGCATCCTGACTGTCATCCTGCTGGCCTTGATGATCGGCAAACTGACCAAGAAGTAGTCGCAGCACCGACGATCCGTCGGACGGAACGTGGATCTGGAAAGGAATCGACGCCATGCACGAACACGAACGCACAGTCAAAGGCGAGCCCGTCACGAAGCCGACCCACGAGGACGTGGCCAGGAGGGCGTACGCCATCTCCCAGGATGAGGGGCATCGAAAGGGCTCCGCCGAAGACGATTGGCTCAAGGCCGAAGCACAGCTGAAGCCGACGGCTACGCTGCAGCCTGACCACGCCGGTCACCCTGGCCATCACAACCCCCACGACCATCATGGTGACATGGCGGCGGACTTCCAGAAGCGCTTCTGGGTCTCGCTGGTTCTGACTCTGCCGATTCTCGTGCTCTCGCCACTGCTCCAGAAACTCGTGGGCTTGCGCGAAGCCATCAGCTTCTCCGGCGATAAGTACGTGTTGTTCGGTTTTGCCTCAGCGGTCTTCTGGTATGGCGGCTGGCCGTTCCTCAAAGGTTTGTTCAAAGAGCTCGCGTCATGGCGGCCCGGAATGATGACCCTGGTCGCGGTCGCCATCACCACCGCCTACTCGTACAGCAGTGCCGTGGTGTTCGGCCTGGCCGGCAAGATGTTCTTCTGGGAACTGGCCACCCTCGTCGACATCATGTTGCTGGGTCACTGGATCGAGATGAAGTCCGTGATGGGCGCCTCGAAGGCTCTCGAGGAGCTAGCCAAGCTCATGCCGTCCGACGCCCACAAGCTCATGCCAGACGGCAGCGTCAAGGACGTGCCACTGAGCAAGCTGGTGCTGGAGGACAAGGTCCTGATCAAACCGGGTGAGAAGATCCCTGCGGATGGTCTGATCGTCGATGGCCAGAGCTCGGTCGATGAGGCATTGCTCACGGGTGAATCGACTCCCGTCACCAAACAGACCGGCGGCAAGGTGATCGGCGGCGCCATCAACGGCGAAGGCTCACTGACCATCCAGGTCAAAGGCACAGGCAGAGATTCGTTCCTGTCGCAGGTCATCGACCTGGTCAAGCAGGCCCAGCAAAGCAAGTCCAAGACCCAGAACCTCGCGGACACCGCCGCCATGTGGCTGACGCTGATCGCCCTGGGCAGCGGAACGCTCACGCTCGTGTTGTGGCTGGTCCTCATGAACCATGCGTTTTCCTTCGCGATCGAACGCGCCGTGACCGTGATGGTGATCACCTGTCCGCATGCCCTAGGTCTGGCAGTGCCGCTGGTCGTGGCCGTGTCTACTGCCTTGGCGGCGCGCAACGGACTGCTGATTCGAAATCGCGCGGCGTTCGAAGGCGCTCGAAAGCTGCAGGCCGTGATCTTTGACAAAACCGGGACCTTGACCGAAGGCCGATTCGGCGTGACCGACACACTGCTGTTGTCGCAGGACATCGACGAAGCCACGCTGCGCAAGTACGCAGCCTCCGTCGATGCGAGGTCCGAGCATCCGATTGCCAAGGCTATCGCCGCTTCTTCCGAGCAGAAGCTGCCTGTCGAAGACTTCAAGAGCATTCCGGGCAAGGGTGCGCAAGGCAAAGTTGAAGGCAAGGTAGTGAGCGTCGTGAGCCCGGGCTTCTTGCGCGAGCAGAAGATCGAGATCGCGGACAAGCGCGTCGAACCACTGCAGGCCCAAGGCAAGACGGTCGTGTTCGTGCTCGTCGATGGGAAGTTGCAAGGGGCGCTCGCCCTCGCCGATATCGTGCGACCTGAGGCCAAGCAAGCGATCGCTGCCCTCAAAGCGTTGAACATCCGCTGCTTGATGCTCACGGGAGACAACAACGCGACGGCCAAATGGGTTTCGGACCAAATTGGTCTCGATGAGTACTTCGCCGAAGTCTTGCCGCAAGACAAAGCGGCCAAGGTGAAGGAAGTTCAAGCCCGCGGCGTGCTGGTGGCGATGACCGGCGATGGCGTGAACGATGCTCCTGCGTTAGCGCAGGCGGATCTGGGCATCGCCATTGGCGCAGGCTCGGATGTGGCGGTGGAAACCGCCGACGTCATCCTGGTGCGCAGCAATCCGCTGGATGTGGTCGCAATCGTGAAGCTGTCCCGCGCGACGCACCGCAAGATGATCCAAAATCTGTTCTGGGCCACCGGGTACAACGCCTTCGCCATTCCTCTGGCTGCCGGAGCGCTTTACGCATGGGGCGTGCTGCTCAGTCCCGCAGTCGGTGCCGTGCTGATGTCTGCCAGCACCGTGATCGTAGCCATCAACGCGCGCATGCTGAAGCTGAAGTGACGCCTGCGGGAGGAACACGGCAAGCCATGACGATCAAAACACTCACGCCGGACCTGCTCGGCAAGCTCGATGCCTATTGGCGCGCCGCAAACTATCTGTCGGTCGGCCAGATCTACCTCTACGACAATCCGCTGCTGAAGCGTCCGCTGACGCTCGGTGACGTGAAACACATGCTGCTGGGGCACTGGGGCACCACGCCCGGCCAAAACTTCATCTACGTGCACTTGAATCGCGTCATCAAGAAGTACGACCTCGACATGATCTACGTCTCGGGTCCCGGGCATGGCGGGCCGGCCGTCGTCGGCAACACCTACCTCGAGGGCACGTACAGCGAGGTCTACCCCGACATCAGCCGGGATGAAGCCGGGCTGCGCAAACTCTTCCTTCAGTTCTCGTTTCCTGGAGGCATTCCAAGCCACGCGTCGCCGGAAACCCCGGGCTCCATCCACGAGGGCGGTGAGCTGGGCTACTCGCTCAGCCACTCGTTCGGTGCGGCGTTCGACAATCCCCAGCTCATCGTCGCGTGTGTGGTCGGCGATGGCGAAGCCGAGACGGGTCCGCTCGCTACGGCCTGGCACTCCAACAAGTTCCTCGACCCCGTCACCGACGGCGCGGTGCTGCCGATCCTGCATCTGAACGGCTACAAGATCTCCAACCCCACAGTCCTCGCGCGCATCACGCGCGAAGAGCTGGAGCAGCTGCTGCGCGGCTACGGCTGGACGCCCTACTTCGTGGAAGGCCACGAGCCGGCGCTGATGCACGAGGCCATGGCTGCGACGCTCGACACCGCGGTCGAACAGATCAAGCAGATCCAAGCGCAGGCACGCGCCAGTGGAAAGTCTGCGCGTCCGCGCTGGCCGATGATCGTTCTCAATTCACCGAAGGGCTGGACGGGGCCGAAGGTGGTCGACGGACTGCAGATCGAAGGCACCTTCCGAGCACACCAGGTACCGCTCTCGGATCCGGCCGCGCACCCCGAGCACCTGAAGCTGCTGGAAGAGTGGCTGCGAAGCTATCGACCGGAAGAGTTGTTCGATGAACAGGGCCGCCTGCAACCAGCGCTGGCGGAGCTTGCGCCGGAGGGCGGAAAGCGCATGGGGGCCAATCCACACGCCAACGGCGGCATGCTGCTGCGCGACCTACGGCTACCGGACTTCCGAGAGTACGCAGCCGAGGTACGCGCTCCAGGCAGCCGCGGCATCGGCGATACGCACGTGCTCGGACCTTTTCTGCGCGATGTCGTGAAGCTCAACAGCGAGCAGCGCAACTTCCGCATCTTTGGTCCCGACGAAACGCTCTCCAATGGCCTCGAAGCCGTCTTCGACGTGACACAACGGCAGTGGGACGCCGCAAGTGTGCCGAATGACCAGTGGCTCGCACCCACTGGCCGCGTGATGGAGATGCTGAGCGAGCACCAATGCGAGGGCTGGCTCGAAGGCTACTTGCTCACCGGCCGGCACGGGTTGTTCAACTGCTACGAAGCCTTCATCCACATCGTCGACTCGATGTTCAACCAGCACGCGAAGTGGCTCAAGGTCACCGCGCACTTGCCGTGGCGACGCAAGATCGCTTCGTTGAACTACCTGCTCGCCTCGCATGTGTGGCGCCAAGATCACAACGGCTTCACGCACCAAGATCCGGGGTTCATCGATCACGTCGTGAACAAGAAGGCGGAGATCGTGCGCGTGTATCTGCCGCCGGATGCGAACTGCCTGCTCTCAGTCATGGACCACTGCCTGCGCAGCCGTCATTACGTGAACGTGGTGATCGCCGGCAAGCATCCGGCGCCGCAGTGGCTGACGATGGATGCCGCGGTCAAGCATTGCAGCGAGGGCATCGGTATCTGGCAGTGGGCCAGCAACGACCAGGGTTTGGCGCCCGACGTGGTGATGGCGTGTTGCGGCGACGTGCCGACGCTGGAGACCCTCGCCGCGGTCTCCATCCTGCGCGAGCACCTGCCCGAGCTGAGAATCCGCGTGGTCAACGTGGTCGACCTGATGAAGCTTCAGCCGGCGTCCGAGCATCCGCACGGGCTTGGCGACACTGACTTCGACGAGCTCTTCACCAAAGACAAACCCGTCATCTTCGCGTTTCACGCGTACCCATGGCTCATTCACCGGCTGACCTACCGCCGGACCAACCACGACAACATCCACGTTCGTGGCTACAAAGAAGAAGGCACGATCACCACGCCGTTCGACATGACCGTGCTGAACGAGCTGGACCGCTTCCATCTCGTGATGGACACGATCGACCGCTTGCCGCAGACCGGCGACAAGGGCGTGTACCTGAAGCAACAGCTCAAGGACAAGCTGATCGAGCACAAGCAGTACATCGAAAAGCACGGCCAGGACCTGCCGGAGATCCGGAACTGGACATGGAGCGTACCAAACCCAGCCGCGACGCGAAAGCAGCCATGAACGACCAAGCCGCCCCCGCCAATCTCGGCATGGTCGTCGCGGTGCGCGGCAGTGTCGTGGATGTGCACTTCGAGCAGCGCCTGCCGCCCGTGTACTCGGTGCTGCGCGCAGGCGCGCAAAACGAGATCGTGATCGAGGTGCTCGCCCAGCGCGACGCGCATCACGTACGTGGCATCGCACTGACGCCAACTCAAGGACTGGCTCGTGGCACCGCCGTACTGGATACCGGCGGCCCGCTGCAGGCGCCCGTGGGCAAAGGCGTGCTGTCGCGGATGTTCGACGTGTTTGGCAACGCCATCGATCGCGGCGGGCCGTTGACCGATGTCCAGTGGCGTTCCGTGCACCGTGCGCCGCCGCCGCTGGCACGCCGCTCCACCAAGTCAGAAGTGTTCGAGACGGGCATCAAGCTGATCGACGTGCTCGTACCGCTGGAACGCGGCGGCAAGGCCGGGCTCTTCGGCGGTGCAGGCGTGGGCAAGACGGTGCTACTCACGGAGATGATCCACAACATGATCGGACACCACGAAGGTGTGAGCCTGTTCTGTGGGATCGGCGAGCGCTGCCGTGAAGGCGAAGAGCTCTACCGCGACATGAAGGAAGCCGGCGTCTTGCCGAACATGGTGATGCTCTTCGGCCAGATGAACGAGCCACCGGGCAGCCGCTTTCGCGTGGGCCACGCCGCGCTCACCATGGCCGAGTACTTCAGGGACGACGAGCACCGCGATGTGCTGCTGCTGATCGACAACATCTTCCGCTTCATTCAGGCTGGCATGGAAGTGTCGGGGTTGATGGGCCAGATGCCGTCGCGGCTGGGCTATCAGCCCACCATGGGCACCGAGCTGTCAGGGTTGGAGGAGCGCATCGCAAACACCGATGCTGGCGCGATCACCTCGATCCAGGCCGTCTATGTGCCCGCCGACGACTTCACCGATCCGGCCGCGGTGCACACTTTCTCGCATCTCTCGGCCTCCATCGTGCTCTCGCGAAAACGCGCGAGCGAAGGCCTCTTCCCCGCGATCGATCCGCTGCAGTCCAATTCGAAGATGGCGACGCCGAGCGTCGTAGGTGAGCGCCATTACGCCCTGGCGCAGGAGATCCGGCGCACGCTCGCTCAGTATGCCGAGCTCAAGGACATCATCGCCATGCTCGGTCTGGAGCAGCTGTCTGCGCAGGATCGCAAAGTGGTCGCGCGCGCTCGTCGCCTCGAGCGCTTTCTCACTCAGCCGTTCTTCACGACCGAACAGTTCACGGGCCACAAGGGCAGACTCGTCAGCCTCGAAGACGCGCTCGCTGGCTGCGAGCGAATCCTCCGCGATGAATTCAAAGACTACCCGGAGAGTGCGCTCTACATGATCGGAGCGATCGACGAGGCGAAGACCAAAGCTCCGGCCGAATCGAAACCGAAAGGGCAACCGCAACCTGCTGCAAAGCCTGAACCGAAGGTCGAACATGCCACCGCTCATGAAGCTTGAGGTCCTGCTGCCGTTTGCGGTCTTCGCGGAGAAGACTGGCGTGTCGCGCATCGTCGCCGAGACACGCGAGGGATCCTTTGGCCTCTTGCCACAGCGCCTCGACTGTGTGGCGGCGCTCGTACCCGGCATTCTGATCTACCAGACCGCAGCCGAGGGCGAGGTCTACATCGCCGTGGACGAAGGCGTGCTCGTGAAGACCGGGCGCGATGTGCGGGTGTCCGTGCGGCGCGCACTCGTCGGCACCGACCTCGACCAACTGCGTGACTCGGTGGAGCAAGAGTTTCTGACGCTGGACGAGCGCGAGCGCAGCGTGCGCACTGTCATGGCGAAGCTCGAAACCGGTTTCCTGCACCGCTTCGCGAGGTTTCAACATGAGTGACGAACCGACCAAGCAGCCCAGCCCGCGACGCGGCAGCTACGCCGAGCAGGTCGGTGCGAAGGCCGCGCGCAAGGCCAAAGCACAGCGGCACGCCGATCGGGGCGTGTGGTTCGGCCTCGGCATGATGGGGCTGGTCGGTTGGTCGGTCGCGATCCCCACGCTGCTCGGCGCGGCGCTCGGCCTGTGGCTGGACGGCAAGCATCAAGACTCGCACTCCTGGACGCTCGCGCTCTTGATGGCCGGTCTCGTGATTGGCTGTGTAAATGCATGGCACTGGGTAACGCGGCAAGACCGGGCCATGCACGACGAACAGCAGGATGACAATGAGTGACGCGCTGACATGGCTCTTGGCATGGGCGGCCGGTGGGCTGCTCGGCACGCTGTTCTTCGGCGGGCTGTGGTGGACCGTGCGCAAGAGCATCGGCTCCGCTCAGCCTGCGCTGTGGTTCCTCGGCAGCCTGCTAGTGCGCATGAGCGTCACCCTGCTCGGCTTCTACTTCGTCGCGCGCGGCGATTGGCATCGCCTGTTGCTTTGCCTGTTCGGATTGCTCATGGCACGCGGCGTCGTGGAGCGGCTGACGCGAGCTACGGCAGGCAGCTCGCGGGACGTGAGTGCGGAGGCCAGCCATGCGCCTTAGCCCCGACCAAATGATCTTCTGGCAACACGGCTTATTCAAGCTCAACGGTACCATCGTGTTCACGTGGGGCTTGATGTTCGTGCTGGTGGTTGGCTCCAGACTCGTCACGCGCAAGCTCTCGATGGAGCTGGAGCGTGCGCCCTGGCAATGCTTCCTCGAGATCGTCGTCACGGCGATAAACAAACAGATCGAAGAAGTCGGCCTGCCCCACCCCGAGAAGTACAT
>DASVHQ010000033.1:0-4564 GCA_036382515.1 Polyangiales bacterium | reverse complement strand
GCGGCGGCAACGGCATCGGTGCCGCGCTGTGCAAGCGCTTTGCCGCCGAGGGTGCGCGCGTGGTGGTATGCGACCTCGACGCGACGCGTGGCCAGCAGATCGCTGACGAGTGCGGCGGCTTCGCCATCGCCGCCGACGTCGGCTCACCTTCGGCTTGCTCTTCGCGAGACAAATGCTGGAAGCAACTGTCACCTTTCGCGGGACTCCGACCGCGCATCGCGCGATCGCTGGCAAGCGCGGCGGCCTGTCGTTCCAAGAATCTGCCGAGCGAACACCCCGCGCGGGTCGTGAGTGTTGGACCGCGGGTCGCGACGATTGCTTCCACTCAAGGCGGTGATCAGCGTTGCGGCGCCGATCCCGCTGTCCAAGGGAAGTCCGGCGATGCGGGGTGCCGGTTAGCTTGTCCTGTGCGCGGGCAGGGCGCGCAGCGCGATCGCTGTCGCTGCTCCCAGCAGCAAGGCCATGAAGGCTCGCAGCAGCGCGTAATACGCCTCGGGTCGATCCACCAGCAAGCGCGGCAAGACGATCAAAGGCAACACCAGCGGTGGGTATTCCAGTGGCACCTCTCGGTACGGCACATGCCAGTGTCCATCGCTCGCGAGCGGCGCCCGCTGAAAGGCCTCCGGTACCGTGCCGCGATCCGGCAGCGTGTGTGCATACGGCTTGCCGAGCAGCTGCGATGCGGTGAAGTAGTACAGCGCCTCGTCGCCGGACTGGCCGTAGAGCGTCGTGAGGCACTCGCGCAGGGCTGCTCGAACCGGAGTCGATGGGCTGCGCGTAGTGTCGACCAGCCCGACGCTCGACCACAGGCTGACGACAAGTGCTGCGGCCACGACCGCAGCCCAGCTGGAACCGCCCATGGGCTGCAAGCCTTGCAGCCCGAGCGTGCGCTTGCTCTCAGCGCTGGCTAATGAGGTGCTGGGCACTGGTGTAGAACCTCCCCGCCGCGCCCCGTCGTGCGACCGTGTAATGGCGATCGAGCGCAGCAAAGAAGTCGGCAGCCCGCCCGCCGCTTCGGCCTGCTCCACGAACGCCGGCCAGTGCGCACTCAGCGTCCGGTGCAGCGTCGTGAGCTCGGGCCGACGGTGAGTGCAGCCGTCGGCGCGCGCGGGCGGCGCGCAGAGCTCTGCTGCATGACCCATGCGGCCTGCGCAACGCAAGCCCCGGCACAGCCGTCAACGCGCTCTTGCGCGCTGTCGACGGCACGCTCTGGGTCGGTACGAGCCAAGGTTTGCGCAAGCTCGGCGCTAGCGACGCGGTGACGGCTTTCGGCCGCGGCGAAACCGCCGCACTGCAAACCGAGGTGTTCGGGCTGGCCGAAGATTCTACCGGGACGTTGCACGTGGGCACGCGGCTTGGCTGGTTCCAGTACAAGGCCGAGGCGAGAAGTTGGCACTGGTACGAAGGCGCCGCGAGCACCGAGCAGACGCCGGACTTCCGCCCCTTCGATCCGGCAGCGCCGGGCGCCGCATTGCCGACCGCGGACCAACCCTTCTTGCCGGCAGTGACTTGCCTGCACCGCGGACCCGATGCGGCGCTTTGGCTGGGCAGCGGACAGGCTGGTGCTTTAGGCACAAGGCGCCGGGGCAGCACGCTGCAGCTGCGCGCCTCGCCTGTCGCCGTCGCGGCCGCGTGCACGGCCAACGCGCCGTGCAAGCAAGCAAGCAAGCGAACGCTCGCCGGCTGTCTGCGCTGCCGGCCTGCGCTGGGGTTCGGGGCTTCGCCCGCCAGATCTCTGCTGATTACGTCAGCACAGCAGCATCATGCGCCAGAGTGCGCCGCGCGCGCTGCGCGCAGGCTGCGGAGGCGCCCCGGCTGCCGGGATATCGATGGCATGCCTGTTGCATAACGTGACGCTGCAACGCCGCCGCGGCTCGTCCTCCCCTACTCAACGGAGAGTCATCATGATGCGCTTCTTTGCTACTGGCTCGGCATGCCGACTGCTACTCGCGTGCGGCCTTGCCATTGCAGCCGCCGGCTGCAAATCCCAAGCGTCCACTGCGGAGTTGACGCAGCCCGACAGCGGCTCGCCGTACAAATACTCGAGCGATCAAGCGGCAGCCGACAGCGGGCCGAGGTCCTTGCCCGACGGTGGTGCCGGCCTGTGTCCCGACGGACCCGCTGCCGGTCTTCTCGTCGAGCTCCTGCCACAAGCGGGTTGGGAGTGCTCCAAGTTGCACGCCACGCTGACCGACCGCGCCGGTACCACGGCTCTCCAGATCACGCAGTCCAAGCCGGGCCTGTGCAGGCTCGCGAGTGCGTTCGGTCAAGCAGGCTCCTTCGACATCACGGTCGACGGCTACGGGCGGTTCCTCACGCTGACACTGGCGAGCTCCGGCCCGTGCCAGGTGGGTGTCGCGCACCGCGTGCTGCGATTCACGCAGGCGTGCACGAGCGCTCCGGGCGATGCTGGCGCCGCTGATGGCGGCATGGACGATGGCGATGCCGGTGCGCTCGCCATGGTCTGCGTGCAGACGCCTTGCGTCGACGGCACGAACACCTATGCGGTGGGCGACCTGATCCAGCGTGGCGGCTCCAATACCTGCGTGTGCCTCGAAGGTGGCCTGATCGGGCGCTGCACCGGCGTGCTACCGCCGGACGCCGGCCACTGAGCCCACAACGGAAATCCGCCGACTTGTCGGGCGATCAAGCGATGGCGCAGGCGGCGAGCACGGCGTGCCGAGCCGCTGTGTGCGCCGTGACTCGACTATCTCGCTCGCGACGGGTGCTGCGCTTCGTGCAGCCGGGTCAGCGACCAAAGGATCGCGGTGTGCGCGTGAGCCAGCGCTGCCCACGCGGCGCTGGCCTTGTCCACGGGCGCTCTTCTGTCATGCTCTCGACTATGCTTCGAGTGCGCATGACTCCGCTGGTGCTGACCGCCCTACTCTGCTTTGCGTTCGCATGCGCGGGCGGCACGGTGCACCAAGGCAGCGGCGCAACGAGCGACTCGCAGCCTGCAGGCGTGTCCGGCGGCGGCGCAGCCAGCACGAGCGCGGCGGGCGCAGCGGGCGGCGCGACCAACACCTCCAGCGCGAGCGGGACCGGCGGCGCGAGCGCTGCAGCTGACATCGGTGCCTCGGACGGCGGGCTCACCTCGGTCAAGGTGGCGCGCCCTGACGACGCCCCAGGCACCGAGTGTTTCGGTGCGCTCACCGACACCAGCCGCGATTCGGCCAACTGCGGCACGTGCGCAAATGCCTGCGCCCCTGTCGTGCTTGCCTCGGGCTTGGATTGGCCCGTGGGCATCGCGCTCGATGCAACCACCGCGTACTGGATCACCACTGGCAACGAGGGCACGGTGATGAGCGCGCCGCTGTCCGGCGGCGACCCGACCACGCTCGCCACGGCTCAGCTGTGGCCCATGGCCATCGCGGTCGACGCCACGAGCGTCTACTGGGCGAGCAACGGCACGATCTCGAAGCTCCCGCTCGCTGGCGGTACGCCCAAGAGACTCCTCTCGGTGCAGGCTGCACCGCAGGCGATCGCGGTCGATGCCACGAGCGTGTACTGGGCGGACATGGGCTCGAGCGGCGTCGGTGCAGTGATGAAAGTGCCACTCGATGGCGGTGACCCCGTCACGATCGCCACGATCCCCGGCAGTGGTCCGGATGCGATCGCCGTGGATGGCACGAGTGTCTACTGGGCCAATGGCTCGAACGACAGTGACCGCCTGGTGCTGAAGGCGCCGCTCGGCGGCGGCACACCGACCACGCTCGCAGCCGGCGCCAACTCCGCCTTTGCGATCGCCATCGACGCAACGAGCGTCTACTGGACGAGGTTCGTGTCCTCCGCCAACGGCTTCAGCCCCGATCCACTTTCCACCGTGATGAAAGCCCCGCTCGCTGGCGGCGCTGCGGTCATGCTGGCGTCGGGCAAAGCCCAGCCCATGGGCATGGCGATCGACGCCACGAGCGTCTACTGGACCAACGCGAGCACGAGCCAGACGTACGCCGGTACCCCTGGCACCGATGGCACGGTGATGCGAGTGCCGCGCGCGGGTGGCAGCACGACCACACTCGCTCCCGCTCAGTACGAGCCAGCCGCGATCGCTGCCAACGGCAAGACCGTGTGCTGGACGAATACCGGCAGCGGCAAAGGCCATGGCACGGTGATGTGCCTCGGAGCGTGCACGCAGGGCGCGTGCAAGTAGCGAGCTGCACGCCGACTCACGGCACTTCGACAGCGCCGGAGCCGCACACAGCGCGCAGTGCATGCTCGTGTCAGCTCTCGGTGTCGAGCCATCCGCCCCTGCGCTGCTCGGCCCGGCGTCGTCGCTGCGTGTCGCAGCGTCGGCCTCAGTTGTGAGCGAGCCCGCATCGGAGCCATTCTATGAGTGAACACGACGTGAGCTAGGAGCCTGTCGGAGAAAGCGCTCCCGTCGGTCTTCGGCCGCTTCTCGGACATCTGCTTGTGCGAAATCCTCGAAATACTACGCAGTATTCCTGCGGTTTCGCACAAGAACCTGTCTCGAGAATCGACTCGAAGCCCTCGGTCCGGCTTTCTCCGACAGGCTCCTAGAGCAACCGACTGCGATGACAGCTGCAAATACCAGGAAGTGGCGGCG
>DASVHQ010000032.1:0-16359 GCA_036382515.1 Polyangiales bacterium | reverse complement strand
GCGAGCTTCGCGATCGAGCGCGTTGCGCTCCTGTTGCCGGATACGTGCAGTGAGGCTGCTCATCACGACCCCGACGCCGAACATCATCGCAAACGTGAGCACGTGCCGCACGTCCGAGACGGCGAAGGTGTAGTAGGGCGGCACGAAGAAGAAGTCGTAGGCGGCGACCGACGACGCAGCGGCCAGCAACGACGCCCGCCGCCCGAAGCGCACGGCGACGATCATGATCACGAGCAGGTAGAGCATCACTGTGTCTGGCGATGCGAGCACGCCGCGCACGAGCGCAGCGGCCGCCGTGGCCGCCGCCACCAGCAGCGTCGTCCACACGAGGTTGCGTAGCTCCACGCGACCCTGTGGCTTGCGCGGTGGTTCAGGCGCAGGCGCGCCGCCATCGTCGCCGGAGATCACGTGCACGTCGATGTCGCCACTGCCGCGCACCAGGTCGTCGAGCAGCGAGCCGCGCAAGCGATCGCGCAGCCGCGGGTGCGTGGGTTTGCCGATCAAGATGCGCGTGACATTGTGTTTGCGCGCATGTTCGAGCAAGGCCGTGCTGATGCGGTCGCCCGTCAAGCGCACGACGTCGCCGCCGAGCGACTCGACCAGGCGCAGGTGGGCGTCGAGCCGGCTACGGTCGGCCTCGGACATCGGCGCGATCGTCGTGGGCTCGACATAGACCGCGGTCCACGGCGCGCGCAGGCCGGCCGCCATGCGCCGCGCCGCACGCGCCAGGCGCGCCGACGCCGGGCTCGGGCTCACGCACACCAGGATGCGTTCTCCAGCCGCCCAGGTGCTGTGGATGTCGTGCTCGAGTCGGTACGCCTGCATCTCGGCGTCGACACGATCGGCCGTGCGTCGCAGCGCCAGCTCGCGCAGCGCCAAGAGATTGCCGCGCTGAAAGAAGTGATCCACGGCGCGCGCCGCTTGTTCGCGCAGGTAGACCTTGCCTTCACGCAGGCGTTGCAGCAGGTCGTCCGGCGGTAGGTCGACCAGCTCGATCTCGTCGGCGCGATCGAGGATGGCGTCGGGTACGGTTTCGCGCACCCGCACGGCGGTGATCTGCGCCACCACGTCGTTGAGACTCTCTACGTGCTGCACGTTGAGCGTGGTGTGGACCTCGATGCCGGCTTCGAGCAGCTCCTGCACGTCTTGGTAGCGCTTGGGGTGCTGCATCCCGGGCGCATTGGTGTGCGCGAGCTCGTCGAGCAAGAGCACCGTGGGCTTGCGCGCGAGCGCGCCTGCCAGGTCGAACTCTTCGAGCTTGGTGCCGCGGTACTCGATCAGTTTGCGCGGCAAGAGCTGCAGGCCTTCCAGCAGGCCTGCAGTCTCTTTTCGCCCGTGCGTTTCGATCACCCCGATCACGACGTCTACGCCCTGGGCTCGCAGGCGCTGCGCAGACTCGAGCATGGCGTAGGTCTTGCCCACGCCTGGCGCGAAGCCGAAGAAGATCTTCAGCTTGGTGTGTTGCGCGCGCGCTTCTTCGGCCTTCACGCGCCGCAGCAGCGCGTCGGGGTCAGGTCTCGCGTTGTCGGGAGCGTTCATTGATGCGCAGCCACGTCCCCACCGCTACCTTTGGCACCCAGTTGTGCCAGTTGATCCAAGTCGAGATTCAGTTGCAGCACGTTGACGCGGGGCTCGCCGAGGATACCAAAGGTTCGGCCTTCCACGTGGCTGTCGAGCAAGGCGCGGATCTGCGCTTGCGGTACGCCACGCACGCGCGCCACGCGACCGACCTGGTAGTACGCCGCGGCCGGAGAGATCTCCGGATCGAGGCCACTGCCGGACGTGGTCACGAGATCGACCGGTACCGGCGCGGTGTTGCCCGGATCGGCCTGACGAAGCGCCTCCACGCGGCCTTTGACCGCGTCCGCGAGCGCGGGGTTGGTTGGGCCGAGGTTCGAGCCCGTCGATGCGCCGGCGTTGTAGGCGTACGGCGCCGTGGCCGAGGGCCGGCTCCAGAAGTAGCTGGGGTCGGCGAATGCCTGGCCGATCAGCTTGGAGCCGGCGAAGCCGCCGCCGGTCTTGGCAGGCAACAGGCTGCCGTTGGCCTGCGACGGGAACACGACCTGCGACACCGCCGTGACGAGCGCGGGATACGCCGCGCCTGTGAGCACGGTGAAGAAGAGGAGCAGCGAGGCTGCGGGGCGAAGTAGAGAGCTCATGATACAGGTCCTTTCGAGTGCAGCAGCTGACTCAGCCCATGCCGACCGAGGTGAGAAACATGTCGATGAGCTTGATGCAGGGGAACGGCAAGATGACCCCGCCCAGCCCGTACACCAGCACGTTTTGTCGCAAGAGCGTGGAAGCCGACGCAGCACGGTATTGAATGCCGCGCAGTGCGAGCGGAATCAGTGCCACGATGATCACGGCGTTGAAGATCACAGCCGACATCACGGCGCTGGTCGGTGAGTGCAGGTGCATGATGTTGAGCGCGGCCAGCGCCGGATAGGTCGTGACGAAGGCTGCGGGGATGATCGCGAAGTACTTGGAGATGTCGTTGGCGATGCTGAACGTGGTCAGCGAGCCGCGAGTCATCAGCATCTGCTTTCCGATCTCGACGATTTGCAAGAGCTTGGTCGGGTTCGAGTCGAGGTCGACCATGTTGCCGGCTTCCTTGGCAGCCTGGGTTCCGGTGTTCATCGCCACGGCCACGTCGGCCTGGGCGAGCGCGGGCGCGTCGTTGGTCCCGTCGCCGGTCATCGCGACCAAGTGACCCTTTTGTTGGTAGTCGCGGATCATCTTGAGCTTCTGCTCGGGCGTAGCCTCGGCGAGGAAGTCATCGACGCCGGCTTCGGCGGCGATGGCGGCCGCAGTGAGCGGGTTATCGCCCGTGATCATGACCGTGCGGATACCGATGCGGCGCATCTCGGCGAAGCGCTCTTTGATTCCGCCCTTCACGATGTCCTGCAGGCGAACGACGCCCAGCGCGCGCGCGCCGTCGGCAACGACCAGCGGCGTGGCGCCAAGCTTGGCGATCTCGTCCACGGCCGCCCGCAGCTCGCCGGGGAAGCTGCCACCTTGTTCTTTCACGAAGCGCTCGACCGCGTCCGCCGCACCCTTGCGAATCTTGCGCTCGCCCAGGTCGACGCCGCTCATGCGAGTCTGCGCGGTGAACTGAATGAAGGTCGCGCCGAGCGCATGCACGTCGCGGCCGCGCAGGCCGTACTTGGTCTTGGCCAACACCACGATGCTACGCCCTTCGGGTGTCTCGTCGGCCAGCGACGACAGCTGTGCTGCATCAGCGAGCTCGGTTTCACTGACGCCGGTGACCGGCGTGAACGTGGTCGCTTGACGATTGCCGAGCGTGATCGTGCCCGTCTTGTCGAGCAGGAGTACATCGACGTCGCCGGCCGCCTCCACCGCGCGGCCCGAGGTGGCGATGACGTTGGCTTGAATCATGCGGTCCATGCCCGCGATACCGATGGCCGAGAGCAGACCGCCGATCGTGGTCGGGATCAGGCACACCAGCAGCGCGACCAGCACGGTCATCGTGACGGCAGTGCCATGACCCGCAGCCTTCACCGCATAGGCGGAGTACGGCAACAGCGTGACCGTCGCGAGCAACAAGATCACGGTCAGCCCTGCCAGCAAGATGTCGAGCGCGATCTCGTTCGGTGTCTTCTGGCGCTTGGCGCCTTCGACCATCGCAATCATGCGATCGAGGAAGGTCTCGCCGGGGTTCGCGGTGATGCTCACGATCAGCCAGTCCGACAGCACCCGCGTGCCACCCGTGACGGCACTGCGGTCGCCGCCGCTCTCGCGGATCACCGGGGCGCTCTCGCCCGTGATGGCGCTCTCGTCCACGGAAGCGACGCCTTCGACGATCTCGCCATCGCCCGGGATCAGCTCGCCTGCGGTCACCAGCACGAAGTCGCCTTTGCGCAGCTGGCCCGAGGCCACTTCCTCGTGCGTCGCGTCGCGCTTGGCGGTCTTCAGGCGCTTGGCGATCACGTCCTTGCGCGCCTTGCGCAGCGTGTCGGCTTGCGCCTTGCCGCGGCCTTCGGCCATGGCTTCGGCGAAGTTCGCGAACAACACCGTGAACCAGAGCCAGAGCGAGACGGAAAGGATGAAGCTGGGCGCAGCCTCGCCGTGGCCGGTGACCAGCGCGTGCAACCAGAGCAGCGTGGTGAACGCGCTGCCGATCTCGACCACGAACATCACCGGGTTGCGCCACATGTGGCGCGGGTTGAGCTTGGTGAAGGAGTCGAGCATCGCGCGACGCACGATGGCGCCTTCGAAGAGCGGACGAGCTTGGGCTTTGGTGCTCATGGAAAACCTCAGTTAGCGGACATGGACAAGTGCTCGGCGATCGGGCCCAGCGCTAAGGCGGGGAAATAGGTGAGCGCGCCGACGAGCAGAATGGTGCCGACGAGCATGGTGACGAAGAGCGGAGTGTGCGTGGGTAGCGTGCCGCTGCTCGCGGGTATCAGCTTCTTGCGCGCGAGGGAGCCTGCGATGGCCAGCACCGGAACGATCAGCCAGAAGCGACCGATCAACATGACGATGCCGATCGCCGTGGCGTAGAACATGCCGCTGACGGTGATGCCACCGAACGCGGAGCCGTTGTTTTGCGAGCCCGACGAGAACGAATAGAGAATCTCGCTGAAGCCGTGGATGCCGGGGTTGCCCAAGGTGGCCGAGCCGGCAGGCACAATGCACGCGATCGCCGTTCCGACCAAGATGCAGGCCACCGGGAAGAGAATGGTGAGGGCTGCCATCTTCATTTCGAAGGATTCGATCTTCTTGCCCAGGTACTCCGGCGTGCGTCCTACCATCAGGCCGGCGATGAACACCGCGATGATCGCGTACATCAACATGCCGTACATGCCCGAGCCCACGCCGCCGTACACGATCTCGCCGAGCTGGATCATGAACATCGGCACCATTCCCCCGAGCGGCGTGAAGCTGTCGTGCATGGCGTTGACCGAGCCGTTGGACACGGACGTGGTCGCGGTGGCCCAGAGCGCGCTGTTGGTGATGCCGAAGCGCGTCTCTTTACCTTCCATGTTGCCGCCGGCCTGCAGCGCGCTGACGTGCTGGTCGACGCCGAGCGACGACAACACAGGGTTACCGTGCTGCTCGGACACCACGCACAACACGAGCAGCGGCAGGAAGATGACGGTCATCGCGGCATACAGCGCCCAGCCCTGGCGACGATCTTTCACCATCGCTCCGAAGGTGAAGCAGAGCGCAGCCGAGATCTGCAGAAGCGAGAGCATCTCCAGGAAGTTCGCGAAAGGCGTGGGATTCTCGAAGGGATGCGCGGAGTTCACGTTGAAGAAACCGCCGCCGTTGGTGCCGAGCTGCTTGATGGCGATCTGCGACGCCGCCGGGCCGAGCGCCAGCACTTGGTCCACGACCTTGGCGCCATCGGCACCAGTCGCGGCCTCGAGCAGGTGTGCGGAAGCATAGGGACCAAAGGTTTGAACGACGCCCTGCGACACCAAGAGCAACGCCAGCACGATGGACATCGGTAGAAGGATGTAGAGCGTGCTCTTGGTCAGGTCGACCCAGAAGTTGCCGATGCCTTGCGCAGTCTTGCGCGTGAAGCCGCGGAACAGTGCCACCATCACGGCCATGCCCGCCGCGGCCGACACGAAGTTCTGCACGGTCAGCGCGAGCATCTGCGTGAAGTAGCTCATGGTGGTTTCGCCACCGTAAGCTTGCCAGTTGGTGTTGGTGGCGAAGCTGGTCGCTGTATTGAAAGCGAGCTCGGGAGGAACCGCCGCAAGCCCCGCCGGATTGAGCGGCAGCCCCGCTTGCAGACGTTGCAGCGCATAGACCAGAAGCGTGCCGAACAAGGAGAAGAGGATCACGGCGCCCGCGTAGCGGGTCCAGCTCATGTCTTCTTCGGCCTTGACGCCGCAGAGCTTGTAGATGCCGCGCTCGACAGGGCCGAGCAAGCGCTGGCTGAAGCGCGCTTCGTTCTGGTACACGCGCGCCATGAACGCGCCCAGCGGTACGCCGATGGCGGTCAGCATCAACAGGTAAAAGCCGCATTGCGCGATGGCGTTGCCGGTCATGACAGCTTCTCCGGGTAGAGCAGGGCGAACATCAAATAAACCAAGACGAGCACAGACAGCCCGCCTCCGAGCCACATCAGGGTGGTCATGGGGTCTCCTTCAAACCTTCTCGCACAGGCGCACGAGGCCCCAGGTGGCGAGAAAGAAACCAACTGTGATTGCGACGAACACGGCGTCCATCTTCATTTCTCCAATAGATCACGACCGCTCGGTCGTTGGCTTGCGCGCGGCAAGTTAAGCGTTCGCGCGGCAATAGCTAGGTGCGACGTTGATCTACGACCGCCCAAGTCAGCGCGTGATCAAGCCGCAGGCCCCAGGCATCAAGAAAGCATCAGGAAGACGCCAAAGTGACTAAACGCCTTCTTAACGAGGGTTGATCCCTTCCAGATGCGTGCCCCGGACATCTTGAGGGCTTCATGATGCTCGAGGGCGTATTTCAAGCTCGACACCGCTCACGCACTGCGTTGCTGACGCATAGCGAGGAGTCGTTCAAATGTCGCGCAACCCACAAGACACGTTCCGCAACGTCACTGAGCGCCGCGTACGCGGCCTTCGAAACGGGGCGCCCGGCGGCCCACCAGCTCGCGACGGTGCTCGCGTGCTGCCCTTTCGGCGGCCCGGCACCGGTTTGTCGGCTGATGGCGGCACACCGCAACGTGACGCAGCGCGATGCAGTTGCGCGCGGACGGTTCGGTCCGTGCCAGAGTGGCCTGCCGTCACCGCGTGGTGCGTGTTTGCGTGGTGCGTGGCCGCGACGCGCTTGCGCTTGGCTGCCGTGAACCACGAGGCCTTCGGGGTCGACGCCACGCTGGCGTTTCTGGTGGCCGTGGTGCTGCCGCTGCTGTGCGCCAAGCCGATCTGGCGCGGCCTGCGGCGTGCCGTGGCGCACGCGCTGCCGGCGTCTTCTCGACGCGGCAGCCGCACCGAAGAGCCGATCTCAATACCCTGAGCGAGCGGACTTCGGAGCGCGACGCGGCAGGGCGCGAGGCGCGCGACCGAAGGAATACGAGCGCTCCTTTCGAGGAGAGCGGGGGCCGCGGGCGGCGTCCGATCGGACGCGAGGTCGAATCAAAACCCCTCGGTCAGACCGCTAGCCGCAGACGTTCTTGCAGATGCCTTGCAGGCAAAACCCGTAACCCGCGGTCGTGCAATCCGCGCTGCTTTTGCAGGTCGAAAAGCAGCCGAACTCCATCACCTCGCAAGCATCGGTGGGGCCGCAGAGCGCGCAGCTCGTGGCGTAGCTGGTGTGTGCGGGGCACGGCTTGGGGCAGGTGATCTTCGTGCAGCCAGTGAGTCGGCCCGCGTCGCAGCTGCAGGTGTTGCAGCTCACCGGGTCGGGGATCCCCGCGCTGCCTGACGCGTAGGTTTGACCGCCGACCTTGCAGGCGGGCGCTGTCGCGGCGGCATCGGGGTGCTGGCTGGCGTCGGGCGCAGCTGCGTCCATGCCGCTGGCGGCTGCATCGCGGGCACTCGCATCCAGCGCCGCGGCATCGGCGATCGCGGCGTCGCCGCGAGGCTGAGAGTGTGTGGCGGTGCACGCCGCGAGGACGAGGGCGAACAGGAGGGTCGGGTGACGCATGGCTGGTCTCCGGGACGCGAGGGTCATGACTCGAGCTGACATTGCGTAGTATGACAGCGGTCGCGCTGCGGCAGAAGACAGAGCGAGCCAGCGTGGCCTGGCCGAATTCGCGGCCGCGCTTATCTGAAGCTCGGCACAGGCCAAACGGCGGGGTACCAAATCATGGCCAGCAAAGCTCGCGCAGCACTCCGGCCTCGTACGGCCAAGCTCACGGTGTCGGGCCGCACGGCAAAAGCGCGCACAGCTGGCAAGCCAGCGCCACGCGCGGCAGGGCTGCCCATGTCCAGCCTGCTCTACGACGCCTCGGCCACGGCTGACGTGGTGAAGTTGCCTGCGCGCCGCGTGCTCGCGCTCGACGGGCAGGGCGCGCCCGAGGGCGAGAGCTTCAAGCGCTGCATCGGCGCCATCTACGGTCTCGCCTACACGCTCAAGTTCGCGCGCAAGGCGCAGGCTGGGCGGGCTGGTGAGGACTTCAAGATCGGCCCGCTCGAAGCGCGGTGGTGGGCGGACGGTGAGGTGCCGCGCTCGATCGCGCAGGCTCCGCGTGAGAGCTGGCGCTGGCGTCTGCGCATGGCCATGCCGAGCGACATGTCCGTGGCCGAGCTGAACAGCGCGATCGCGGTGGCGACCAGCAAGGGCAAGCTGAAGGACAGCGCCGAGGCCAGGCAAGCGCGCCTGGAGCGCGTGCCGGCGGAGCGCTACGGTCGCATCTTGCACATCGGTCCGTATGCGGGCGAGGGCGCGAGCTTCGAGCGCATCGTGGCTGAGCTGCGGGCTGCGGGGCTCACGCCCGGCAACGCGCACCTCGAGTTGTACCTGAGCGATCCGCAGCGCACGCGGCCCGAGAAGCTGAAGACCGTGCTTCTGCTGGAGCTGGCGGACCGCTGAAGCACGGGACAGTGAGCGTTCGTCGAGCGCATGCTGTTCGCGCCGAGGCAGCTGACGCAACACGGCACAAAACAGTGTCGCATGGAGCACGAGACACGAGCGAGGTGCCTTCGGTTTCGAGGAGCGCGCGGAGGCTACGTCTCATAGCTCAGCACGCACCGCAGAAAGCGAAGGCGGATCGCGACGTGGATCGTGCTCCAGGCGATACTGTTTAGAACGCTAGGGCCGCGCCACCCGCCAGGGCACGTTCGCCGAGCGCGCTGCCTTCCACGAACAGGTCGAGGCGCTCTGCGATGAGCAGCGCGAGGCCCGCGCCGAGTTGATAGTGGTAGAGATCGGTGCCCGTCACCGCCGCTCCCTGGTGATGCCAGAACACCGGGCCTCCGAAGATACGGGCCAACGCGTACGGGCTCAGCACGTGCAGCAGCGTGGTGCCGAAGAGCGCGCCCGCGCGCAGGTCGAACGCCTCGTAGCCGACAGCGTGCGTGGTCGGCCCGGGAAGCTGCGTGGTGACGGCCGAGAACGACAGCAGCGAGGTCGCGATCAGGAACGGCGGTCCGTCGATGACCCGCCACGCCGCGCCGAGCGCCAAAAGTGGCCCTGGTGAGATTTCGTACCGTCCGGTGGGCAGCCGCAGCTGGCCATCGAGCGTCGCGCCTGCGCTGCCCTGCAGCGTGAGCCGCCGGGTCGGGGCGTAGGTGGCCGACGCGACCGCGGCTGCGCGTTCCTCGTCACCGCGCACGCCGTGGGTGAAGCGCAGGCGTGTGGAGGTGTACAGACCACTGCCTCCGACGTGCCAGCGCAGCCGCTCGGATTCCTCGTGTTCCTCGAGGCTGCACGACCAAACACCGTCGGGGCCCGAGACGCCACAGGCCAGCGCGCGTGCCGCCATGAGCTGCGAGGTGAGCAAGAGCAGGGCGACTGTCATCGCGCGCCCGTGGAGGTGCGAGGTCATGTTGTGAACGCTGGGCATCTGCATACTCATGGGTCGGGAACGCCAAGCCGCAAGTCCGCGGATGGACACGAGCGCTTTCGAGCGTACCTAAGTTGCGTGCAGGTCGTCGTGACGAGTTGCCAGGACCCGCCGGTGGCGCTGCAACCGGTGGAGATGGTGGAGCGCAAGGGGCTCGGCCATCCGGACACAATCTGCGATGCGCTGGCCGAGGAGGTGAGCGCAGCGCTGTGCAACTTCTATCTCGAGCGCTTCGGCGCGATCCTGCACCACAACGTCGACAAGGTACTGCTGGTCGGCGGGCAATCGAGCCCCGTGTTCGGCGGTGGCGAGCTCAGCGCGCCGATCGAGATCTACCTGGCAGGGCGCGCCACCTCCGAGGTGAAGGGTGTGCAGGTGCCCGTCACCGAGCTGGCCGTGGAGAGCTGCCAGCAGTGGCTGCGCTCGCACCTTCGCAACCTCAATGTGGCGCGTCACGTACGCATCCATTGCCACATTCGGCCTGGCTCGGCCGAGCTCGTCGATCTCTTCTTGCGCCAGCAACAGACGGGGCAGTGGCTGGCCAACGACACCTCGTGCGGCGCCGGTTTTGCGCCGCTCTCACCGGTGGAAGCGCTGGTGCTGCGCGTGGAGCGCGAGCTGCGCTCGAGCGCGTCGCTTGCGGCACATCCGGAGCGTGGCGAGGACATCAAGGTGATGGCCGTGCGACACGGCGAGCGACTCGCGCTCACGGTCGCCGACGCCTTCGTCAGTCGCCACGTGTCGAGCCTCTCGGACTACGCCCAGAAGCGCGAAGCTCTGCGTGCGCACGTGCAAAGCCTGAGCGCGGCCACCGAGGTCGAGGTCAACACCGGCGACGACCTCGCGACCGGTGCGATCTACCTCACTGTCACGGGCACCTCCGCCGAAGCCGGTGACGACGGCGAGGCCGGGCGTGGCAACCGCCACAGCGGCCTCATCACGCCCTACCGCCCCATGACGATGGAATCGGTGGCCGGCAAGAACCCGGTCTCGCACGTGGGCAAGATCTACAACATCGCAGCCCACATGCTTGCCAACGATCTGATGCGGAGCATCGCTGCGCTGCAAGGCGTGGAGTGCTTTCTCGTCAGTCGCGTGGGTCGGCCAGTGCGTGCGCCGCAGCTTTTGCACCTGCGC
This sequence comes from Polyangiales bacterium, assembly GCA_036382515.1. GTDB lineage: Bacteria > Myxococcota_A > Polyangia > Polyangiales > JAFGIB01 > JADGRF01. The sequence continues at coordinate 5,762 of DASVHQ010000032.1, read as the reverse complement.
TGCTGGCTGGCGAGCGGCGTGGGCGTCGAGGAAATCCAGCCGCAGCTCGACGAGGTCATCGAGACGCGCCTCGATTCACTCGCGCGCCTGTACGAGGAGCTGTTGTCGGGTCGCATCACTGCGGTGTGAGCGAGCTGTTGCGCGGCCGCCCCGCGGCCGTTGCGCGGCGCCGTCGGCCGCCGACTACTCGAAGGTGTGCTCGAGCCCGTCTGCCAGCGCTTTGCGCTCCGCAGCCGTCAGCTGCGCCTTCGGGTGCAGGATCGCATAGAACCACAGCGGCATCTCGCCGTCGCGCACTTGGTCCGAGGCGTCCTTGGTGCGGCGCTGCTTGTACTGCAGCTCGGTGAAGTTCACGGCCGAGCGGCCCTTGTTCACGTCGCGTGTGACCAGCCACGAGACCGGAGCCACGTTCGAGTACCAGGGCCAGTGCGTCTGGTTGCTGTGGCAATCGAAGCAGGCACGCTCCGCCAGCTGCCGCGTCGCATCGCTGTCCCACTCGGGCGTCTTGCCGACGGGCGGGTTCGTATGGTCGCGCCCGTAGGGAACCAGCTGCGCGGCGACGAATAGACCCGCCGCAACCATCAGCCCACGCTTCACTGACCTCGCACGATCGGCTTGCATCGTCACCCCTGCCTGCGCTGCTCGCGGGCCAGACTAGCGCACGCACGCGCCGCAGGCATAGCGGCGCGTACGGCCCCGCCGCATTGCTCTGCGCTTTCAGCTCAGCGCGTGCCAGTCGAGGATCGCTGCTGCTCCCAGTGTGCGGCCGAGCTCGTACGTGTGCTCCAGCGCAGCGAGATCTTGGGTCGTGCGATCCACGGGCAGCGGTGCGGCAGGCGCGACCTGGATGATCTGGCAATCGGCGGGCGGTGCTTGCATGAACTCCACCGCTTGCCGATACGCCGCGCCCGTGCCGCGGATCGCCGCACCGAGCGCTCGCGAGCCTGCGACCAACGAGAAGATCCAGTCCGAAGCGCCGGTGGCTTTCACCACGTCGGCTGGCCGCGAGCGCACAACCACGATGCGCCGCGCGCCGCGCCGGTAGGCTTCTGCCACCGCGATCGGATCACTCACACCGCCGTCGACCACGGCTTCACCGTCGACCGAGACTGGGCCGCGATACAGGATCGGCAGCGCACACGAACCCTTGAGCGCCGTGAACATGCTCGCATGGTCGGGCGTGAGATACCTGGGCTGACCGGTGGTCGCCGAGGTCGTGACCGCCACGAACTCCTTGCCCGAAGCCACGATCGCGGCCACGTCGAGCGGCTCCACGCGTGCGAGCTCATCCCACAGCCAGTCGAGATCCATCACGTGTTTGCGCGACCACAGCCTGCCCGGATCGATGAACGCGCGTTGCGTCATCAGGCGCAGGTAGCAGCGCTGGTTACGGCCGTATTGCTTGGCGACATGCGAGGCGAGATTGCAGGCGCCCGCGGAGGTGCCGATCGTCAAGTCGAACGGATCGAAGTCTTGCTCGAGGAAGACGTCCAGCACGCCCGCGGAGAACACGCCGCGCATCGCGCCGCCTTCGACGACCAGCGCAGCGCGACCTCTCACGGAGCCCACGACCCGCTCACGCGCTGAGCGCGACGTAGCGACCGAGGTGATGATCGGCGTTGCCGAACATCAGATCGATGATGGTCATGCGCTTGAAGTAGTGGCTGACCGCAAGCTCTTCGGTCATGCCCATGCCGCCGTGCAGCTGGATGGCTTGCTGGCCGACCACGCGGCCCGACTTGCCCAGCTGTACCTTGAGCGCAGCGGCCGCCTTGGCGAGTTCGCTGCTGCTGTTGGCGGCGTCTTGTGTCATCGCGGCCATGTAGGCCATCGACTTGGCCTGCTCGTATTCGATGAACACGTCGACCATGCGGTGTTGCAGCGCCTGGAAGCTGCCGATCGGCACGCCGAACTGCTTGCGCTCCTTGATGTAGTCGAGCGTCGACTTGAAGAGCACTTCCATCACGCCCATGGCTTCGGCGCCCAGCGCGATGATGGCTTCGTCCACGCCGGCCTCGAGGATCGCCAGGCCGTTGTCGATCGCGTCGACCTCGCCGATCACGCTGCTCGCATCGACTTTTACCTTGCTCAGCGTGACGTCGCTGGCGCGCAGGCCGTCGACGGTGCGGTAGTCCTTGCGGCTGACGCCCGCACTCTTGGCATCCACGGCGAAGAGCGTGATGCCGCTCTTGTCTTGCCCGCCGCCCGAAGTGCGCGCCGACACGATCAGCAGATCCGCGCTGGGCCCAGCAATCACGCCGATCTTCTTTCCATCGAGCACGAAGCCACTGCCTTCGCGCTTGGCCGTGGTCGCCACGTTGTGGAGATCGAAGCGCGAGTCGACCTCGGCGTAAGCCACCGCGGCGAGTGTCTCGCCACCGATCAGGCCCGGCAGATGCTTGGCGCGCAGCGCATCGCCGCCGCGACGCAGGAGCCCGCCCGCAAACACCACGGTCGCGAAGTAGGGCTCGAGCACCAGGCCCTTGCCCAGCTCTTCGACCACGATCATGGTGTCCACGGCCTTGCCGCCGAGGCCGCCGTCAGCTTCGCAGAACGGAATCGCCGTCCAGCCCAGCTCGGCGAAGGCGCGCCAGTTGTCGCGGCTGAAACCCAGCTCGCTCTTGCTCAGCGCGCGGCGCTGCTCGAAGCTGTAGCTCTTCTCGACGAACTTGCGGACGCTGTCGCGCAGCAGGTTTTGCTCTTCGTTAAATGAAAAATCCATGTGCGGCCTCTTCGATGAATCGGGCCGGGGCTCAGAGCCCCAGGATCGCCTTGGTGATGATGCCTTTTTGGATCTCCGACGAGCCGCCGTAGATCGTGACCTTGCGGTAGTTGAAGTAGTTGGCCGCGGCGCGCGCGGTGAACTCGGGGCCGATGGCCTGGCCGTTCTCGGGCACGAACGGCAGCCCGTAGTAGCCAGCGGCTTCCAGCGTGAGCTCGGTGATCGACTGCTGGATCTCGGTGCCGCGGATCTTCAGCATCGACGACTCCGCACCCGGTGCACCGCCGCGGTCCACCTGCGAGAGCAAGCGCAGCGCCAGGAACTGCAGCGCCGTGATCTGGATCTCCACGTCGGCGACCTTACGTGCGAACACGGGGTTCTGCAGGAGCGACCCGTCGCCGACCTTCACCTTTGTCGCCTCGCGCTTGACGCGCGCGAAGGTGCGCTTGATCGCACCGATGTTCGCCACCGAAGTGCGCTCGTGCGTGAGCAAGTACTTCGCGTAGGTCCAGCCCTGATTTTCTTTACCGATGCAGTTGTCGGCGGGCACGCGCACGTCCTCGAACCAGGTCTCGTTCACCTCGTGATCACCTTCGAGGGTGATCACCGGATGCACGCTCACGCCCGGCGACTTCATGTCGATGAGCAAGAACGAGATGCCTTGCTGCTTCTTGGCATTCTGGTCGGTGCGCACCAGGCAGAAGATCCAGTCGGCGTGCTGGCCGAGCGTGGTCCACGCCTTGATGCCGTTGACCACGTAGTGGTCGCCGTCACGCACCGCGCGGCAGCTGAGCGAGGCGAGGTCCGAGCCCGAGCCCGGCTCCGAGTAGCCCTGACACCACCACACGTTGCTCGCGACGATGTCCGGCAGAAAGCGCTTCTTCTGCTCTTCGCTGCCGAACGTGTAGATCACAGGCCCGACCATGTTGATGCCGAACGCGATCACCGGCGGCGCGCCAGCCGCACCCAGCTCGTCGCTGAAGATGTGCATCTGCGTGCGGCTCCAGCCGGTGCCGCCGTGCTCGACCGGCCAGTTCGGCGCGGCCCAGCCCTTGTCGAACAGGATCTTCTGCCAGCGCACGTGCTGTTCTTTGGACAGCGGCCGGCCCTGGTCGACAGCGTCGCGGATGTCTTTGGGTAGCTCGGCGTCGACGAAGGCTCGCACCTCGTCGCGAAATGCCAGCTCTTCTTTGCTGAATTCCAGGTCCATGCGGCAGCGCTCCTGCAGGTTGGGCGCACACCATATACGGACCGCGCAGCCTTTCGCAAACGGTTCTGCTGCGCACTAAACCGTCCCAAAACAGCAGGTTCTCCAGCATGAGCGGCGCGATTTGGGGTGGAGCCGCGAGCGCGCCCGCAGCGAGGGAAGGGAGCGTACCTTCGTACGTGACCGACCCGAGCGAGGACGAAAGCCGCGGATGGACCCCAAAGCGCGGCGCGTCTTTAGAATGTGCCCGAGCCACCCGTCGAGCACGCCTTGCACTCGGCGGTATTCGGGGTGTCGGTGCAGCGCGGTGGGCAGTAGGCCGTGCGACGGAAGACGTAGGGGTTGCCCTTGCCGTCGTCGACCTTGTCGCATTCCACGCTCTGGCCCTCGACCGACATCTCACCGTAGCCGCCGACGCTCACGAACTTGTTGCCGCAGTCCTTGTCGCCGGACGTCCAGCCAGGGAGGTTGGGCAGCTTCTGCTCGGCCTGGATGGTGTCGTAGGCCACGTCGAGGCACTGCTTGTCGAGCACGCAGTCACCGGGCTGAGGGTTCTTCACGTCGCCCGCTTTGATCGTGTAGCAAAGCGTGAACTTGCCTGCGCAGTCGAGCTTCAGCGTGCTCGAGTTCCAGTCCTCGGCGGGCTTGGCCGGAGGGCCGGGTGCCATCACACCGTTGCAGGCGATCTTGCCCGTCGAGTCGAGGTGGCTGGAGTACAGGAAGGTGTTGTTGCTGGCGTTGGTATACAGGCATGGGCCCAGGTTGGTGAGCGCCCAGGTGCCCGACGAGAAACATCGGCAGGCATCGGGCCCGGCGATAGCGCCGGCCGTGGGCAGCACGTAGCCCTTGCAGGCACCCCACAAGAGACCGAACTCCTGCGTCGCCACGCAGGTCGTGGTCCCGTCTTTGCAGACGCCGTGCTCGCGGTTCACGCGCTTGCCGGGCCAGCACGCGGCCGTCTGCCCTGCCTTCGGGCACATGCAGCCTTCGCGGTTCTTGTCGTCCGGGCAGGTCGGCGTGCCGCCGGGATTCACGGCCATGCCCACGGCGCCGTCGAGGGCGCAGTACGGCGGGGGAGGATCATTGATGAAGAAGGCGTCGAGCGAGGGTGTCGCGTCGAGTGGCACGACCGCGGCGTCGAGCGTGTTGCCGCTGTTGCCCGCGCCACCGCTGGCGCTGCCGCCCGAGCTGCCGTCGGGGCCGGCGTCCTTCGCGACGGGAATGGGTTCGTTCAGCCGGTTGGCGCAGGCACCACACAACGCGACGCAGACCACGAGCCACCCCAACCTTGAGCTTCCCATCCGTGCTCCTTCTTGTCCGTGCAGGCTAGCTGAGCCCGTTGGACCCGTCACGATACTGCGACCGGAGGGCCGCACGAACCGCACTACGTGGGTGGCCCCCAAAGCGCGCTTCGGTCGGAACCAAGTCGAGGTTAGTCGGGAAAACTCGGATTACCTAGCAAGAAAGAGCCGCGTCGGGCCTACCGAGCGCGCCATGCCGGTGCGAGGCGAATGCTGAAAGCGCGTGGGCTCAGCTGGCCGCCACGCAGGAATTCTCGAGCACGCCGAGGCCAGGGATCTCGCTGCGAATCACGTCACCGGGCTTCAGGTATTGCCGCGGGTTGCGAACCGAGCCGACGCCGCTCTTGCCGTTCTGCATGCGCACGCTGTTCACTTCGCACAGCAGCGACAGCTGCTGCGGGTCGAGGCTCTCGTCACTCACCAGGCACGGTCCGACACGACGCGACCGTCGACCAGCAGGCTGGCGCGCCCGGCCACGTTGCAAAGCTCGATGCGGGTGTTCGCCATGCTGCAACCTTTCGTTGTACCTCGC
>DASVHQ010000031.1:0-11463 GCA_036382515.1 Polyangiales bacterium | reverse complement strand
GCAACCGGCCTGCGTGCCGTCGCCGAGATCATCCACGACATCGATCTCAAGGATGAGAAATTCAATCGATCCGAAGCGGCGGGCGTTGCGATGTTGATCGACGGGCTCACGCGCGCGCATGCGGACGACGACGAACGCCTGGCGAGAGGACTCGCGATCTTCGACGATGTGCTCGCTCATTTCTCTCAGGAAAAGACGCCTCGGCGGAGCGGGAAGTCTGCATGAGAGGGCCGCGATGAGCGCACGACCCATGATGCTAGCCGGCCTGCTCGCGCTTGCAGCGGCGGCGCCTGCACAGGCGCAACCATCGGCGGCGCAGCCGATGACGCTCGAGACCGCCGTCGAGTACGCGCTCACGCACCATCCACGCCTGCGCAGCGCGAGTGCTGGCGAAGAGGCGGCGGCCGCGCGTGTGGATGCAGCGCGCACGAACGATTGGCCGAGCGCCGGGGTCAGCGCCGAGCTCAATCGCTCGACCGGAAACACAGTGCCAGGTTCGTTTTTTCCAGCCCCGGGCTTCATACCGACGGCCGGCCCCCCTCGCGGTCGCAGCTTCGACGGAGGCAGCTGGCAAACCGGTGCGAGCTTGTGGGGCAGCTGGAACGTCGTGTCGCTGCTGCGGCAAGCCGCGGCGCTCGACGCCGCGCTGGCCAATCGGCGGCAAGCGCAAGCTGCGACGAGCGCGCAGCGCCTGGAAGTGGCGTATGGGGCAGCTGATGCGTTCATCGCGCTGGTCGCAGCCCAAGAAGCCGTCAAATCGGCCGCGGCCAACGTGGAGCGCGCGCAAGTGCTGGACAAGGTCGTGCAGACCCTGGTCGATCAGGCGCTGCGACCGGCTCTCGACGGGACACGCGCGCATGCGGAGGTGGCGTTCGCGCAGACGCAACTCGCACGTGCCGAACAGGCGCGCGACCTGCGGCATGCAGAGCTGGCGCAGGCCTTGGGCGCACCGCAATTGACCATCGAAACGACCGACTCCGACTTGGTGACTGCGAGCCAAGATCTCCGCGCGCGGGTCGCCAGCGACATGCAGCAGCATCCTCGGGTGCGCGAAGCCGACGCGCGCGCGGCGCGGTTCGCGCAGCTGCGACGCAGCGCTGAGTTCGAGTACCTGCCGCGCGTGGAGCTCGTGGCAGCCTTGTCAGCGCGCGGCAGCGGCTTGTACGGCAGCCCGGCGGCAGGTGCGCTACCGGACGTGCCCAACTGGGCCGCAGCCGTCGTGTTTAGCTGGCCGCTGCTCGATCTGCCGAAAGACCACGCCCAGGCCCGCGCCGCCGCCGCAGACGAAGCCCAAGCGCTAGCGCAACGCGATGAAGTGACGCTTGCGGCCCAGAGCCAGCTCGAGTCCGCTCACTCCTTGCTGCAAGGAGCACGGCGCGTCGCACTCAGCACGCCGGCGGCGTTGACCTCGGCCACGGCTGCGCAGACGCAAGCACGAGCGCGCTACGACGCTGGACTGACCTCGATCCTCGACGTGGCAGATGCGCAACGCGCACTGGCGCAAGCGGAGCTCGACGACGTGACCGCTCGACTCGACGTGCAACGTGCCGCGCTGCTGCTCGCGCGTGCCCAAGGCGATCTCGCGCCCTTCGTCGATCACCTGCGGCGCGCGCCGGGCGGGGAGCGCTAGCGATGTGGCTCGTGCACATGGCGCTACGTCGCCCGGTCAGCATTCTGGTCGCTGCGCTCGCCATCATCGCAGCGGCGGGGCTCAGCCTGCGACGCATGCCGGCTGACATCTTTCCGAGCCTCGGCGTGCCCGTGATCTACGTGGTGCAGCCCTACGGCGGTATGGCGCCTACGCAGATGGAAGGCCAGTTGGTCGGCTACTACGAATTCCACTTCCTGTACATCAACGGCATCGAGCACATCGAGTCCGTCTCCGTGCAGGGCATGGGGATGCTCAAGCTCTACTTCCATCCCGGAACCGACGTTGCACAGTCGCTCGCTCAAGTCACTGCGATGGCGTTCCGCGCGACCTCGTTCATGCCCGCCGGCACCCTGCCACCGTTCATCGTGCGCTTCGACGTAGGCTCGGTACCCGTGGGACAGCTGGTCTTCTCTGGCGATCAGCGCAGCGAGGCGGAGATCCAAGATCTCGCGCTATTCAAAGTACGACCGCTGCTCGCGACCTTGCCCGGTGTTTCGGCGCCGCCGCCGACGGGCGGCAAGGTGCGCATGATCGTCGCGTACCTCGACCCCGATCGGTTGCGCGCCTATGGGTTGTCGGCAGATGAGGTAGCGACCACCGTTGCGCGTGCCAACGTCACCTTGCCCGCGGGCAACGTGCGGGTCGGCGACCTCAACACTATCGCCATCACCAATGGCATGGTCAGCCGCCCCAAAGACCTGGAGCGCTTGCCGCTGCGCACAGGCCCTGGGCCCACCGTGCTGCTGCGCGATGTCGGTCGTGTCGAAGACAGCTCGGACGTAGTCTCGAACGTCGCGCTCGTGAACGGACGGCACACCGTCTACATGCCGCTGACCAAGCGTGCCGACGCCTCCACGCTGGACGTGGTCTCGAGCATCCGCCAAGCACTGCCGGCCATGCGCGCGCTGGTTCCAGACGACATGAAGATCGACTTCGAGTTCGATCAATCGGTCTTCGTGAAGAACGCCATCCGCGGACTGGTGAGCGAAGGGCTGCTCGGTGCGCTGCTCACCGCGCTCACGGTGCTGCTCTTCCTGCGTAGCTGGCGCTCCGCGCTGATCGTGGTGCTGACCATCCCGCTGTCGGTCTTGGCCGCCGTCAGCGCGCTACGGCTTGCAGGCCAGACCATCAACGTGATGACGCTCAGCGGTTTGGCGCTCGCCGTCGGCATCTTGGTCGACGAAGCCACCGTCGCGATCGAGAACATCCACACGCATCTCGCGACGGGCAAGCCCGCGGGGCGCGCGGTCGTTGATGCCATGCGCGAAGTCATGCAGCCGCGCTTCCTGGCGATGCTTTGCGTCCTGTCGGTGTTCATCCCGACCTTCTTCATGGTGGGCATCTCGCGTGCGTTGTTTCCGCCGTTGGCGCTGGCTGTGGGCTTCTCGATGATCGCGTCGTACTTGCTGTCGAGCACGCTCGTGCCCGTGCTCGCCGCGCGCTTGATGCGCGGCGCGGCGAAAGCGCACGCGACCGCCGATGCCGTGAGCTCGCCTTCACCGCTTGGCAAGGCTTACGGCCGCTGGGTGGCGCTGGTGATCCGCTACCGCTGGTTGACGCTAGTCGCGTATCTACTGGCGTGCTGGCCTGCGTGGGGGTTGGCACAGCGGCTCGGCACCGAGCTGTTTCCGCGCGTCGATACCGGCCAGTTCTTGCTGCGCATCCGCGCTCCTGCAGGCACGCGCGTGGAGAAGACCGAGACCATCGTGCGCGGCGTGGACGACGCGATCCGCGAGCTCGTCGGCAAGACCGGCGTGCGCATGACGCTCGCGAACATCGGCAGCCCGCAGTGGACCTACCCCGTCAACGCGCTCTACACCTTCAACGCCGGACCGCACGAAGCCGTGCTGCTCACCGCGCTCGCTCCCGGCAAGCATCCACCCCTGCCGCAGCTACAAGAGACGCTACGCAAACGCTTGCACGCGCTCTACCCGCAAGTGCACTTCTCGTTTGAGGCGGGCGACATCGTGTCGCAAGTGCTCAACTTTGGCGCACCGACACCGATCCAGCTCAGCGTATCGGGCAAGAGCTTCGCGGACATCAGGCCCATCGCCGACCGGCTGCTCGCCAGCCTTTCACGCATGCCGATGCTGCGTGACGTGCAGATCCCCGTGGCGCTCGACTACCCCACGCTCGACGTGAACATCGATCGCGAGCGGGCCGGACAGCTTGGCATCAGCATGGATCGCGCAGGCCGCTCGATCGTAGCGGCCACGTCTTCCAGCGTGCTGACCACACCGATCTTCTGGACAGACCCCAAGAGCGGCGTCGGCTACCGCGTGCAAGTGCGCGTGCCCGAAAATCAGATGCGTTCGGCGGATGACCTCGCGCATACGCCCATTACGCAGGAAGGCTCCGCACCCTTGCTGTTGCGCGACGTGGCCACCGTGCGTTCCGGCACCACGCCGGGCGAGATCGATCACTACAACAGTCAGCGCACTGTGAGCGTCACCGCGAACGTGGCGGGTTCGGATCTCGGTCGGGCCGCAGACGAAGTCGAGCGCGCCGTGGCGGCGCTCGGCGCACTTCCCAAAGGCGTGAGCGTCGAGCTGCACGGCCAGGCGGAGCAGATGCGCATGAGCCTCGGCAGCTTGCGCGAAGGCCTGCTGCTCGCGCTCTGCGTGGTGTTGCTAATGCTCGCGGCGAACTTCCAGTCCCTGCGCGAGCCGCTGGTCGTGCTCGCAGCCACACCTGCGGTGCTGGCTGGCGTGGTGCTGTCGCTGGCCGCGACCGGTAGCTCACTCAACGTGCAGTCGCTGATGGGCGCGATCACATCGATCGGCGTGTCAGTGGCAAATGCCGTGCTGCTCGTGACCATTGCGAAGAGCAATTGGCAAAGCGGACAGAGCCAAATCGAGGCCGCGCTCGGCGCCGCTCGCTCTCGCGCGCGACCCATCTTGATGACGAGTCTTGCGATGATCGCCGGCATGGTGCCCACGGCGCTAGCGCTCGGCGAAGGCGCAGAACAGTCCGCTCCGCTCGGCCGTGCGGTGATCGGTGGCCTCGCGGCTTCAACCGTCGCCACTTTGCTGTTTCTGCCGGCGCTGTACGTGCTCATCGGACGCAGCGGTGCGGCACGCTCGGTCTCGCTCGACCCGGACGACGACACAGCACAGCAGGCCACGGGAGCCCACGCATGAAGAAGCTACTGGTCTTGCTGCTTGCAGTCGGCTGCGCGTCGCCCAGCGCCCAACCGCCCGCCGACACCTCGGCGACGACTCCGGCAACGACGAGCCAACCGACTCGGCACGCTGTCGAAGTCTTGCCGGTGCTCTCACGACCGCTCGAAGCGACGACACACCTGGAGGGCGAGCTCGCGCCCTTGTCGCTGGTCGATCTGCGCGCACGCGCCAACGGCTTCGTCGGCAAGGTGCTGGTCGACCGCGGCAGCGTGGTGAAACGCGGCCAGTTGCTCGTAACCGTGGTCGCGCCGGAGCTTGCCGCGCAGCGCGCCGAGATTGAAGCGAAGCTCGCGGCCGAGCAAAGCACGCTCAGCCACCTGCGCAAGGCATCGCAGACGCCGGGTGTGGTCGCAGAGCATGAGCTCGAGCTGGCCGAAGGCAGCGTCCACGTGGACGAGAGTCGCGTGACGGCGCTGCGTGAGCTCGAAGGCTACCTGAGCGTGGTCGCGCCGTTCGCTGGCGTAGTGACAGAGCGCAACGTGCATCCGGGCGCGCTGGTCGGTCCGCAGCTAACGGCGGCGCCACCCATGCTCCATCTTGAGCAGGTGGACCACCTGCGCTTGACCGTCGCGGTACCCGAGCAGCTGGTCGGCGAAATTGCCCAGGGCGCGAGCGCACAGTTCAGCGTGCGCGCGTGGCCCGGGCGCAGCTTCACCGGCACGATTCAACGCCTGTCGCGCTCGGTCGACACGCGTACGCGATCGATGCCCGTGGAGCTCGACGTGGACAACGCCGACGGCGCGCTCGCCCCCGGCATGTTCGCGGATGTCGTGTGGCCGGTGCACCGCGCCGCGCCTGCTCTGCTCGTGCCACCGAGCGCCATCGTGCAATCGACCGACGGCACCTACGTCGTGCGCGTCGATGACGGGAAAGTCACGCGCGTCAAGGTCGAGCGCGGATCGAGCGTGGGGGATCTACTCGAGGTGTTCGGCGCACTGCAACCCGGCGCGCTGGTCGTACGCCGGGCCACGGAGGAACTGCGGCCAGGCGCGGTGGTCGAGACGAAGGTCGTCACACCCGCGACCGAGACGAAGCCGCCGTGAGCCGCTTCAACGCGTTCCCTGGATCGCCACCCGCAACGGCGTCATGATGGGTGTCGCGCCCGCTCCAGGGCCCACGCGCCATGACATCGTCCCACGATGATACTGGAACCGGCGGCGCCACGCGCGGCGCGTTGTACGGCTTGCTTGCAGCAGCGCTCTTCGGTCTGTCGGCTCCGATCGCGAAGCGCCTGTTGGGACAGGTCTCTCCACAGGTCCTGGCGGGTCTGCTGTATCTCGGTGCGGGCGTCGCGCTTCACGCGTGGCGCACCGTGCGGCCCGCAACGCGAGAAGCACCGCTTGGGCGCCAAGATCTTCCGGCCTTGGTCAGCGTCGTCGTCGCGGGCGGAGTGCTCGGCCCGCTGCTCATGCTCGTCGGCCTCAATCGCGTCAGTGCAGTTGCAGGCTCGCTGCTGCTCAACCTCGAAGGCCCCTTCACCATCGCGTTGGCCGTGCTGCTCTTCCGGGAGCACATCGGGCGCTACGGAATCGCAGCCTCGTTACTCATCGTGACCGGCGCAGCGTTGCTCCAGCTCCAGCCGGGGCAGCTGGCGTTGGACGCCTGGGGTGCAGCGGCCATCGCTGCGGCCTGCTTGGCGTGGGCTGTCGACAACAACCTCACGCAACGGCTCTCGCTCCGTGATCCGCTGGCGATCGTGCGCATCAAGGCGCTCGCTGCCGGCGGCTTCAACCTCACGATCGGGTTGATCGTCGCAGGTGAGCTGCCAGCGCCGATGATCATCGTGGGCGCGTTGGTCTTGGGCGCCTTCAGCTACGGAGCCTCGGTCGTGCTGGACGCGTACGCACTGCGACTGATCGGTGCGGCACGCGAAGCCATGTACTTCGCGACCGCACCTTTCGTGGGAGCCCTGGCGGCAACCGTGATCGTCGGAGATGCCCTGCATCCACTCGATCTCGCAGCCATGGGCCTGATGGCGCTTGGCGTCGCTGCCCTGCTGCGCGAACGTCATTCTCATCGACACGTGCATGAGCCGCTCGCGCACGATCACCTGCATGCGCACGACGAACACCACCAGCACACTCACGGGCCAGACGTGCCCACGACCGAGCCCCATGCGCACCCGCATCGGCATGCAGCGCTCGTGCATGACCATCCGCACGTGCCCGACGCACACCACCGGCATCGACACTGATCGAGTCTGCTACTTGGCCAGCTCCTCGGGAGGCCGAATGCTCCGGAATGCCCGCCAAAGCAGAATGTCGTAGGCAATCTTCATGGCCGAACCGATCACCAACGGCAGGTACATGGTGTCACCATTCATCAGCGCGCCCGCGAACACAGGTGCAACAGCCCACGCGGCGAGGCGCACCAGGTTCGTGATGCCCGACGCGAGTGTGCGCTCTGCCGGCTCGACGACGGCGAGCACGTAGGACTGGCGCGTCGGCACGTCCATCTCGACGAGCCCTTCGCGCAGCAAGAACAGCCATGCCGCGACCCCGAAGCTTGGTGCAACCGCAACCGTCATGAGCAGCAGGCTCGACGGAATGTGCGTGAACACCATCGTGTTGACGAGGCCGATCCGCTTGGCGAGCCAGGCTGCCCCAAGATGCGACGCTGCATTCATCAGCCGCGCGCCGAAGAACAACGCACCGATGACGCCCTCGGTCGCTCCAAAACGCTCGAAGAAGAAGTACGACAGCATGGCGGTCGTGAGAAACCCACCTGCCAATCCGTCGACAGCGAACAGCGCGGCGATGCGTGTGACGATCGCGCGACTGCGTGGCGTGAGTCGAGCGCCATGCAGTGCCGGGATGGCATCGACCGCAGGACTCAGCGACGCGTAGAGCAGAAGGCCGAGCAGCGACGCCGCTGCGCAGGCCATGAAGACAATGGGATGTGGCGTGCGAGACGAAGAGCTCGTGACGCCACTGCTCGACAGCCAAGCTGGCGCTCCGACGAACACGGCCCCGAGCGCGTGACCGAGATCCTGGAGCATCGTGTAGACGGCGATGGTGCGCGTTCGATCCTGGTCCGTAGTCGTGCTTGGCAAGGCCGCTTGCTCGAGGATGAGCGCCGCACCGCGATCCCTACCCATCCCGTTCAACATGCCGACAAACGCCGCAATCGCCAGCACCGTTGGACTCCGGCTCCAAGCGAAAGCGATCGTGCCGAGCACGCTCAACGCGGCGAGCCCAAGCAGGCATCGGCGTCTGCCTACCCGGTCTGCAAGGAATGTGACCGCCAGCGCCGCGAGCGCTGCACCGACGAGCCCGGCCGAGATGATGAGACCGAGGCTGCGGCCGTGAAGACCGAGACGCCCGAGGTGCACGCCCAGCGTGATGCCGACGCCACTGGTCGTCGTGGCTCGTACGAACCCCGAGGCAGTGAGCAGCCGGCGGTCCCGCAGCGCTCGTGCGTTGTGTGGATGGTTTCCCAAGTTCCCGATGCTACCTCCCGCTTGGCCGCATGATCCGCAGCACGGGCGTCCCGTTCGGCCCGGCCATCAGCGGAAAGAACACGCGGTGAGTCGCTTCGTCCACGGCGACCGTATGCGCGTTGTCTGCGGGATGAAAACCACCGATCAGCGCAACGCCCGGCTTGTTGATGTCGAAGACTTTGAGGTCACCGCTCTCGGCAGCCATGTAGAGCCAACCGAGACCGGCGTCGATGTTCATCACGTCGGGAATGGTGCCAGTCGCAGAGGTTCCGACTACTTTCGCGCGGCCGAGATCGACGCGCGCCAGCTCGTTGTTTGCTTCGCAAGCCACGAAGGCGCTCGCGCCGTCAGGGTGCAAACGTAAGCCGTGGGCGCCGCTGCAGCCCGGCAAGTCGATCGTGGTCTCAATCTTGGCAGACACAGGATCGACCGCGACGAGCTTATCCGGTGGCGTCGCTGCGACCACCGTGATCCAGAACCACCCGCGGCGTGCGTCGAAGACCACGTTGCCTGTTTCACTGCCGAGCTTCACCTGCGCGCGCGTGCCGCTGCCCGCGTTCGGAATGAGCGACAGCGCACCGTCCTGTTGGTCGGACACGCCGACGACTTTGTCGACCGGATCCCAGCCGACACCGTCGGGCCCGTTTCCCGTGGTCACGCGGGCCTTCTCAGTCATGGACTTGCCGTCAATCAGAACGAGCGTGTGCGGCGAGCTGGTGACGAAGACTAGACCGGCGTCGTCGGCGACGACCACACCGCGTGCGACCGGGATGCCGGTGAGCTGCTTGAGCAGCGAGCCATCGCTGAGCTTCACGAACAGCACGGCGCCGTCGTTCATGTGCGAGACGACCAGATGCCCGAGCTTACTATCCACGTCTTGGTAATCGAATCGCGTCGCCCCGCCGGGCAAGGCAACGTCCGCGATGAGCACAAGCGGCAGGTGCGGCGTGCCCGATGCCGCGCCGTCCGGCCGGCCGGTCGCGTCCACGATCTTTGCAGCGCTCGCCGCATCCAGCGCACGACCACCACCGCCTCCGCTCGCAACGCGCTGACAGGCCGCGAGACCGAGCAGTAAACAAAGCACGGGGCGAGTGGCCTTTGCGAACGTACGCATCCAACGACGCGGAGCAAGGCGACCAGGTCCACGCCGGCTGCCCGGAGAAAGAGGCCCTCACCAGCTCCGATGGACCCTGACCGAGCGGAGACTGCCAGTGCCGGCCTGAGATTCCTTGCCGGTGCCACCGCCTGCAGCTCCCAGGCTGCGAGCCCGGCCGCGTCGGCGCCTGCGACCTTCGTGCCGCCGTGCTCGGCGGGTTCGCTGGGTGACTGCCGGAAATGTCGAACTTCGGCTGCCTCCCCGGCAAAGCCGGGGCGGGGTCGTCGGTTGCACTAGAACTGTACCGGCACGTCGAGCTGCACGATCTTGTAGCCCTGCTTGTGCAGGGGGTCATCGAGGCCCATCGCGTAGACCAGGCCCGGCCGGATCCAGATCTTGTCGCTGAGCTTGACGTGACAACGCACACCGAACGCTAACGTGGTGTTGTCGCGCAGCGTGCCCGTCAGGTCGTTCTTGACCGCCACGGGCGTGGAGAGCCAGCGCTGGTGACGCAGCTCGACGCCGCCCGACAGCTCCGGGATGAAAAAGTAGCCAACGTGCACACCCATGGCCAGGGCGGTCTTGGACGCGTCGGGGTTGGGCGCGAGCTTGCCAGGTGCCGGCGCCTGATCGCCCCGCACGCGCGTCAGCTGCAACAGCGTCGCTTCGCCCTGTACGGTCAGACCATGGGCCACGTACGCCAGGTCGACGCCCGGCAGAACCGCGAAGTCGTTGACCGCGAAGAGCGCGTTGTCGAGCGACGAGCGAGCGAGAATGCCCGACTTGGCCGCGAGCGCAACGTCGGCATCGGGCTTGTTGCCACCGCCCATGCCGACC
This sequence comes from Polyangiales bacterium, assembly GCA_036382515.1. Classification (GTDB taxonomy): domain Bacteria; phylum Myxococcota_A; class Polyangia; order Polyangiales; family JAFGIB01; genus JADGRF01. The sequence goes on along the minus strand of DASVHQ010000031.1, from coordinate 1,258 downwards.
GGGATCGTGAAGCACAGGTAGAGCGACAACCTGAGCTCGGGGGTGAGCTTGAAGAGGTACGTCCCGCCGAGCATGGGGTTGACGACGGCGAACCCACCGCCGGGCGCGCTCGCGCCGGGCACGCTCGGCACCGACGGCGGCGAGTTGCTGACCACGGCCAAACGGATCAGCGGCGCGAAGGAATCGGTGAGCTTGTACGAAGCGAGCAGCATGCTCGCGATGGCGTTACCACCGTTGTGATTGACGGGGTTTTCGTAGAAAGCGAACGCGGTGTCGGAGCGGATGACCGTGGCGACAGCTGCGGCGCGCAGCTGGAACGGCAGCGAGTACGGAGCTGGCGTGGGCTTGGCGGCCGGCGCTTCGGTTGGAGCCTCTGCAGCTTGCGGAGCGGGTGCGGCCGCGGCGGCCGATGCGTCGGTCGCAGGCGCGGGCGCTGCAGCGACAGGTGCTTCTGCGGCTGGGTCCGCGGCTTGCGCGCCAGAGGCTTGCTGCGCAAGTGCGGCTTGCGAGAGACAGCCCAGGCCGAGGGCCAGCGCGAGGCTGAGGATGCAAAACTGCGTCGTGGTTCGTCGGAACATGAGTGCCTCCAAGCGGTGAAGCGCGGTCGCGAGGCTGACACAGGCTCGCAGCCGCGACGCGTGCGCTAGAGCAAGTGGTCGGATGAGCGTGCGGCGGTAAGCCACGACACGTCGCTGAGAGAGGTGGCGAAATCGCGCCGGCCCCTGCGCTTTGCCGCCGTGAGCGGCAGCTGGAGCAGCGAGTGGGACACGTACGGACTGGTCGGGGCCTTGCAGCCGACGGCGGCGACGGTCAGCAGCATCCCGCCCAGCCTGACGGCCCCGAGCCACCCGCGAGGGGCCTCGGGAGCGTGGTATGGCCAGGCATCGACGGGCTCTCTGCAAGCAGCGATGCACCGTGCGCGGCAGTGTGTACGCGCGGTCGCGGAGTGTATACGCCCGTATCCACTTGCGCGCCTGCAACGTGGCGTGAGCAAGGCGGAGCCTCCCCCTGGACGGCAAGTGTCGGAAGGCACGCCCCTTGCAGAGTCTGCGCACCTGCGCTCGCCGGCAACGCCCGTCGAGCTGCCAGCGAAGGAGGCACCCCGTGGAGCAACACACGCAGCCGCCGCACAAGCTGATGGACAACCCATGGTTGCTCCTCGTCCTAGGCGTCGTCGTTCCGATCGTTTCGTACACGCTGTGGGGTCTGATCGAGATCATGAACACGCCACCCGCAACGCTCCCGTGACCGGGAGCGC
>DASVHQ010000030.1:0-8385 GCA_036382515.1 Polyangiales bacterium | reverse complement strand
CGCCCTATGCGGATAACTGGGATATGGAAAAAGGGGCGCCGCCGCACAACTTCTCTTTCACAAGCGAGGTTCATTATTGGTTTGAGTACGATTCGACCAAGACCTATACGCTGGACTTCACCGGTGATGACGATGTGTGGGTGTTTATCAACGGAAAGCTCGCCGTTGATCTAGGCGGGATCCATACGCCTGTGAGTGGTAGCACTACACTCGATGTCAACTCTGTCCGTAGTTTCGGCCTCGCGAGCGGCAAGGTCTATGAAATTGCGGTCTTTCAAGCGGAGCGGCAGACCACCTCGTCGACCTATAAATTAACGCTCAGCGGGTTTAGTGTCGCGCCTAGCGACTGCCGCCCGATCTGTGGGGACGGAATCGTCGGGGTCGGCGAGGAGTGCGACGACGGCGTCAACAAAGGAGGTTACGGTAAGTGCGGTCCGGGTTGTAAGCTCGGTGAGTATTGCGGCGACGGAATCGTGCAACGGGGAGAGACTTGCGATGACGGCGTAAATGACGGGAACCCATGTCCATCAGGGTGCCGTATTCTGATCGTAATCTAGTGCCGCGACCGCAAGACGGTTACGTACCGTCACCCCCGACCCTATCTTCCACGCGGCAGAAATCATGCGGAAACTGCAGATCCAAGGGCAGATCCGCGAATCGCCATTTCCCGCTCTGGTACAAACTTGCACGTTCGCCCCGAGCCCCATCCAAAGGCTGCTCCTGGACTCAAATGCGGCAATCTATGCCCTAACGGGCGGTAGCCGGTATTGTGCGACCAGGAAATGCTGGTCGAGGAGGATTGGAGGATGCGATGAATCCATGAAACTTCGTCTGTTGTCCTGCGGGTGCGACACCCGTCGGGCGAAGGGCGAGGCCGCCCACGCCGGAAGCCAGCCTTGCGACGGTGAAGGTAACGACACCGGCGATGCGTAGGCAGGCGAGCAGGTGGGCCGTGTTCAGTTGGCCTCGAAAACTACCAGATACCGGATGCCCAGGGTGCTGTGCCACCTGAAGGCGACGGTGCTGATCGCAAACAGGAAGTGGGCGAGCGGTCAGCACAGCCGGCGGGGTTTGGAAGCACGGCGCGCAGCAAGAGGACAGCCCGGTAACCTGGGAGGCCCTGTTCGTTCCAAGGGAAGTCCGGCGACGCGGGGCGCCGGTTAGCGAGTCCCCGAGGTCGGCGCGTTCGCGGACGCATGCGGTGGCCGCCAACAGCTGCGTCCGCCCCAAGGTAGGCCGAAGGCGAGGGACAACCGGAGCCGAGGCCGAAGGCGAACGGGGAGTCGGATGGCCTCATATGAGCGTTGAAGTCGGGAAACCGGTTGTGAGCCGGAAGCCGGCGGAGCAAAGGAGGCCAGTGTTGGTGTAAGCTTCAGCAGGGCCCCATCTTCGATGCATTGACATCGAAGCGCATGTCACTGTCACTGCTGAAGGTAGTGGACGGCAGCAGGTGGCAGCCGCGAGACGCATCAGCGGAAGAGCCGTATGGTGGCAATCTCCTTGTACGGATCTGGCGGGGGCCCCGGGAAGGTAACAACCCAGGGCTACTCTACAAGCATGTGCCCAGTCTGCCAGCCGCCCCGCGCCGCGTCACCCGCCTGCGCAGCTACGCCTGGCGGCGGCTCCTAGTTTTTCGGCGGCACATCCACGTTGGCCTGTCCGACGTTCAGTGGTTCGTTGGGGACGGTGAGGCCGTCCCAGCGCCGATAGACCGAGACTTTGAACGCGCCGGCCTCGACCCTGATTGAGGCCTTGATGTGATAGCTGCAATCGCACCCCGCAACGTTCTCTGGGTGCATGTCGATTGGCTGCACCAAAATGTCGAGCGCTGGACCTGTGCGGCGGACGAAGCCTTCGACCTGCTGCTCGCACCGAAAGTGTGCGTGCTCGTAGTCAACATCGACGCCATTGACGGTGCCCAGCGCTTGCATCGCCTCCGGAGGAGCGCCGGGAATCCCAGGGGGGCCACCGCATTCCATCTGTGTGAATTGCGTGATGCGCTGTGCGCCCGACCAGCCCGCCGGCAGATCGGCGGCAGGGTCCGCCGAACCACAGGCGGAGACCATCACCATCAAAATGGCAGGACCAACTGTGCCGGAGTGTGTCGCGCGCCGCATGGCTTGTCTCCGATGCACGTCCCGCGCCAGGTTTCCTCAGTCCCCGAACGGGATTGGGCTTCCAGCTGCGAGAGACCGGCCGAGGCTTCAGGGCGCGCGGCCGCGGGCACGCGACTCCGCTGACGACTTTATCACAACTGTCGCGGGCCCCGCCGAGGGGTTAGCTGCTGGGCTAGTTGCGCAGGCGGATGACGCGGCGCGGGGCGGCTGATTGCTCGGATCACGTCGCTGACAAGCCAGCGGTGGCACCTCTGGTCGTCACCATGATCTGAAACCGCACGGGTGCGGGTTTGGATCCCGGCACCAGAAGCGGTTGCGCTGCTGGTGCTCCCGTGGCGCGGCAAGAGCGGCCCGGCACGCAGGAGCGATCGAGCACGACAAGCCCGCTTCGAGGCATGGGTGCGTCCGGTCGGGCAAAAAGTCCACAAATTGGGACGCCAAGCGCCGCCTGGGCGCCAGCTGAGAGGCCCAGTTCGCGGCGAAAAGGGGGCGGTAATGCGCTCCGCCGCCGGGGATAGCTGCTCAGGCGGGTGACGGGGAGCTCGGCGGCTGGCAGACTGGGTGGCGTCTATGCTGGCTACCACCTCCCAACTCCAATTGTTGTCCGTGCTCGCAACGGCGGGCGTGTTGCTTGCGTGCTCGTCTGCCAAGTCGAAAGCACCGAGCGGGTCCGCCGGCGTGCATGGAGACAGCGGCGGCGCTCCTGCAACGGTTGGCGCAGGTGGCGCGACGACCGCGGGTTCGGGTGGCGTGACCGGAGCAGACAGTGGCGTGCTCGGTGGCGCTGGCGGCACCGCTGGCGCAGCGGCATCCGGTGGTGGCGCAGGCGCTCTCGGCAGCAGCGGCAGCAGCGGCAGCGGCAGCAGCGGCAGCGGCGTGACCGGACCTTGGCCGCCGTCAGCGACCTTCTCCAACCCCGTGCTCTGGGAGGATCTCGCCGACAACGAGGTGATTCGCGTCGGCGATACCTATTACTACACGGCGTCGACGATGCACTACTCGCCGGGTGCGCCGATTCTGCGGTCGTATGACCTCGTGAATTGGGAATTCATCGGCCATGCGGTGCCCGTGTTGGACTACGGACCCACGTTCGACCTCAGCGGCGGGCGCGCGTACGTCAACGGGATCTGGGCGTCGTCGCTGCGCTACCGCGAGAGCAACAAGACCTTCTACTGGATTGGCTGCATGCACGGCGGTGGCGGCGGCTACGTGTACACCGCGACTGCACCCGAAGGTCCTTGGACCAAGCACGCGACCTCCGGCTGCTACTACGACGTCGGCCTGCTGATCGACGACGACGACACGATGTATGTCGCCTCCGGCAACACCACGCTCAGTGTCGCTCAGCTCAGCCCAGACGGCTTCAGTCAGGTCAAGTCGCAGACGGTGTTCACGTCACCGTCCAACATCGGTGGCCTCGAAGGCTCACGCTTCTACAAGATCAACGGCAACTACTACATCCTCACGACCCAGTACGCGAACGGTGAGTACGTTCTCAAGTCCAGCAGCGGTCCCTTTGGACCTTACACGTTGCAGCCGTTTGCGGTGCATGTCCCAACACCGGTTGCAGGCGCGGGCTTCCCGCACCAGGGCGGGCTCGTCCAGACGCAAAAGGGCGATTGGTACTACATGGCGTTTCTCGACGCGTACCCGGGTGGACGCATCCCCGCGCTGGCGCCCGTCACATGGAGCGCCGACGGCTGGCCGAGCGTAACGCTGGCAAACAATGCGTGGGGCGCGTCGTACCCCTATCCGGATGTGCCACGCCCACCCGCGACGACCAAGCCAGCTACAGGCGTCGACACGTTCTCGGAGCAGGCTTTGGGCCCCCAATGGGAATGGAACCACAACCCCGACAACAGCAAGTGGTCCGCTGGCGGACAGCTGACTCTGCACGCCGCGACTGTCACGAGCGATCTGTACTCCGCGCGTAACACGCTCACCCATCGCATTCTTGGGCCGACGTCCACGGCGACCATCGAACTCGACTACTCGAAGATGATGGACGGAGACGCCGCGGGTCTCGCGATCTTGCGGGACTCGTCGGCTTGGATCGGCATCAAGCGCAGCGGCGGTGCATCGAGGCTCGCTGTCGTCGACGACATCACCATGGGGTCCAACTGGACCACGACTAACACGGGTACCGAGGTCACGAGTCAAGTGCTGTCCGGCGCCAAAGTCTGGTTGCGGATCTCGGCGGACATTCACCCGGGCGCGAACAGTCAGGCGCACTTCTTCTACAGCACCGATGGTCAGCAATTCACACCGATCGGGCCGGCATTCACCATGACCAATGCGTGGCAGTTCTTCCTGGGCTATCGCTTCGCGATCTTCGACTACGCCACCCAAGCGCTCGGGGGCTCCGTCAGCGTGAGCTCGTTCGATCTCCAGACGCCATGAACCGAACCACACCCACGATGCTCACTGTCTTGCTGCTTTGCGGCATGGTCGGCTCTGCGTGTCGAAGCACGAAGAAGACAAGTGGAGCTTTGGCAGGACAAGCGGGCCAAGGTGCACCCTTCGCTGGCAGCAGTGCGCTGACGGGTGGCACAGGCGGAGCTGGGCTCGGCACCGCCGGCGTTGGCGACCCGCAAGTGGCCCTTGCTGGAACAGGTGGCGCTGCGGGTGGTCGGAGCGACGCGGGAGTCGGTTCGGCGGACGCAGGCAGCGACGCCAACGGCACCCACGACAGCGGCAGCGGCGGGCCGAGCTGCGGTGTTCCGACCAGTTTCAAGTGGTCGTCGACCGGTCCGATCATCGCGCCCAAGTCGGACCCGACGCACAACCTGACCAGCATCAAAGATCCGACGCTCGTGTTCTTCAACAATCAGTGGAACGTCTACGCGAGCACGACCGACGCCAATGGCGCGTACAACTCCGTGTATTTGAACTTCACGGATTGGAGCGCTGCCGGCTCTGCGCCACAGCAGTACCTGCAGGGCGGCGTGGCGCCGCAAGTCTTTTACTTTGCCCCGCAGAAGCTTTGGTACCGCGTCTACGAGTGGCCCGATGTGTATTCCACCAGCAGCGATCCGACCAATCCGACGAGCTGGTCTGCCGGAAAGACCTTCTATGCAAGTGAGCCGGCCATCGTCGCGCAAAACAAAGGCAACGGCGGCTGGATCGACTTCTGGGTGATCTGCGACGAGGCAAACTGCTACCTGTTCTTCTCCGACGACAACGGCCACCTGTATCGCGCCAAGACAACTGTCGACAACTTCCCGAACGGCTTCGATACACCGGTCATCGCGCTGTCCGATCCTTCCGCCGGTCGTCTGTTCGAGGCCTGCAACGTGTACAGCATGAAGGGCACCGGGCAATACCTGTTGCTGGTCGAAGCCTTCGATTCCGGCTCGGGTGGGCGGCGCTATTTCCGCTCGTGGACGGCGCCGTCGCTCGACGGAACTTGGACACCGCTGCAGGCCGAGTACTCGACGCCATTCGCCTCCGCGACGAACGTCAGCTTCACCGGCTCACCGTGGACACAAGACATAAGCCACGGCGAAATGTTGCGCTCGGGCTACGACCAGAAGCTGGAGATCGACACTTGTCATTTGCAGTACCTCTATCAAGGCAAGGATCCGAACGCCTCCAATGGCTACAACACCTTGCCGTGGCGCCTGGGACTTCTGACGCAGACCAACTGAAGCGGCTCAGACTGCTGCAGCAAGCGAGGACACAATGAAACGCGCACGTGGACAATCCGTCATCGACATCGCGCTGCTGAGCGCGCTCTTGCTGGTCGCCTGCACTGCCCAGACCAAGCGCAGTAGTGCAAGCGCCGTGAGCGGTGGCTCCGGAGGCGCCGTGAGCGGTGGCTCCGGAGGCGGCGTGTTCTTTGCTGGCAGTTCCGGGCAAGGTGGCATCTCCGGAGCCGGCGTTAGCGGTGCAGCGGGCGGCGCGGGTGTTGGCGGCACCGGTGCTGGCGCAGACTCGGGCATTGACGGCGCTGCCGGAACCACAGCAGGCAGCGGCGGCGCGAGTGGAACGACTGGCATGTCGACCGACGCAGGAGCCGACGCAAGCGCGGGTGGAACGCCGGTGAAATTCTGCGGCAACATCACGACGGCCGGCAAGGTGCGCTCGGACTTCGCCGACTATTGGGACCAGATCACGCCCGAGAACGAAGGCAAGTGGGGGTCCGTCGAAGGCGTTCGCAACCAGATGAACTGGGCAGGTCTCGACGCGGTCCACGACTACGCCAAGCAGCACAACATCCCTTTCAAGCAGCACAACTTCGTGTGGGGCGCGCAGCAGCCCAATTGGATCAGCGGGCTGTCACAAGCTGACCAGCGAGCGGAAGTCGAGGAGTGGATTCGCCTGTTCTGCGAGCGCTACCCAGACACTCAACTGATCGATGTCGTGAACGAGCCGCCGCCGCATACGATGCCGTCGTACATGGCTGCGCTAGGGGGCGCAGGCACCAGTGGTTACGATTGGATCGTGCAGGCGTTCAAGTGGGCGCATCAGTATTGCCCCAATGCGATCCTGATCCTGAACGACTACAACACGATCGAGTACGGAAACGACAACAGCCACTTCATCGATATCGTGACCCGCATCAAGGCAGCAGGTGCGCCCATCGATGCGATTGGGGCACAAGCCCACGCGGCGTACAACGTGCCTAACAACACCGTGCAGATGTACGTCGACAAGCTCGCCGCCACGGGATTGCCGGTCTACATCTCCGAATATGACATCGACTTGGCTGACGACGCCAAGCAGCGGGACGTGATGGAGAGTCAGATCACGATGTTCTGGAACGACGACCACATCAAAGGAATCACCCTTTGGGGTTACATCCAAGGCCAGACGTGGCTTGCCAACTCCGGGCTCATGTCGAGCAGCGGGCAGAAGCGTCCGGCCATGACTTGGCTGATGGGCTTTCTCAAGCGGTGAGACTGACAGCGCCGCTCGGGTTGGTTTGATTGTCGATCGCGCAGGGATTTCGTCGCGAATCAAGGAGGCGCGCACAGGCGGGCCCGCCGGCCCGTCGAGCACGCACGACGCCGAGTCGCGACGAAAGAACAAGCGAGCGGCGATCAACCAGCCCGAGCGGCGCTGTGACTGCACGTCGAGCCGCGACGACCGCTACTGGGCGAGGAGCCGCTGTTCGCGCTTGAGCATGCGCGGCATGAGCGTGAAGTAGGCCTTCGGCGAGAGGCGCTTGAGGCGCCAGCCCCAGAGGCCATCGGGCATCGGCACGCAGTGCAGCTCGTTCTTGTCGCAGCTCGCGAGCGCTGCGCGCGCCACGTCGTCGGCCTGCAGCCGCGACTTGGTCCTGCGGCGCGTAGCGGCCGCCTTGGCGTGTGGGTTGATCGTCTCGGAACGGCTGCTCGAGAGAATGTTGGTCTGGAAGAAGGTCGGGCACAGTGCGGTGACACCAATCTTGTGGTCGATCAGCTCACCGCAGAGTGTCTCGGACAGGGAGATGACGGCGGCCTTGGTCACGTTGTACGGGCCGATCTCCGGCGCGGACAAGAACCCGGCGGCCGACGCGACGTTCAGTATGTGGCCGCTGCCCTGCTTCTTGAAGTACGGCACGAACGCGTGACAGCCGTAGATCGTGCCCCGGAGGTTGATGCTCACGATCCACTCCCAATCGGGAATCGGGATCGCGCCGATCGCGCCGCTTACTGCGACACCGGCGTTGTTGATGAGCAAGTCGGTGCCACCGAGGTGTTGCTCCGCGAGCGCGACCAGGCTTTCGACTTGCTCGCGCTTGCTGACATCGCAGCTCACCGCGTGTGCGGTACCACCTGCAGCGGTCACAAGGCGCGCCGTTTTTTCGGCGCCTGCGAGGTCGCGATCGGAGATCAGGAGCTTTCCGCCGCGCTCGGCGAGCACGAGGCAGAACGCACGGCCGAGTCCACCGGCACCACCGGTGACCACGACGCGCGGTTGTTTGGGAGTGGACATAGAGGTTCCTCTCGAGCAACGCGGTGAAAACTAGACGCGAGCCGCGAGGCGACAGCCTTGGTCGATCGCACGTTTGGCATCGAGCTTGAGCGCTTGGTCGGCGCCGCCGATCACGTGCGTAGGCATGCTCGTTCCGTGATCCGCAAGCGAGCGCTCCGAGAGTTGGCCGGCGCAGATGATCACGTTGTCCACTTCGAGCAGCCGCGGCTGATGTCCGTCGCCCAGACTTGATTCACCCGAGAAATATCGAGGTTTCGCAGCAGGTACGGGTAGACCGGGTGCTCTTTGTTCGGGCGGCTGGTGTTGGGCTTGGGCGCCATGCTCTCCAAGTCCATCAACCTCATCAGCC
>DASVHQ010000029.1:0-21417 GCA_036382515.1 Polyangiales bacterium | reverse complement strand
ATTCTCACGCAAACCGGAGAGTTCGAGGAGCGGCGCATTCGCACCGAGCGTCCCGCACAGGCACCCAGCCGCCGCCCAAGCGTCGCCGGCAACGACTGCATCGTTTGGCGCTCTGACCTCTACAGCCTGCCTTGCAACGCGGCCTGCGCTTCGGTGTCGCGGCCTTCTTCGCGGTAGAGCTGCGCGAGTCGCTCGAGTGCTTCGTGTGCGGGTTGCGCCTGGGCTTTCAGCTCTGCATGCAGGCGCGCAGTTTGGTCGTGACCTTCGGGCCAGAAGCGCCGCGTGATGAAGGCCAGCGCTTGCCGCACCCCCGGCTCGCTGCTCGGTCGCAGCCACAGCGGCAGTATGAGCAACACGGCGAGCAATGCGCCGCCTGCGAGCACGCCAGCGCGCGCGCGCGTGGCCAGCGTGCGCAGGCACAGCCACAGCACCAGCACTGCCGCCATCAGCAGCGGTAGCATCGAGGCGTTGCCGAACAGGCCGAGCCACGCACCGGCATTGGCGGGTGCATAGCCGTGCTCGATCAGCACCGCGAAGATCTGCGGCAGCGGTCGGCTGACTTCGGGTGGCAGGTGCGGGTAGTAAGCCGACGCAATGCCCGAAGCGACGAGGCCCACGGCCGTGCAGCCGAGCGCGACCGCTGCGGCCGTGCGCACAGAGCGCTCGGCCCAGGCGTCGAGCGCAACGAGCGTGGGCCACGCCAGGAAGGGAATGCACAGCGCCAAATAGCGCGCGCCCACGGTCCAGCCGCCACGCCAGTTGTTCATCGAGGCGATCGCCACCACTGTCAGCACCACGATTGCGATGAGTGCGACGGCGTCGAGGCGTCGCTCGCGATCGCGCAGCAAGATCCACAGGCCCGGCACCGAGAGCGCAAGCAGCGGCGTCAGTGGCAAGAGCCCCGCACCCGGGTCGAGCAAGAGCCCGTAGAGCGCAGCCGCGCTGGGCCCGACCGCTCCATACAAGCCCTGCTCGTGCGCGGCGCGGAACGAATCGTTCTCGACGAAGAGGTGGCCCGGCGTGAAGGGGTTGCCGAAGGCGCGCCACTGGAAGTGCATCATCACGAGCGCGGGCAGCGCGCCGCCGAGAGCGAACGCCAGCACGAGCTTGGGCTTGCGCAGCACGAGCGCGCCGTACAGGGCCAGCGGCAGCGAGCCCGCGAGGCCCGGGTACTCGAAGAACGTCGCACCGCCCGTGAGCAAGCCCGCGAGCAGCGCGCCCTGCGTGGTCGCAGCCGCTTCGCCGTGCCGCACGTCGTAGAGCCACATGAACGCGCTGAACGCCACCGCGGCGCTGAGCGTGTGACTGGTGAACATCAGGGCGTAGGCGTAGATCAGCGAGCCGAGCATCACCGAGAAGAACGTGGTCTCGCGTGCGAAGGCGTGCCGCGTGCGCCGGGCGAGCCAGCCGAAGAACACGAAGCCGAAGAGCAGCGTGGGTAGCACCGAGCCTGTCACTCGACACACCCACAGTGCCTCGGTGCGATCGAAGCCGTGCCCAAGCAGGCGGCTGCCGTGCAAGTAGAGGAAATAGCCCGGCACGCCGAAGAAGCTCGTACCCGGGGCCTTCACGCTCCAGACGTGGCCGCCATGCACTGCGGCATCGTTCACCCAGCCCCAGCGCGCGCGCAGCTCGTCGATCTGATAGTGGCCCAGCTCCGCCAGGGCCGCCGTCATGTAGAAGCGGACGTTCTCGTTGGGGTTGTTGAGCGTGGCCTGATACGGGAACACGTAGAGGTACGCGAACGCGCATAAAAGCAGCGCAAGCCAGCGGGTGTGCGCAGTGACCGCGGGAGTTGCGCTGGCTTGCGTGTTCACGCGCTTTGTTTCTCGATCGAGCGGGCGGCCTGCTCGCACAGCGTTTGCACGCCGATGCCAAAGAGCGAGAAGCGCTCGTCCTTGGTGAGACCCTGGCGATAGCGGTAGTAGATCTGCTGCGCCACGACCGCCGTCTTGAACAGGCCGAAGGCGTAGTAGAACACGGGGTCTTCGACCTCGCGGCCGGAGCGCTCGCGGTAGCGGTCCAAGAGGCGTGCGCGGCTGAGCGCGCCTGGCCGATCGGTGGGGCCGCCGCGGAAGTACTGCAGGATCGGCTCGTCTGTCGGCTCGACCCAGTACGAGATGAACGTGCCCAGGTCCATCAGCGGATCGCCGATGGTGGACATCTCCCAGTCGAGCACGCCGATGATGCGCGTGGGCTCGTTCGGATCGAGCACCACGTTGTCGAACTTGAAGTCGTTGTGGATCAGGGCCGCGCCCGAGTCGGCGGGGCGATGCTTGTTGAGCCACTTGGAGACCTGCTCGACCACGGGCACTTCGTCGGTCTGCGAGCCCTTGTAGCGCTGCGTCCAGCCCTCCACCTGACGCTGCACATAGCCTTCCGGCTTACCGAGGCCGTCGAGGCCGATCGCTTTGTAGTCGAGCGCGTGCAGGTCGGCGAGACAGTCGACCAGGTTCAGACACAGCTGACGCAGCTGGTCTTCCGACAGCGCGAGGCCCTCGGGCAGGTCCTTACGCAGGATCACGCCGCGCAGCCGCTCCATGACGTAGAAGGGCGCGCCCATCACGCTCGGATCTTCGCTGTAGCAAAGCGGCTTGGGGGCTTGCGGGTAGACCTTCGCGAGCGCGCTCAAGATCCGAAACTCGCGGCCCATGTCGTGCGCGCTCTTGACCTTGGTGCCGAACGGCGGCCGGCGCAGCACCGTCTCTCGCTCGCCGACCTTGAGCAGGTAGGTCAGGTTGCTATGGCCGCCGGGGAACTGTCGCACCTCGACTTTCTTGCCTGCGAGCTCGGGCACGTGCTGGGCGAAGTAGTGCTCGAGCGCTGCGGGGTCGACCTCTTCGCCCGCGCGGACTGCTCTGGCTGCATCGACGACGTCACTCATGGCTCGTGCCTCCAGGCGCCCTTCGCGGCCGGGAGATACCACATCAGGCCTGCGTCGTCGCCTGTCGCGCAGTCGGTGCCGGTGCGGGCTTTTCTCTCGGATCCGAGTGTGCTTCGATGCGCCCGTGCAGCGCGCGTGCAAAGCGACGAGTCGGGGTGCTTCAGGGGCAGTCGCGCTTGCGCTGTTCTGCGGCTCGGGCCTGGGGCTCGGGGCTGCAGGGCACGTGCGGGCCGAGGCGCCGAATGCGCAGTACAAGCCGCAGCCGTCGCTCGCCGCATTGCTTTTGCAGCAGCGCGCGAGTGTGGACCCTGGCGTCGCGGAGCTGCGAGCGCTCTTGCGTGAGCTGCGTTCGCGTCCTTCGGCGAGCGTGGCCGGCGCCGTGCTCGAAGACGCCGAGCGCACCGTCGATCAGGTCGAGGCGCTCACCCGAGGCCACGCCGAGCTTGCCGTGCTGACCAGGCGCAAGCAGATCGCCTGGGCGGCCCTCTCGCTCGCCGATAGGTTGATCGCGCGCGCTTTGGCCGAGCACGCCCTGTCGCAGGCAGCTGCTCGCTTGGCGCTGGCCGAAGCGGCCGCGCAGTCTGCGAAGGCCGCGCGCGAGGCGGCCGAACATAAGTCCGCGCCGAGCCGGGGGGTCACGAAGTGAGCACGCGGCAAGCCGTGGCGCGCGCGCTCGCTTGCGCCTGCCTGCTGGGCGCATGTGCCACCGCCCCCCGCGCGCACGGCTCGACGCTCGATCCGTTGTTCGCCTCGGCCCGGCTCGTGCGAGTGCGTGAGCTCGCGCCGGATCTCCTGGCGCGGGCGCAGCGCGCGCGGCAAGACGCGCTCGACGCTCGCACCACTGAAGCGCGCAGCGATCACGAGCTACGAGCGCGCCTCTTGCTGCAGGCGGCGGAGGTCGAGGCCGACCGCATCGAGCTCGAACGGCAAACCGCCGCGCTGCAGCACCGCAGCGATGCCGCGGAGGCGGCGCGCGCCGCCGACGAACACGCCCGCCTCTTGGCCGAGGCACAGGCCAAGCAGGCCGAAGCTGCGCGGCTCGCGCAGGCCGAGGCGACGGCGGCGTTCGCGCAACTGCCGCTCACGGCCGCTGCCACACCGCGGCGCATGCCGGGCGCGCAAGCCCGGGAGCAGGTCGCGAGCTTCTTCGTGAAGCGTGCGCGCCTGACGCTGACGGCGGCGGTTGCACTGGGCGCAGATGCCGCGGTGGTCGCCGATGCGCAGGCGAAGCTTCAGACGGCGCAGGCCACGCAGGCAGGTCCGTCCGCGCCGCTGACGGCGGCGCAAAGCGCGCTGCTCGCAGCTGAGCGAGCGCTTGGCAGCGCACGCGCAGGTCGGCCCGATGCCTCGCCGGAACAAGCCCAGGATCTCCTGCAAAGACTCGCCGAGTTGGGCGTGCAGGCCGAGCAGCGCCCGGCGGGTGTCGTCGTCACGCTGCCTGGGCTATTTGCTCCCGGCGGTGCCACGGCGGGCTCACTTGCGCGCCCGCGGTGGACGCTGCTGCGCGGGCTGCTCGCTGCGTTCCCGGCGGGGCCGATCCGCATCGAGGCTCATGCGCCGGCCGGCGCCACGAAGCCCAGGCAGAAGCTAGCGCTCGCGCGCGCGCTGGCCGTGCAAGCCTGGCTCGCACAGACTCTGCCGCTCAATCGCCTGCTCGTGGACGCCGCGGCGTTCGATCTCGAGAGCGACGACAACGTGGCGCTGCTGCTCGGTGCCTACGGCCGCGAGCGCTTTCCGTGAGGGATTGCGAGCGCTGGCGCCGCGCGCCACCCGTGGCCGATGAGCACTTCGTTTGCAGCGGCGAGCAGCTTCGCTCCGGGCGCGGCGCCCGGTGAGACCGTCGGCAGCGTGCCCGCGAGTTGGGCGCAGGGCCGCACCAGCTTCGGGGGCCTGGTCGCTGCCATCGCGCTGCGGCCGATGCTCTCGCGCGTGGCCAGCGAGCGCACGCACGCCGGCGCCCAACAGCACCGTCAGCTGGACCAGCGATTTCCTCAGCGGCACGCCACGTGGCACGACCGGCGAGTGGTGGAGCTGCGAAGCCAGCGCCGTTGCAGCTGACGGAGGTGTTCGGCTAGCGCGCGCTCGTCGCGATCATGCGCTCTGGTCCAGCCACTGCAGGGCCGCTTCAAGCTCGCGGAAGCCGCGCACCGTGACGGGGCTGGCTTCGGTTTCGGTGTAGACGGCATACATGCGCAGAAGGCCGTACGCGGCGTCCGAGCCGACCACCACGGCACAGCGCGCGCGCTGCAGTGCCGGCTCGCGCATGCCGATGTCTTGTGCCAGCGCGCGCAGTTGCTCGGCGTCGGGCAAGGTCGTCACCGTGCGGCAGTCCACGAGGCTGCGCATGCCGGGGCGGTAGGCAGGGTCGGTGAGCAAGGCCTGCCGGTAGGCAAACACCTCGGCCAGCGCGAAGCTCGCGTCGACCGTCGTGCGCAACACCCCCTGCTCGATGACGTAAGTGATCGCCATGCTCGCGTTTCGTCGTGCGACCGTGTGCCCGGTCAGCGCGGGCCGGCTTGGCGGCCCGCCTCGGACGTGGTCCCCTCCGGACGGCTCTCAGGCTGCGCGACCAAGGCTCGGTACTCCAACCACATGGCGGTGCGCCACCTCACGATCATGCCGAATGCCAGCAGAAAAAAGATCGAGCCCGTCTGCAGCGGGCTGAGGTAGCGCTCGACGTAGACCCGCGCGGCCAGCCGCACGCTGATGAGACCGAGCAGAATCCACAGAAACGCGCGACCGCGCTGCAGCATCACGACGTCGCCCATGCGCGTGAGGCGCGAGGTGCGAATCAATGGGTACGCCAGGAGTAACGCGCCGGTGGCCACTGCGCTCGCGGCCCAACTCAGCGGAACACGCGTCGGTGCATACAGGAACATGCCGAAGCCCGTGCTCATCCCGAGCGGGGGGATCACGATCTTGCGCTCGGTCACGGGGCTGCGCGTCTCGCGCATGCGCCAGGCGAAGATCACGACGGCGCCGACGAGGGCGCTTATGAGCATGGCAGCGTGCATGTCCGACGCGGCACGGTATGCAGCCAAAAGCGCGTCACGGCAAGTGTCGGCGTTCCGCTGGCGCACTCGGTCGCGGCACGTGGCACCCGAAGTGCTGAGCTGTTCGGTCGACGGGCGCTTGGCGCGGGCGCTGGCCGTAGCGGGCCGTTCGCTTGTGCGTGCAGGGGTAGGGTCGGCCATGCCATGCTTGCCCTTCCGATCACGACCAAGGTCCGCGCGCTTTGAACGAACATTCTCAACACTTTCGCCGCCTCTCGCTTCGCGCGACTTTGGGGCCAAGCCGCCTGTGGCCAACGTGCCGTGTCTTGCTGCTGCTGTGCGGCACCTGGCTCGCCGCCAGCGGCGGCGCGCAGGCCCAGAACCCGGCAGACGCGCAGAACACCAAGCTCGCCGCGCAAGTGCTGGCCGCCGGCAAGTCGCCGCGCGGCGTCGTGCCGCTTTTGCAGCTGTGGGGCAGCTGGGACAAGAGCACGCCCGCGCGCCTCACCGCCGAGCTCACGCGCCTGACGAAAGACGCGCGCCTGTCGCCCGATCGGCGCGTGATGATCGAGAGCATGCTGGCGCAGGCACGTCTGCGCCTGGGCGATCCCGAGGCCGTGCATGCACCCATCGAGCAGCTGGGCTACCTCACGCACTTTCGCGTGATCGGCCCCTTCGATAACGAAGGCAAGAGCGGCTTCGACAACGAGACCCCGGTCGAGCAAAAGCGCATGCAGGCGCCGGACTTGCTCGCGCAGTACCCTGGCAGCGAGCATCCCGTGAGCTGGCGCGAGCTACCCGACGTCATGCGCAGCGGCTTCGTCTCGTTCGGCGCGGTCATGCGACCGCTCGAGAACGTCTGCGGCGTGGCCGAGACCTTCGTGAACAGTGATCGCGCGCGTCCGCTGAGCCTGTGGATCGGCGCAGGCGGCGCGGTGAAGGTCTACTGGAACGGGACGCAGGTGTTCCGTGATGCGGCGTATCGCAGCCCGAGCCCGGATCGCAGCGTGGTGATGGTCGGCGCGCACAAGGACTGGAACCGCTTGCTCGTGAAGGTGTGCAACACCAATGCGGCCTGGGGCTTTCAGCTGCGCATCGGCGACGAGAAGGGTGGCATCACCAAGGGCCTACGCACGGCTCTGACCACGACCGCCGCGCTCGACATCGCTGAAGGCAACGACAAGGTCGCGCTGCCCGGGCCGGCGCTCTTGCCGCTCGCATGGTTCGAGGAGCAGGCCAAGGCCGACAAGCCAAAGGCCGACGTGCTCGCCGACTTCGCGCGCTACCTCGACCTCACCGGTTCCGACGACCCGGCCGAGCGCCGCGCCAAGCAGTTTGCAGCGCGTGCAGCCGAGCTCGATCCGAGCGCAGCGAATCTGCGCCTGGCTGCTCAGCTGGCCGAAGAGCGCGCGGAGACCATGCGCTTCGCCGATCGCGCCTATGCGGCTTTCCCGCAGGACTCGGCCGTGCAGCTCTTTCAGGCCACGCTGCGGACCGGCGGTCCTTCACCGGAAGACGCGTTGCCGCTGCTCGATCGCATTGCGCAGTCGAGCGACGACTGGCCCGCCGCCATGCAAGCGCGTGCCGACATTCTGCGCGATCTGGAGTTGCCGCAGGCCGCGCTCGCGCTCTTGCGCAAGCTGCAGGCGCGCGTGGGCGACAGCCCAGAGCTCTTGCGCTTGCTCGCGAGCGTCGAGTCCGATGCTGGCCACCCGGTCCCTGCGCTCGAGTTGCAGCAGCGCTTGCTCGCCGTGCGCTACGACGACGGGGACGCGCGTCGCGCGCTGCTCGACGACGCGCTGGCGCGTGGCGACAGCAAGACGGTGCTCGAGCACCTCGACGTGGTGCGCGCGATCACGCCTGGCTCGGCACGTACGCTGCTGTACATCGCGGGCGTGTACGACGCGCTCGGTCGCGACGACATGGTGCTGGCCACCTACCGCGACGCCATGGCGCTCGCACCCGAGGCCGAGGGCGTGTACGTGGCGTACGCGCGTGCCTTGCTGCGCGCACAGCAAGACGAGGCCGCGGCTGAGGCCCTGCAAAAGGCGCTTGCGCTCAAGCCCCAGGACGCCGAAGCCCGCGAGTTGCTCGAGGTCGTTCACCCCTCGCCGCGCAGCGACGAGGCGTATGCGGTGCCCTCGGAGCAGATCCTCGCGCGCCGTCTCACCGATGGCGGCTATCCCTACACGGTGCTCGAGGACCTCACTGTCAAGACCGTGTTCGACAACGGCCTCGGCTCCACGTTCCGACAGCTCGCGGTCGAGGTGCACGACGAAGAAGGAGCGCGCCGCTTTCGCACCCACGGCTTCACCTACGATCCAGACAGTCAGCACATCGACCTGCGCTTGGCGCGGGTGTATCGCAAGGACGGCGGCGTGCTCGAGTCGGTGCGCACCTACGAAGAACAGCTGGGCGAGCCGTGGTACCGCATCTATTACGACACGCGCTCGGTGAACGTGATCTTCCCCGATCTCGAGCCGGGTGACGTGGTCGAAGTGCGCTACCGCATCGACGACGTGGCGCATCGCAACCTCTACGCCGACTACTTCGGTGATCTGCACCTGTGGCAAGACTTCGTGCCGGTGCTGCGCTCGCAGTACGTGCTGGTCACGCCGGCCGCGCGCGAGATCTTCACGAACGAGCCCCAGGCCAAGGGCCTCATCCACACGCGCACGCTGGATGGCAAACGTCGCATCGATCGCTACCTCGCCGAGAACTTGCCGGCGCTGGTGTCCGAGGACGGCATGCCCGGCGTCACGGAGCAAAGCCCGTACCTGCACGTCTCCACCTACAAGACCTGGCAAGACGTCGGACGCTGGTACTGGGGCCTGATCAAAGATCAGCTCTACGCCGACGACGCCCTCAAGCGCACGGTAGCGGGGCTGGTCGCTGGCGCGAGCAGCACACGCGACAAGGTCGAGCGCATCCACGACTGGGCCGTGACGCACACGCGCTACGTCGGCCTCGAGTTCGGCATCCACGGCTTTCTGCCGTATCGCGTGCCGCTGATCGTGCAGCGTGGGTTTGGCGACTGCAAAGACAAGGCCGCGCTGATGTACACGATGCTGCGCGAGGCGGGCATCGATGCGCGCGTAGTGTTGGTGCGCACGCGCCACAACGGGGCGATCGAGGGCATGCCGGCGTCGCTGGCGGTGTTCGACCATGCGATCACCTACGTGCCCGAGCTGGACCTCTACCTCGACGGCACGGCCGAGCACAGCGGCATGACTGAGCTGCCCTCCGAGGATCAAGGCGTCATGGTCTTGCTGGTTGGCCCCGAAGGCGCCGAGTTGCGACACACGCCGGTGCTCGCCGCCGATCGTAACCTGCGCACGCGCACGCTCGCGGTGCAGCTGTCGGCCGACGGCTCCGCACGCGTGGACGCGCAGGAAGAGGTGACGGGCGGCGAGGCGGCCGGCTATCGCGAGTACTACCAGGCGCCGGGCACGCGCTCGGAGCGCTTCGAGCGCTCGCTCGGCGCGCTCTACCCGGGGGTCGAGCTGCAGAGCCAGCACTTCGAACCACTCGACCAGCTGGGCAAGTCGGTGCGCTACTCTTACCGCATCCGTGTGCCGCAGCTGGCGCGCTGGGATGCCGGCGAGCTGCAAGTGCCACCCAGCGTGCTGAACGATCTCGTGCGCAGCATGGCACGCACCCCCACGCGCGTTCAGCCGCTCGATCTGGCGAGCGCGCGTGCCTACACCGAGGAGCGCACCGTCGAGCTGCCCGTGGGCATGCGCGCGGTCAGTGTGCCGCGCGGCGGCGAGGCGAGCTCCAAGTGGGGCAAGCTCACGCTGCGCTTCGACGCCCAGAAGACCAGCGTCAAGATCCGTACGGAGTTCCGCCTGGAACGCGACCGCGTCGCGCCCGGCGACTATCCCGAGTTCCGCAGCTGGATCGAGGCGGCCGATCAACTACTGCGCCAGCGCGTCGGCGTGCGGCGAGGTGCGCCATGAAACGCTATTGGATGCTCGCCAGTCTTGTTTCGCTCGTCGGTTGCGGGCTGCACACCACCACGCCGAAGGCTCCAGGTGTCGCTGAGCTGCGCGCTGCCGCTGCCGCCAGGCCCGGCGATGCCAATGCCGCGCGCGAGCTGGCCCTGGCCGAGCTCTTCGGGCGCGGTGGCGACCCCGCGCGTCTCGACGCCGAGCTTGCGCAAGCACGCAAGCTCGACCCTGGCTCGCCGCGTCTGCTGCTCGCCGCGGGTCTCGCCAGCGACGTGCACGGCCACCCGCGTCAAGCGCTGCAGCTCTACCTGCAGGCCATCGAGGCTGCAGCCAACGGCGGCGATCCCGAAGCCACTGCGCTGATCGAGGTCGCCGCATATGCCGTGGGCGGCGCCGATGGCAGCGTGCCGGGCTACGTGGAACAGGTGCGTACGCGCCTCTTGCCGCTCTTGCAGCGTGCCGGGCTCGCAGGTCCCGCACGCGCCGCCGTGGGTGACGTCCTCATGCCGCTCGCGTATCGACGCGGCGACATGAACGAGGTCGCGGCCATCGCGGGCGCGCTCGGCTGTGTGACCGAGTTGCGCGTCGTCGGGCCGTTCGGTCCGCGCGAGCTTTTGGGCTTCGATGCTCCGCCACCCGCGGACCCAGCCGCCGTGCTCGGCCAAGAGTACGATCTGGGCGCCGGTCGCGGCGTGCGTGCCACGCGCACCGTGCACGCGCGCGGCTGCACAGTGCACCTCGGCGGTGGTCCGGTCGCCGAGGCCGGCACCACGCTGGCGCAGGCGCAGATCACCACGAAGCTGAGTGGGCAGTACCTCGTGCGCCTGGACACGCCCAACAGCGTCGAGCTCTTCGTCGACGGCCGCTCGGTGCAGCGCATCGACCGCCGCGCGCAGCTTCACGCGCGCGTGCTCTTCAGCACGCTCATCCTGGAAGCGGGTCCGCACACGCTCGCCGTGCGCATCAGCGCGCGCCATCCCAATCCCGTGCTCGAGCTCTCGCTGCTGCCGCTGACGGCGGCAGATGTCCACGCCTCGGAGCTGCCCTTCGGGCCCGAGGTCACCGACGGCTTCCCGCTGTATCTGCGTGTCGCGGCTGCGCTCGTGCGCGGCGACGTCTTGCTCGCGCGCCAGACGCTGTCGGCGGTGGGCGGCGCGACCGACGCCTCGCCGCTGGTGCTCTTGCAGCGTGCCAGTGTTGCGCTGGGCGATCCGCTTTTGCCCGACGACGTGCGCAGCGACGACGCCGCTCGTTACCTCGGCTTGGCAGCCAAGCGCGACCACGAGCTGTGGGCGCCGGTGACGCAGCTCGCCACGCTCGCGGCCAAGAACGGTCGCGTGAGGGAAGCCATCACCGCCCTGCGCGAAGCCGCCAAGCACTGGCCCCAGCCGCCCGCCATCGGCTTCGCGCTCGTCGAGCTGTTGCGCGACAAGGGCCGCAAGGCCGAGCTCGAGCGTGAAGTCGTGCGCTTGCGCGAGCTGGTTCCCGACGCGTGCGGGCCGCTGTCGGCGCAGCTGCAAGCGCTGCGCGATCGTCAGCGCTACGCGGAGGCCGCGCAGGTGGCGCAGCAGCTGTCGCGCTGCGATGCGCAGAGTAACGCGCTGTACACGCTGTACCTCAGCCAGCGCGACTTCGCCGCCGCCGACAAGGAGCAAGCGCGGCTGATGGCCCTCGAGCCCCCCGAGGATCGTTTCTCGTGGCTCTTGGCGGGCATCGCGCTCGCCAAGAACCGTGGCGACGAAGCCTCTGTCAGCGCCAAGATCGCCGAGCTGCGCGCCCTGCATCCGCGTGCTTATTCGGCTGTCATCGAGCAGCTCGATTCGCTGCTCGGGCGCGGGGACAACGCCATGGCGCTCGCGGCCCTCGACGCGGCGCTCGTTGCGGAGCCCGCGTCGATGGCGGGGCTGTACCGCCTTTCGCCGGTGCTCGGCGGCCATCACGTGCTCGCGGCCTACCGCAAGGATGGGCGCAAAGCGATCACCGACTTCGAGGCTTCGGGCCGCAGCTACGACGGCCCCGAGGTGCTCGTGCTCGACTACATGGCCGCGCGCGTCTTCGAGGACGGCTCGTCCCTCGAGCTCGTGCACACCGTGCAGAAAGTCCAGAGCGACGAGTCCGTCAATCGCCTCGCGGAGGTCGAGGTGCCTGAAGGCGCGCAGGTGCTCACGCTGCGCGCCTGGAAGCCCGACGGCCGCAAGCTCGAAGCCGATGCCATCGCCGGCAAGGACAGCGTCTCGTTGCCCAACGTTGCGGTCGGCGACTACGTCGAGTTCGAGTACCTGCAGGCGAACGCTCCCGCCGATGGCTTTCCCCACGGCTATCTCGGTGAGCGCTTCTACTTCAAGAGCTTCGAGGTTCCCTTCCACCACAGCCAGATGGTCATGATCCTGCCCAAGGACATGCCGTATCGCGTGGACCCGCGCGGCCCGGCGCCCAAGCTCGAAGAGAAGCTCGACGGCGCGCTGCGCGTGCTGAACTGGCAGGTCGATCAGAGTCTGCCGCTGGTCGGCGAACCGAACTCGGTGTCCGCGCGCGAGTTCATTCCCTCCATTCGCCTCGGCGTCAACGCGACCTGGCCTGCCATGATCGAGAGCTTGCGCGACGCGCTCGTCGATCGTGACCTCTACGACCCGTACTACGCGCAGCTGGTGAAGCAGATCGTCGGCGAGGCCGCGCCCAGCGATTACCGCCTGCGCGCCGAGCGGCTCTACGACTGGGTGCTCGCCAACGTCGAGAACAACAACGACGTGTTCTCGCAGGCCGCGCTCATGTTGCGCGCCAAGGCCGGCAATCGCGCGCGCGTCTTGCATTACCTGCTCGGGCTCGCGGGCGTGCCGTCGAAGCTCGCCCTGGCTCGCAACTTCGCGGGCGACTCCACCGAGAGTGAGATGGCCGACGCCGACACCTACGACCACTTGCTCGTGCGCGTCGATGTCGGCGAGCAGCAGCTGTGGCTGTTCACGGTCGAACGCTGGGCGCCGTTCGGCTTCATGCCTCCGATCTTGCGCGGCCAAGCGGCGCTCTTGCTCGAGCCGGGCGCACCGCGTGTCACGATCTCGCAGGGCTTGCTGGGCGAAGACAGTCGCAAGTTCAGTCTCGAGGTGAGCTTACACGCCGATGGCTCGGCGCACATCGACGCGCTCGAGGCGCTGCACGGCAGCGAGGCCATCTCGTGGCGCACTCAGCTCGAGAAGATCCCCGCGCCCGAGCTGCGCCGCCGTTTCGAGCAAGACTACGTGTCGCGACTGTTCCCCGGAGCCAGGCTCTCGTCGCTGCAGGTCACCGGCCGCGAGCAGAACCAGCCCGACCTCAGCTTGGCGTACGCCATCGAGGTCCAGAGCTTTGGTCGCCGCGTGGAGGGGGGCCTGGCGCTGCCGCCGATCCTGTCGACGGAGCTGTCTTCGAGCTTCGCGCGCACAGCCAGTCGCAAGACCACGGAGCTGATTCCCACGCCCGTCCACAGCCAGCTGATCGTTCGGATCCATCTGCCTGCCGGGGCCAAGGCTCCTGCGCCCACGCCTGCCATCGCGTTGACCGCTGCGTTCGCAGGCCGGCCAAGCTTCACGGAGCAGACCAGCGCGGACCACGACGTGCTGGTGGTCGAGCGCAACCTCACGCTGCCGGCGATGCGCGTGTCGCCCGAGCAGTACCCTGTGTTCACCGAGTTCTGCCGCCGCGTCGACCAGGCCGAGGGCCGCGAAATGCCGATCGGTCTGCCGTAGGCGAAATGCCCCGGAATCTGCCGCCGATCGCTGCGCCGCGCGCTTGTCTTCGGCCGCTGACTAGCCGAAAGTCCCGCTTCGTAACGTTGCTTTATCGGTGCCTTGAAGCAGGGGTCAAGGCAGCCGCGAGGGGGAGCAGAGGGGTGTGCTCGCCAGTGAGTCGCGCGCACGGCGCAATGAACCACAGACCAGAGAGAGGGAAGCGATGCGTAACCAGATCGCTTTGTGTTTGATGATGAGCTCGCTCGCGGTGTTCGCGGGCTGCAAGAGCGACAAGAAGTCCACCGGCGCGGCTGATGCGGGTCATGACGCCGCGGTCGCCGACGCTGGCAGTCAAGACAGCGGTGGCGGAAACACTGCCGACTCGGGCAGCGATGCGGCCGTCGCGGCGACCCCCGCCCCCGATGCGGAGCGCGGTCGCTACATCGTCGAGAATCTCGCCGCGTGCGGCGACTGCCACACGCCTCGCGACCAGAACGGCCCGATCCTCGCCAAGGCCTTCTCCGGCGTGGACTGCTTCCTCGACGCGATCCCACCCGCGGGCAACGGCATGGGTTGCATCAGCACGCGCAACCTGACGAACGACGACACGGGTCTCAAGAAGTACACCGACCAAGAGATCAAGAACATGTTCACCAAGGGCAAGCGCCCCAAGGGTGATCCCAAGGGCGAGCGCCTCCATCCGTTCATGCCTTACTGGGTGTTCGGCAACATGAGCGATGCCGACGCAGACAACGTCGTGGCGTTCCTGCGTTCGCTGCCCGGCGTGAACCACAAGCTGGCCAATCAGAACGAAGTGCCGTTCACCTCGCCCGCGCAGTCGACCCCGGTGCTCGACCTCGCGACCGTGCCGACGCCCGACAAGAACCGGCCGAACTACGCTGCCGCGATGCGCGGCCGCTACATCGCGGCCAACATCGGCATCTGCTACGAGTGCCACACCACGCGCGACTCGATGGATCGTCCGATCCCGACCAAGGCGTACGCCGGTGGTCGCGACTTCCCGCGCGATGCGCTCGGCCTGCCGCCGAGCATGTTTCCGTCGCACATCTACTCGGCGAACCTGACGTCGGATACCACGGGTCTCAAAACCTGGACCGTCGCGCAGATCGTGCGTGCGCTCAAGAAGGGCATCGACGATCAGAGCAAGCCCCTGTGTCCTCCGATGCCGGCCGGCCCGATGGGTGCTTTCGGCGGCATGCTGGCCACCGACGCGCTCGACGTGGCGTACTACCTGAAGTCGCTGCCGCCCGTCGTGAACAGCGTGACCATGTGCGTGGCCGGCGTGACCGACGCTGACGCAGGCGCCGCCGACGCGGGCAACTAGCCCCAACTCGCAAGAGCCAGGTGCTGTAACCCACGACCGCGCTCGTCATGACTCGTTCTTCGAGTCGGGCGAGCGCGGTTGTCTTTTGGCTCTACACTTCCTCGAAGCGTCCGTCCGCGATCAGCCGCACCAGATCGATGCGCGACACCACGCCCAAGAGCGCGTCGCCCTCGGTCACCAGCACTCGGTGGATCATGTACTTGGCCATCAGCTGCGCCACTTCGCGCACCGGCGCATCCGGCGCCACCTTCGCGCGCACGTCGGTCATGGCGTGGCGCACCTGCAGCTTCTGCATGCGCTGCCCGACCTGCTCGCCGACCTCGTCGATGCCGCGGCGCTCACTGTCCTGCGCCTGACGCGCGAACGCGCTGTGCTGCACCTCGGCCATCGATTGCTCCAGGCTCAGCACCCGCACGATGTCCGAGCGCGAGACCATGCCCACGAGCTTGCCGCCGGAAACCACGGGCGCGCCGCCGATCCGGTGACGCAGCAAGCAGCGCTCCAGCTCCACCAGGGTCATGTCCGGTGAGGTCGTCACCACCGGCGTCTTCATCAGGTCACGCGCTACCAGGGTCATCTCGGGTCTCCTGCGTTCGGGGTCCACCAGTGTAACAAATGCCGGTGCCGAGCGTGCGCGGCGCATGCCGAACCGGGCCTGTGAGCGCTGCGGCGCCGTGCTCTCGGAGCTGGGCCGGACCGGGGCGTCTGCGGGCCGGGGCCGCTCCACTGCGACGCGACTCGCGGCCGTGCGGCTAGCAAGACCCGCTGGCGCGTGCTACCCGGTGGTCCCGTTCGCTGCAAGCTCGCGGTCGCGCAGAAAGCTTGGCGCCGCGGTCTGCAGACACACCACCTCGCCGATGACGCGCCGCCCCGCCGCCCGTTCCGCTGCTTCCACCGTGCACGAGGCTCGCCTGCGCAAGCCGCTGGAGCGCGCCTTGCGCGCCGGCCACCCCTGGGTGTTCCGCGATGCGCTCGTGGCGCTCGATGCACCGCCCGGCGCCGTCGTGCGCGTGCTCGACAAGCAGGGCCGCTTCGTGGCGGCCGGCTTCGCAGACGTCGGCCCCATCGGCGTGCGCGTGCTCACGCTGCGCGACGAGCCCGTGGACGAGCAACTGCTGTCGCAACGCATCGCCAGCGCGCTTGCGCTGCGCGAGCGCATCGCACCCGCCGACACCGACGCCTTGCGTTTGATCCACGGCGAGGGCGACCGCCTGCCCGGTGTGGTCTGTGACCGCTACGGCCGCTTCGCCGTGCTCAAGCTCGATGGCGACGCTGCGCTCGCACACAAGGAAACGTGGCTCGCACTGCTGCGCGCGCAGCTGCCCGCGCTCGGTGTAGAGGGCCTCTTGCTGCGCACGGGCAAGCGCCAGGATCACAGCGTCGAGCACGTCTGGGGTGCACGCCCCGATCCGGAGCTGTACGTGCGCGAGCACGGCATGCTGCTGTGCGTGAACCTCTACGAAGGCCAGAAGACCGGCCTGTTCCTGGATCACCGGCAGTCGCGAGCGCGCGTGGGGGAGCTCGCCAAGGGCCTGTCCGTGCTCAACCTCTACGGCTACACAGGAGGCTTCTCGGTCGCGGCTGGTCTCGGCGGCAGCCGCCAGGTGACCACGGTCGACCTGGCCAAGCCCGCGCTCGAGTTGGCAACCAAGTCATGGGCCGCCAATGGGCTGCCAGCCGAGCTGCATCAAATCGTTGCATCGGACGCGCTCGAGTACCTCGGCGCAGCCGCTTCGCGCGGCCAGCGCTGGGAGCTGATCGTCGCCGACCCGCCCAACTTCGCCCCGCGCGAGACCGCGCGCGACGCCGCCCTGCGCACCTACGAGGCCCTGCATGCCGCCGTGCTGCGCGTGCTCGCACCTGGCGGCTACTACCTCGCCGCCTCTTGCTCCAGCCACGTAGCGCGGGCCGACTTCGAGGAGACCGTGAAGCAGGGTGCGGCCAGGGCGCGGCGCGTGCTGCAGATCCTCGAGCGCAGCGGTGCCCCGGCCGACCACCCCAAGCTCCTGGGGTTCCCCGAGGGCGACTATCTCAAGGTGCTCGCGCTGCGTGCCTTCTGAGCGGCTTGCGGTCCGGCGGCGCCCTGGTACGTACCGTGACGCCGTACGAAGCGTCGGGTCCTGCCAACGCGGCACGCGGCGAGCTTTTCCTCTTGGGCAGAGCCAGTGCCGCCCGTCCGCGTTCACGGCGCTGCACCAGCGTTCCGCCGCCGCTTTCTTCACGTCCTGCAGCGGGTCGTAGCCCTTGGTCTCCAGAACCAGATGCAGCGCTGGCTCCTTGCAGAGGCGCACGATGCACCGCTGCGCCTGCATATGGGGTCGCGCTCATGGCTGTGGCCTACGGCTGCGCGCCAACCGGACACTCGAGCTTCACGACCACGCCTGTCGGCGGCTTGGCAGCGGGGGTGTACGCGATGCGCTGCGTCCCGCTGGCACAGAACTTCTTCACTTCGGCGGAGAAGTCGTCGTAGTACCAGCCCTCGGTGCCGCTGACAGGCACCGTGTCGTTCACGACGGGGCGCTGCGCCACGCTGCAGATCGCGCCGCCTGTGGCGCTGCGCTGCGCGTGAGACGAGTCGGGCGCCTCGAGAAACGGCAGGTCGCTGCACGCGGTCGGCGTGGTGGCCGAGCCCAGACCCGGCGGGGGTAGCTCCCACATCACGTTGCAGCTGACACGGCCGTCGGCATTTCGAGTCAACGGTCGGTCGAGGCACACGGCGCCGAGCTGCTGGGCCACGACGTTGATGATCGCGTCCATGGCCGGCGGGAATTGCGAGAGCTCGCAGATCGACTTCACCAGACCGTTCTCGCCGAAGCCCTGTGCGACCTGAACGATGCGCACCGGTGGAGTCGCCTTGCTCGTCGCGGTGCTGCACGAGGCTGTGAGGTTGCCGGCACCCGGCGCTCGCGCGGGGTCGGGCTTCGCGATCATGCGCTGGTCGGTGAGGATGTGCTGGTAGAAGCCGTTGCGCGACGCGTCGTCGTCCCAGTTGACCGCCTTGTACGCTTTGTCGTCGACGAGGTCGGCGGGCACACCGGTGATGGTGGCGAACACGACGAGGTTCTCATTGCCGGCGCGCAGCGCCTTGAAGCCGTTGATGTAGCGATCGACGCCGTAGAGGTTGTTCGGGTTGTAGAAGCAGCGCAGGTTGAGATCCTGGTTGTAGAGCGGGTCGCTGGGCTGCAGGTACTGCTGCGGCGTGAAGTGCACCGTGATCTTCGACGAGCAGTCTTCTTCGTCGGTGAGCAGCACGATCGCAATCAGCGACAGGCCCTGCGCAGGATCGTTACGCAGGAAGCCCTTGTTCTCGAGGTCGCCGTGACCGCGCGCCAGGTTTGGGTGCGCGGTGTCGGTCAAGAACGTGATGCGGTTGGGCGTGATCAGCTTGCCAGTCTTCGCGTCGACGTCGACCGACGGCCACAGCGCCTTGAGTGGCGATTCCAGCTGCTGCTCGAAACCGCAACCGCTGGTGCCCGTGACCGCGAGGCAGGCGAAGTCGGTCGCCAGTTGCGTGGCCGTGACGGGACCGCCGACGGTGTACGACAAGAAGCGCTGACCGGCCGGGAGGTTCGGCTGGCAGGTCGCGGCGTTCTGGGCCGGCGGCGCGTCGCGCAGGATTCCGTCGTCACCGAAGCCGGGCAGCATCGAGGTCACGCCGGTCACGCCGGAGCAACCACCGATACCCTGAATGCCGACCAACCCCATGTTGACCGAGACGACGCCGAGGTGGAGGTCCTTGACGGGCGGAAACGGATTGGGGTCGTTCGGCGTGCGCATGCCGGTGACCAGCGTCTGCACCATGCGCGGCAGCTGCTCTTCGAGCGCCGTTTGCTCCTCCCGCATGGATGGGGAGTCGTCGACCACGAAAAGCAGATCCACCTTGTCGATGTTCGTGGCCGAGAGCGGTTTCGAATCCCAGCTACCACCCGCACTCGACGTAGCTCCACCATCCTGGCCCGCCTTCGACCCGGCAGTGCCGGCGTCGGAGTGCACGCCAGTGTCGCCGCGACTCGCACTGGCGCCGCCGCCGTCGACACCGAGCGCGTTGAGCGAGCTCCCGAAGCAGCCAGCAGCCCACACCGCAAGCCACACGTTCGAGACACAGATGAGCTTACGCATGCGTTCCCCCGGGCAAAGTCATGATGAGCTGACGCTCTCGGCTACGATTGTGACTCGCAAGGGGCGGCGAGCGGGCGGCCCGCCGCAATCGTCGAAGTGGCGCAGGTGCAACGGCTGTTCGAAGCGGTGCATCAGGCGATCGGCGAACTCGAGCAGTCGCGCGTCGGCTCCGGCTCAGAACCAGGCAGCGCCGGCGGTCGCGCCCGCACACAATGGGCTGCGCACGGCGGCGCTGCGCAGTTGGTCGAGCGCGCCGAGCCAGTTGTCGGTGCTGGCGCCTGCGAGCGCGTCGATCATGTCACGCGCTTGCTGCGCTCGGCCGCGGCGGATGCTGAGCTCGATGCGCAGCGCCAGCGTCTGGCGATTTTCGCCTGCCGCGGCGGCCAGCGCCAGCGCCTGGGCCGCGCGATCCAGGCGACACAGCGCCAGGTCGAGCATCGTCGCCAGCAGCTGCGCGGTTGGCAGGTTCTCGTTGGGGACGAGTGCCGGGCCGAGATCATCCAGGGCGTGCTCGTAGCGCGCGCGTTGCGCGGCGCTCGCGAGTGGCTGCAAGCCGTCGTAGCCCCCGGCTCGCAGCTCGGGGGACACGCGCAGCAGCGCTCGCTGAAAGCCGACGTACTCGGCCACGCCCGGTTGCGCGCCGATGCGTGCCAGCTCCAGCCAGGCGCGCGTGCGCTGGGCCGGGCCGAAGCTGCGTAGCCCGAGATTGGGTTGGAGGACGCTGATGGCGGCGTCGCCCTGCAGTCCGCGCACGAAGAGCACGTGACGATCGCCGATGGTCGCCACGCCGTAGTCACTGCGCTGGCTCAAGGCCGCGATCGAGGCCGCGTGCTCGGGCCGGGTGTGTCGCAGCACGACGGCGTCGGCGTGCTTGGCGTCAAGCAGCGCAAACAGCTCGACGGGTTTGACCAGCGCGACCGACAGGCGTTGCAGCACTTGCAGCGGGTACACGGCCTGGCGCCCGTCCATGACGACCAGGCCCTGTGGCACGGCGAAGCTCAGATACCAGCAATCTTCCATCAGGCCGACGCTGCGGGCCCGCGGTCGATGCGCGGCGAGCCAGCGGCCGGGCTGCATCGGCAGGTTGCGCGGCGACACGCCCAGGCCGACCGGCTGATAGGGCGGAAAGTCGCGGCCCACGTGCGCGAAGACCGCCAGCGCGAGCAGCGTGAGCCCGACGCCGAGCGCTTGCCGAGCGCGGGGCGCGAGCGACCTTCGGCGCCGGTCTGCAGCAGCACCAGCGCGTTGACGCCGACCGCCGCGCACAGGAGATAGAACACGACGCAGCTCGCCCAGTTGTGGTTGCGCCAGGGCTGCGGCTGATCGAAGTAGAACGAGAAGCTGTCGTGCGTCGGCACGTGCCCGAGCGCGACGATCTGGCGGCCGGCGGCCAGGTGGCCGAAAAGATCGTTGGTCCAGACCGGATACAGCGCAGCGAGGCCGAGCACGAGGGCACCCGCCAGCTTTGCCCACACGACGCTCGCATCCGCCGTGCTCGCTTGCGGGCTGCGCATCGGGCGAGCGTACAGAATCGCCGAAGCTTCGTGAATCACCAGGCAGGCGCACACGCGCCCCGAGCTGGGTCGGCAGCGCGGCTCAGGCATCCCTGCTACGTTGCAGGCCGATGAGCCTTTCCGATCACGAGCGTGAAGCGCTGCGACGCGCCAAGCGCCTGCTCGAACACCCGGGCCTCGTGGCGCGCATCGCCGAGGTCGTCGGCACTCCGATCGACAAAGGCTTGCAGCGGCTACCCGTCCGCTGGCAGCGCAGCATTCAGTCCGCCGCCAACAAAGCGTTGCAGGTAGCCTTGTCCGGCGCATTGGCCTCCATGGACAAAGCGTCGGCGAGCCAGGCGTCTGTGCGGCTGCACAAGTTGCTTGGCGCCGCCGCAGGTGCGGCCGGGGGCTTCTTCGGACCGGCTGCGCTCGCTCTGGAGTTACCGATATCCACCACGCTGATGCTGCGCTCGATCGCCGACATCGCACGCGCGCACGGCGAAGACCTGCGCGAGATCGAACCGCGCCTGGCCTGCTTGCAGGTGTTCGCGCTGGGCGACGCTGCCGGCGCGGGCGCAACCACCGACACCGGCTACTTTGCCGTGCGCGCATCGCTTGCACGCGCCGTCGCGGAAGCGGCCAAGTACATCGCCGAGCGAGGCATCGCCGAAGAAGGCGCGCCAGCCATCGTACAGCTCGTCTCGCGACTGGCTGCCCGCTTTGCTGTGCCCGTGTCCGAGAAAGCGCTCGCGCAGGCTGTCCCCGTGATCGGTGCGCTCGGCGGAGCCGCCTTGAACACGCTCTTCATGGCGCATTTCCAGGCGATCAGCGAGGGGCACTTCAGCGTGCGCGAGCTCGAACGCAAACACGGCACAGCGCTCGTGCAACGCGAGTACGCTGCGTTGTCCACCTGAGAGGTGCCGCCG
>DASVHQ010000028.1:0-4959 GCA_036382515.1 Polyangiales bacterium | reverse complement strand
CTCGCCGACCGCGTGGCCGATGACCGCGCCATCGACGAAGTGGCGGCCTTGGCCGAGCGCAGACGAGTACTGCTGGCAAGCGGGTGGGCTGTTGAGCTCGTTTTCCGGGCAGGCGTATAGGCCCTCGCGCAGGCACTGGCGGTCGCGCTTCGCGCACCGGGCGTTCGCACGCACTGCGACGCCGCAGGGCTCGACAGCGCGGCGCTCCGGCCCTAGCTTCTTCGCGCGGCCGGCTCGTCAGGCCGAAACAAACAGGGAGGGTGCATATGAAGAAGATCGCTCTCTTGGGCTCCGGTCAGGTGGGGCAGGTGCTTGCCGACGGTTTTCTCGCCCACGGTTACGAGGTGATGCGCGCCAGCCGCGAGCCGAGCAAGCTCGATGGCTGGAAGGCGGGCGCAGGCCCCACGGCGCAGGTGGGCAGCTTCGCGCAGGCCGCCAAGTGGGCCGACGGCGTGGTGCTTGCCGTCAAGGGCAGCGCCGCCGAGTCTGCCGTGGAGTTGGCCGGCGTCGCGAACCTCGCGGGCAAGCCCGTGATGGATGCGACCAACCCGATCGCTGCAGCGCCGCCCGACAACGGCGTGCTGCGCTTCTTCACCGATCTCAACGAGTCGCTGATGGAACGCCTGCAGAAGAAGGCGCCCGACGCGCACTTCGTCAAGGTCTTCTCCTGCGTGGGTAGCGGTTTCATGGTGAACCCCAAGCTGCCCGGTGGTCCGCCCACGATGTTCATCTGCGGCAACGACGGCGCGGCCAAGGCGCAGGTGCGCAAGGTGCTCGAGCTCTTCGGCTGGGACACGGCCGACATGGGTGCAGCGGCGGCCGGTCGCGCCATCGAACCGCTCTGCATGCTGTGGTGCATCCCCGGGCTCACCCAGAACAGTTGGACGCACGCGTTCAAGCTGCTGCGGCTCGCGTAGCGCACGGCTTGCATGGTCACGGGCCGAGCGAGCTGGCACGCTCGGCCCATGAGTGATCTCGTTCTGATCCGCCACGGCCAAGCCGCCGCATTCTCCGCCGACTCCGATCGCTTGACCGAGCTCGGCGAGCGCCAGGCCCGCGTGCTCGGCGAGTACTTCGCAGCGCAGAAGCTCGTCTTCGACGAGGTCATTACGGGCAGCTTGCGACGGCACGCGCAGACCGAAGCGCAGGTGGCCGCGGCCTGTGCACGCGCGGGCTTGGCGTGGCCGAAGGCGCGAGTCGTCGCCGGCTGGAACGAGTATGACGCGAGCGCGATCCTGACCACGCTCGGGCAGCACCTCTTGCAGCGCGAGCCGACCTTCAAGCAGCTGGTCGACGACTTCCAGGCTGCAGCTGCGGGCCCCGAGCGCAATCGTTACTTCCAGCGCATGTTCGAGGTGCTGATGGCGTGCTGGGTCTCGGGCGAGGGAAGTAGCGTGCTCGCCGACGGCGTCGAGTCCTACGAGTCTTTTCACGATCGCGTATCCGCTGCGCTCGAGCAGGCGCTGGGCACGCAAGGCTCGCGTCGCGTCGCGGTCTTCACGTCGGGCGGGCCGATCGGGGTGTGTGTGCAGCGCACGCTGAAGGCGCCCAAGGCCGTGGCGCTGGACGTGAATTGGCGCGTGCGCAATGCCTCGCTGACCGAGCTGATCTTCGGTCGCGGCCGCGTCTCGCTCGACACCTTCAACGCCACGCCACACCTCACCGAGCCTGGCCTCGTCAGCTTCCGCTGAGCGAGACCGTCGCGGCGCGAAAACCGGTTGCATGTGCCCGGGCCCTCCCTAAACTGCGCCCTGCACCACGAGGATCCTCCCATGACGCAAACGCTTCATCCCCTGGCACAAGCGCTGAATCAGAACCTGGAGAAGGCTGCCCCCGAGGCTTTCTCGATGCTCTCGGCGCTGGGCAAGCGGCTCTACTTCCCCAAGGGCATTCTCGCCCAGGGAGCCGAAGCCAAGGCTAAGGCCAAGCGCTGGAACGCTACCATCGGCATCGCGACCGAGGGTGACGCGCCCATGTATCTGCCGTCGATCCACAAGCAGCTCGCCGGCCTGACGCCCGACGAGGCGTACAACTACGCGCCGCCCAGTGGTCGGCAGAAGCTGCGCGAGCTGTGGCGCGACAAGCTGCTCGCGGAGAACCCGTCGATGAAGGGCAAGAGCTTCGGGCTGCCCATCGTAACCGCCGCGATCACGCACGGCCTTGCCCTCGCGGGTGATCTCTTCCTCGATCCGGGCGACGTGGTGATCGCGCCCGATCAGCTCTGGGACAACTACAGCCTCACCTACGAGACGCGCCTGGGCGCTCGCATCGTGACCTTCCCGCTCTTTGCCGGGGGAGGCTTCAACGTCGAGGGCTTCTCCGCTGTGCTGCGCGCGCAGGCCAAGGAACAGAAGAAGCTCGTCGTGCTGCTGAACTTCCCGAACAACCCCACGGGCTACATGCCGACCGACGCGGAAGGGCAGGGCATCGTGCGTGCGCTGCACGCGCAGGCGCAGGCCGGTACGCAGCTGGTCGTGCTCTGCGACGACGCGTACTTCGGTCTCTTCTACCACCTCGGCGGCAAATCGATGACCGAGTCGCTGTTCGGGCAGCTGTGCAATCTGCACAAGAACCTCCTGCCCGTGAAGCTCGATGGCGCCACCAAGGAGCTGTTCGTGTGGGGCCTGCGTTGCGGCTTCATCACCTTCGGCCTCGGTCAGAGCGAGAACGCGCAAGCCGCGCTCGACGGGCTCGACGCCAAGGCGCGCTCGGCGATCCGTAGCGCCATCTCGAACAGCCCGATGATCTCGCAGTCGTTGGTCGAGAAGGCCCTCGGCGCTGCGAGCATCGCCGACGAGCGCAAGCAGAAGCACGCCGTGCTCGAAGCACGCGCGAAGGAAGTCTATCGCGTGGCCAACGATCCGCGCTTCAAGGCGAGCTGGGACGTTTACCCCTTCAACAGCGGTTACTTCATGCTGCTCAAGGTGAAGGGCGTGGACGCGGAGAAGTTGCGCGTGCACCTGCTCGACAAGCACGGCGCAGGCCTGATCTGCACGGCGCCCACCGATCTGCGCGTGGCGTTCTCATGTCTCGAAGTCGCTCAGGTGCAGCCGCTGTTCGAGGCGGTGCATCAGGCGATCGGTGAGCTACGCGCGGGCTGAACCCCGCGGGCCAACGCGGCACCCGCAAGTCCAAAACGCGGTCAGCCACTGGTTAGCTGACACCCTGTTACATGCATGCAACACACCGTTGCACCTGACGGTCAGGTACCGCAGCCCGAGAGAGCCTCGCTGACGCAAGGGGCGCTGGGGGCCTCGGGGTCCGGCGGGGGCGTCTCGGCGTGACAAGTGCGCAGGTAGCCGGGGCGCGCACTTGGCGCGACGAGACGAGATCCGCTTGCGCGGCGTGCGGATCCGCCATCTCGCTATCGCGGCCGCCGCTCTTGCAAGCGGATCGTCCCCCGCCGGACCCCGAGGCCCCCAGCGCCCCGTTCGCCACCACCCGCCCTCTCGCCTCCCGAGGTGCCCGACCGGCAGCTTTGTGCTAAATCCCGCCTTCTTCAGCTGGAGCAGCCGATGACCGTCAAGCAGAGCCCCGTGCGCAAGACCCTCGAGCGCCTCATGGACGAGCGCATCCTCGTGCTCGACGGAGCCATGGGCACCATGCTCCAGGCCGAGAAACTCGGCCGCCAGGATCTGCACACCGGCCAGTTCGAGCACCACAGCCACGAGCTCAAGGGTGACAACGACCTCTTCTGCCTCACGCGCCCGGACGTGGTCAGCAAGATCCACAACCTCTACCTCGAGGCCGGCAGCGACATCATCGAGACCAACAGCTTCGGCGCCACCGCCATCGCTCAGTCCGACTATGGGCTCTCGCACATCGCCTACGAGCTGAACCTGACAGCGGCCAAGCTTGCGCGCGCCGCGTGTGACGGCTGGACCAAGCGCACGCCGCACAAGCCGCGCTTCGTGGCGGGCGCCATCGGGCCCACCAACAAAATGTTGTCGATGTCGCCCGACGTCAACGACCCCGGCTTTCGCTCCGTCAGCTTCGACGAGATGCGCGATGGCTTTCGGGATCAGGCGCGCGGCCTGTACGACGGCGGTGCTGACCTCATCCTGATCGAGACGGCGATCGACACCCTGGTGGTGAAGGCCGCGATCTACGCTTGCCTCGAAGTGTTCGACGAGAAGGGGGTCGAGCTGCCCATCATGATCTCGGGCACGCTCTCGGATGCCACGGGCCGGATCCTGTCGGGCCAAACCGTCGAGGCTTTCTACACGTCGGTCGCGCATGCCAAGCCGCTGGCCATCGGCCTCAACTGCGGGCTCGGCGCCACGCAGATGCGCCCGTACATCGAGGAGCTCTCGCGCACGGCGCCCGTCCGCATCCTGTGCTACCCGAACGCCGGACTGCCCAACCCACTCTCCGAGGCGGGCTACGACGAGCCGCCCGAGGTGACGGGCAAGCTGCTGCGCGGCTACGCGCAGGACGGCCTGGTCAACATCGTCGGCGGCTGCTGTGGCACCACCAACCATCACCTGCGCGCCATCGCGCAGGCCGTGGCGAACGTGAAGCCGCACAAGCCGGTGGCGCCCGAGCCTTACAGTCGTTTCAGCGGGCTCGAGCCGCTCACGATTCGCCCAGACAGCAATTTCATGCTGATCGGTGAGCGCACCAACGTGGCAGGCTCACGCAAGTTCCTGCGCCTGATCAAGGAAGAGAACTACGCCGATGCGCTGTCGGTCGCGCGCGATCAGGTGGAGGGCGGCGCAAACATCATCGACGTGAACATGGACGAGGCGCTGCTCGAGTCCGAGCGCTGCATGACCAAGTTCCTGAACATGCTCGCGACCGAGCCCGACATCGCCAAGTTGCCGATCATGATCGACAGCTCCAAGTGGTCGGTGCTCGAAGCCGGCCTCAAGTGCGTGCAGGGCAAGGGCATCGTCAACTCGATCTCGCTCAAGGAAGGCGAAGCCGCGTTCCTGGACCACGCGCGCAAGGTGCAACGCT
>DASVHQ010000027.1:0-4845 GCA_036382515.1 Polyangiales bacterium | reverse complement strand
GGCAAGGGCGAGCTCGACACGCAACACAAGACGGGTGGCCGGCTGATCGTGGTGGGCGACAGCGACTTTCTGCAGGGCCCACTGCTCGAGTCTGCGGAGCTCGCCAACTTCCATCTCGCAAGCGCCTGGGCAGGCTGGCTGACCGAGCGCCCGGCGCTGATCGCCATCGCGCCCAAGAAGATCAAGTCCGGCAACGTCGTGCTCACGCAGGACGACCTGTGGGCGCTGCTGTTTCGCGTGGCGGTGCTCGTGCCCGGAGCGGCGTTCGTTCTGGGCATCGCAGTTTGGCTCAATCGGCGCGCGTAACGACGCGGGAGTGGCAGCAGCATGCGAACCAGCGTCATTCTCGGGATTCTGGCCGTCGCGCTCTTGGCGTTCATCGTGGTCTTCGAACGCGGCAGCGTGACCACGACGGAGCGCGACCAGCGCAAGGGCCGGGTGCTGGACACCTTCGTGCGCGATCGCGTGACGCGCATCGAGATCCAGCGCAAGGGCGTGACCACGGTGCTGACGCGCACGCCCGACAAGGAGAATGCGCTCGGCCTGAGCGCCTGGCAGGTCGACAAACCGTTCGCAGCGAAGGCCGACACCGAAGCCGTGGACTCGCTGGCCGGCGAGCTCGAGTGGATCGATCCGAAGCGCACGCTACGCGATCTGAAGGCCGAAGATGTTGCGCGCTTCGGCCTCGACAAGCCCAGGTATCGTGTCGCGTTCGAGCTCGCGGGCTCGCGCGTCGCGTTCAGCGTCGGCAGCGAGACCCCGCAGGGGGATGGCGCGTACCTGCAGCTCGCCGGCGCGAACGTGGCTTACGTCGTCGGCAAGAACACCGTGGCAGCGCTCGATCACGACCCGGCCGAGTACCACACCAAGGAGCTGCACGGCGGCGTCAGCATCTACGCTACGCGCAAGCTCACGCTCCACGACGGCGGTGGCGAGCGCGTGATCGAAAAGCGCGGCGACACCCTCTGGCTCACCAGCCCGGAGACTTCGCTCGCGTCGCAGCCGGCAGTGGCTGCGATCGTGAACGCGCTCGATGGCCTCAAGGCCACGCGCTACGTGAGCGACGACCACACGCGTCTGACCAACTACGGCCTGGCCGCGCCCCGTGCCCAGCTGACGCTCGAGACGCACAGCTACGACGACAAAGCCAAGGACAAGTTCCACGACGCCACGCTGCGCTTCGCCGTCGGCGCTGCGTGTGGCAGCCACGCAGGCGAGAGCTACGTCATGGTCGACGCTGGACCCGTGATGTGCGCGACCGACGCCGAGCTACAGAAGCTGAGCAGGCCGGCTGACGAGCTGCGCGAGGCACGCGCCTTGCCCTTGGATGACGTCGAAATGCATGGTGTGCACGTCCGCGTCGGCAGCGCCGAGCTCGTGCTGGCGCAGCAAGGCGACAACTGGAACTACCAGCTGCTCGATCACGGCCGCGCCACGCGCTCGGGCGCGGCCGATGCCGGCGCGGTGGCAGACTGGTTCAAAGCCTTGCGCAGCGTGTCGGCGCTGCGCTTTGCGCCGGGTGCAGCCGGCGCACTGGACGTCGGCCTCGGCACGCCGAGCGTCGTGGTCCGCTTCGAGCGCGCCAAAGAGAACAGCAGCTACGAGCTACGCCTCGGTCGCGCGGACGTGGGCGAGGTGGCGGCAACCCGGCAAGACGACCACACCGTGGTGTGGTTCCCGCCGAGGCTGAGCGAGCTACTCTCGACCTCGGTCGCGCGTTTCCGCAAGCTGCGTATGCTCGAGGAGCCGCAGGCCGAGCTGGCGCGCCTGTCTCTCACCACCGCCTCGGGCAGCGCCGAGACCGTCACCAAGGACAGCGCCGGCTATCACCTGCACGGTCCGGTTGCGATCGACTGCGAGCGCACGACGATCGACGAGATCGCGCGCCTGTTCTCGGCTCTGGAGGCAGTGCGCTACGTGGCGGATGCGCCGCGGGCCGAGCATGGGCTGCAGCATCCGCAGTGGCTGCTCACTGTCAGCTACGCCAGCGCGAAGCCGCCGGGCGCCGCGCGCACCCACACACTGAAGATCGGCGCTGCCGCTGACGGCGGCCGCTACGCGCAGCTCGATGCGGATCCCGCGGTGTTCGTGGTGGCACAGATCCTGGTGGATCAGATCAAGGAACCGCTCGTCAGCCGTTCCGCGCTTGCCACCCCGATCGAGCAGCTGCGCGCGCTCACCATCGAGCGCGCAGGCAGCAAGCTGCAGGTCCAGCACTCCGGCGAAGGCGTGGCGTTCGACGTGGTCGGCACCCCGAGCGGCGAGCCGGCACGCGCCGAAAAGCTCGCCCGAACCCTTGCGACGCTGCGTGCAAGCTCGGTCGAGGCCTATGGCAAGCCCGCGACCGACCAGGGCTTCGACCGGCCCCAAGCTCGCATCGAGGTGCGGTCGCACAGCGCCAGCGGCGATGCCACGCACGTCGTGTTGCTCGGCAAGGCCGCCGGCCCCGACGCGGTCGCCGGCGTCTATGCGCGCCGCACCGACTGGGATCTCACGTTCGTGCTGCCGACGGACTTGGTCGACACGTTGCTCGAACGCCAGCCACCCAGCAGCCCGAAGCCGGCCCCTTAAACGGAGCCGAACCGGCTCATGCGCACGCTGACGGTCGCGTGCGCAAACAGACTGGGCGCGGGGATCCACGCGGCGCGCGGCGCCCGGGACTACTTCTTCTTGCCCGTGTCTTCCGGCGGCACGCCCGGCTCGAGCGTCTCGTGGCCGACGTAGTCGAGCACGCCTTCGCTCGACTGGAAGCCGGCGCCCGACATAAACGTGAAGCGGCCCTTCAGCTTGACCTTGGCGCCCTGGAAGAAGTCGGTCGGGATCGGCAGCATCTCGACGTCCTCGGGGGCCTTCTTCGGCTTGCCCTTCTTCGCCGCGGCCATGGCATCGTCGATCGCCTTCTGGTTCTCGGCGTAGCCCGCCACGATCACCATCTTCGCCGTGTCGGTCTCGCTCTTGCTGTCAGCCAGGTACATGTGCGGTGCCGGCGGCAGCGGGCATTTGGACTTCGGCGGGCAGACCTCGGGGATGAACACCTTGGCGATGTACGCGGTCACGCTCAGCTCGGTGTTGATCGTGCGGCGTAGCGCGCGACGCAAGCCATAGACCGAGTAGCTCTGGTCCGGGAACTGCACAGGGTAGGGCGCGGCAGGCAGCGTAGGAACCGATGGAAGGCTCGGCTTGACGTCGGGCAGTCTTTCGACTGGCACCTTCGCCGACGCCGTTTGTTCGCAGCCCGTCACCCCCGCAACGGTCCCGATGACCGCGCACACACAGAGCATCCATGACAGCGCCTTCATAGCGTCCCTTCCGTCCCAGCGGTTTCCCGAGAGTGCGCAAGCTATCACGCTGTACGAATGGATCACAACCGCCTACAGACGCCGCGTTTTCGCGCCCTTGCGGCGGGATTGCCGGGCCAAGTCCCGCTGCCGGTGTGAGTGAGGCGCCCGTTCGAGCCTATGGCTGAGGGGTGCAGGGCGTCGCGGCCTTCGCATTGCGCTCGATGCTCGTTCGCACGCTCGGCGGCACGACCGGGCTGCGCGCCTGCTCGAGCGCCCACGCGCCCGGCTTGCCTCCGAGGATCCCCAGGGTCTCGAGCGCACCCAGCGCGAGCTCCTGATCGGGGCCCCACGCGTCCGGTCGCAGCCCGCGCGTGACCACGCCCTGCAGAGCCGGGGCGGCGTCCTGCACGCAGAGCGCGCGTGCGAAGCCGATGCCCTCGGCGATCACCTCCGGATACTCTTGCGCGTTTTCGACGTGCGGTGCGACCGCGGGCCAGGCCGCAACGCTGCGCACTCGACGCAGTCCGCGCACGGCCGCAGCGCGCACGACCGCCGCCCGATCGCCCAGCGCGGCGCGCAGCACGGGCTCCGCCCCGGCGCCTTCCGGCAGCGCGTCGAGTGCCGCCGTCCGGACCAGAAACCACTTGTCATCACGCGCGTATTTCGACAGAAGCTCGACGCCGCCTGCGGCGCTGGCGAGGCTCGCGAGCGCGGCGCTCCGAACGCGTGGGTTGGCGTCTGTCAGGGCTTTCGTTGCTACGCTCGGCGCAGCGGCGCTGTGACGCTCGGCCAGCGCCTGGAGCGCCGCAACACGCAGCATCCACGGCTCGGCCGTCGTCGCAAGCTGCACGAGCCAGGCATCCGCGGCCGGCTCCGACGGGACGCTCCGGGCCGCCGCCAAAAGCCGCCACTGCTCCGGAAACGCCTTCGCGGCCTCG
The DNA here is from genome assembly GCA_036382515.1 of Polyangiales bacterium. Lineage (GTDB taxonomy): Bacteria > Myxococcota_A > Polyangia > Polyangiales > JAFGIB01 > JADGRF01. Next base: position 626 of record DASVHQ010000027.1, on the reverse strand, counting down.
AGGCTCATGCCGAGCAAACGTGCCGCAAGCGCCAGACCCGCGTTCGTCGACGAAAACGCCAAGGCCGCCGACGCGCGCGCCTCGACCGACGGGCCCGGCTGCGCCTCGATCCACGCGCTGGCCGCCTGCACCCCCAGCGCGCCTGCATGCTCCAGACCTGCGGCGACAGCTTCTCGCAACTTGGGGCGCTCGCTGCCACCCGGGGCGCTGACCGCCCGCAGCCCGAGCGCGACCGCCTGCGTGGGTGCCTTGCGTACCAGCGCCGCAATCACCCGGTCCGCGAGCGCGCCGGCCTGGCCAACCAGCCCTTCCAACATCGGCTCGCTCGCCGGCAGCGCGGCCAACATCGCGTCGAGCCCCGCCCTCGACACATCCGCGTCAGGGTCTTGCACGGCGCGGACCAACAACTCGATGCTGCCTCGGCCGCGCAGGCTCTGGGCTGCGAGCACCCGCACAGCGCGTCGTTTGCCTTGCGGCGACAAGCGTGGCCAGGCCGCGACCAGCGCGCCGGACACGTCGACGTCGAGTTGCGTGAGCAAGTCCGCGGCGTCCCCTGCCGCGGGCCCATCCTGCAGCGCCGCAGCAACCAGGCGGTCGACGCCGCCAGCGAAGTCCAGGTCCGTGTA
>DASVHQ010000026.1:0-12439 GCA_036382515.1 Polyangiales bacterium | reverse complement strand
GTCGGTCGTCCCCTCGATCGCAACATAGATTTCTCATCACCACTGTCTCAAACGCGTTGACACGTTCCGGAGCGACCTGCCGACCCCAAGCGCCCCGGCAGGTTGCGATGAATGCTTGGTCTTGCACGTCGATCGACCCGCGCTCAGCCCCCCTCCCGAACGCCTCGTTCGCCAAGCTCTCTGTCTCGGGCTCTGTCTCGGTGTGCAACACCCGAGGCACGCAGCTCAACCGCCGCCGCAGGTGTGGTCCGGCTGGCAGTAACCCTGGCCGCCGCACTGACTGTTGTTCACGCACTCGACGCACACGCCCAGGCCCAGCGCGCACACGCCAGACTGACCGCCGCCGCCCGGACCACCACCGCCCTGACCGCCGCACTGAGCGCTACTCGTGCACGCCGGCGAACAAGCGCCGACCGCGCAGATCATGCCCTGCTGGCAGTCCGTGGTCGCCAGGCAGTCGACACAGCTGCGCGTCGTCGGGTCGCACTTGCCGCCCATGCACTGAGCGTCGGTGGTGCACTCGATGCACGTGCCCGACGGCAGGTCGCAGGTGCGGCCGTTGCGACAGTCCGTGTTCGCCATACAGCCACGAACACAGCTGTGATCGGCGAGACGGCACTTGCGTCCGCTCATGCAGTCTGTGTCGGCGAGGCACTGGATGCACGAGCCACTGGCCGTGTCGCAGACGAACCCGAACCCTTGACAGTCAGCTTTGCTGGCACAGCCCGCGCAACGCTGCTGAGCCATGTTGCACTGCGGTACCGCGCCGCCGCACTGCGTGCTGGAAGCACACGTGGTCTGGGCCGTGGGCACGGCCACCGGCGCGCCGCGACCGCCTCCGCGACCGCCTCCGCGACCGCCGGCGCCGGCTGCACCGCCCGTGCCCGCGACACCGCTGCCGGCACTGCCAGTGCCGGTGCCCACCGCGAGGTTTCCTGCGGCGCCGGTCGCGCCTGCACCTGCGCTCGCGCCCGAGCCAGCGAACGCGCCGGAGCCGGCGGCGTTGCCGAACAGCCCGGCGTCAGCACCGACGGCCGGCCGGTGACTCCCGCAGGCGCTCGAGAACAGCAGTGCACACCACAGCGACCCGTGAACCAGCTTACCCAAGTGCATCGGACTGTCTCCTTCGAAGCAACCAACCCCAATGAGCTGAATGGCCAGGCAGGCAGCTTTCTGCATGCACCGAGACGCACAAACGTACCTATCGGATGGCACGGCGCTGCTGTTCCGGCGCGCCAACCGCGCGCCCGAGACGCCGCCCCCGAGCCCGCACCGTGCTACGGCGCGCCGCGCTCGCAGGCAAGCAGTCGCTGATAGCCCTGCCACTGTGCCCCGCCGCGAGCGCGCAACGCAGCCGCCAGCTCCAACGTCTCGTAGGCGCGCGACAGCCGCAGTACGACCGATTCCTGGGTCTGCAGCGCCCAGTACTCGGCCTGTAGCTCGTCGACGCGATCCTCGGCGTCGTCGTAGACCTTGGCCTCCGCCGAGTCGTCGAGCACCTTTCGGATCGACGGACCGTCCTTGGCGAGCGTCGCTGCGAAGTCGGGATGATAGGGGTCATCGAGCATGGGCCAGCGGCTCAAGAGCAAGCCCGAGAGCGCGGCGTGCGGGTGCACCGCGGCATCCTCCGCCGCCGCCAGCTGCGCATCCGCGGCGTCGAGCTGCTGCTGCAGCTGCTGCAGGCGTTGCGAAGTCGCAGCCTGCGTGAGCAGGCCCAGGCGTGCGCCGAGCCCCGTGATCACGGCAGCCTCCTCGAGCGAGAGCGCCCGGTCGAGCGGGCCACGAGTCTTCTGCACCTCGCGTAAATATCGCTCGGACGTGGTGGTTGGCACGTCGATCGAGGTGGAGGCGATGCGGGCCCGCGTATGCGCCTCGAGCAAGCTGACCTTTCCGTCGCCGTCGAAGTCGATGTCGGCACGCGCGAGCGCTTGCCCATCACGGTCTTGCGAGCGCAGCGCGTGCAGCATGTGCAGGCTGTAGCTTTCCTGCGCACGGCGGTCGGGGTTGGGATCGCAGCCACTGGTCTCGCGGTCCCAGGTGCCAGCGAACAAGCCGCAACGCGGCACTTGCGTGACGCCCTTGCTCGGCTGCGCGTCCTGAAATGCAAGCTCGGCGAAGCCGCCCGAGAAGCAACTGGCGATCACGAGGCGCAGCGGCCGTGTTCGCGTGGCTTGCAGCTGCGCGACGCGCGCGACACCGAGCGATTCACCGCCCCACAGCGCCACGTGGTTGTCGCGCTCGTGCTTGCCCTGCTCGCCGTGCGCCGCGATGTACACCAGCAGCGGCTCCTTGCCGTCGGCGAGCGCACGGCCGAGCTGCGTCTCGATCTCGTCGAGCGTGGCGGGCAGCGCCGGCAACGTGGTCTTGCGGTAGCGACTGCCGCGACTGCCGCGCGGCTCGAAGAGCTCGCCCAGCCGCGAGAGCAGCGCTTGCTCGTCGATGCTCGGATCGAGCGTGCGCACGCTCAACGCATCGGCGCCGCCCGCGAAGAACACGAGACCCGGCCCGGGCAGCACCCGCCGCGCGAGATCGAGATCTTGTTCGAGCGAGACTTCGGTGAACTCAGGCGACGGACCGCCGCCGATCGCGAGCGTGTGCACGTGCGCAGGCACCGGTGGCGCCGCGACCGCCACGCGACGCGGCGCATGCACCGGCGCACCGGGCGGCGCGCTTTGTGGCTGTGCCTGCGTGACTGAACCGTGAGGCCGCTGCGCCACGGGCGCGCGCACACCGCGCACGCTCAGTGCCAAGCCCAATGCGACCATCACGACCAGCGCCGTCTTTGCGAACATGCTGGGCACGCAGCATAGCCCGTTCAAGGCGCGGCGTCGGCACAGCAGCGGAAGCCCAAGCTCGGCAGCACCGTGTTCGCCGTGGCTTGCGCGAGCGTGGTCTGACAGGTCAGGCCCAGCTGCGGCGACAGGTACGAGCCCCCACGCACGACGTAGATCGGCACGTTGGCCGGTGCGCCGGTGGTGCCCTGCTGATCCGCCGTCCACTCCTTGACGTTGCCGGAGAGGTCGCGCACTGCATCGGCGCTCACGCACTGCGCGAGCGCACCCGTGACTAGCACCGCGTTGTCGACGCTGCCGCCAGGCACGAGATCGTGATCTGCGCCGTTGCATGAATCGGCGGCGTAGCTCGCCCCGTAGGGGTAGAGGTTCGGGATCGCACCTCCACCCTCGCACGCTGCCTGCCATTCGGCCGCCGTGCACAAGCGGTGGCCAGCCGCCGCACACGCAGCCGCGGCGGCATCGTAAGAGACGTACGTCCAGGGCAGCGCACCCGCGTTCGAGCAAGCCCGTGCTGTGTCGATGCCCTCGTCGAGGCTGGTCGCATCCGGACGCGAAGCTTCATAGCGATAGATCCAGAAGTCGAGACCGCCGTGCGCGACGTGCCGCAGGTCGTCCACCACGTGCTTGGGGTCCATGCGATCGGCGTTGTCGATCACACCGTCGCAGTTGTCGTCGATGCCGTTGCAGAGCTCGATCGCCGCGGGGCCAGCCCCGGACACTGGATCGGGCGCCAAGCTGAGATCGCAATACGTACGGGTGCGATCCTGCGGGTTGCAGCGCATCTGGCCGCCATCACGACAGGCACCAATCTCGCCGTCGTCGCAGGGCTGACCCAGCTCGGGCCACGCGTCGTCCGCCACGCCGTCACAGTCGTTGTCGAGGCCGTCGCACAGGCTCTCCTGCCCGATGATCCCGTTGGGCACGATGGGATCGAACTGCACCGCGCTCGAATACGCGCAGTACCAGGTGGTGCGACCGCCGCGTTTGTCACAGACCAGCCCCACGTTCGCGCACGGCGTGCCCGCGCGATGGTTGCAGATGTCGTTCGTGGGCGCGCTCAGCTCCTCGTCGACCTTGCCGTCGCAGTCGTCGTCGATCCCGTTGCAGGCTTCCGGCGTAGTCGGGAACACCGGGCAGCGATATTCGCACTCGGGTCCCGGTGCCAGATCCGCAAACCCGGGCTGACAGCCGTGCACCACGCACTGGGCATGCTCGCAGCTCGCCTCGGCATTCGCCGGCGCACACACGTGCAAGCACTTGCCGCAGTGCAGCGGATTGGTCTGTAGATCGAAGTCTTCGTCGACCTTGCCGTCGCAGTCGTCGTCGATGCCGTTGCAGATCTCGGGCCCACCCGACGACACACACGTGGAGATCGCAGCGTCCGTGCCGCTGCTCCCCGCAGCACCCGCCGCGCCCGCCCCGCCACCGTCCGCACCGCCGCTACCCGACGTGGCCGCATCCGCTCTGCTTGAAGACCGGGCACCGGCGTCGTGCTGCACGCAATTGAGGCAGAGGGCAGCGTTCTGGCAGCCGACGCAACCGAGCACCACGGCCGCGGTCAGGGCCGCCGCAAGCACAGAGCGTCTCACTGGCGCCTCCGCCGATGCAGCAACACTAGCGCGAGCCAGCCGAGCAGCAACATAGCGTTGCCACCGTTCGCCGCCCCGGGTCGAGCCACCGCGCACGTCGACAGGCCGGAGCCCGCCGCGCTGAGGTACTTCGGTTTCGCTGTCGCCTGCGAGCTCGTCGGGAACGCCATCGGCGCCTGGCACACAGACTCGCCGAAGCTGCCGACGTTGCACAACTGCCCCGCGGGGCAGCGCGTGACCGGACACGGATCGACGACGCAGCCGACCTTGGAGACGCAGACCTCGCCCGGCATGCAGGTCAGACTCTTGCACGGATCACTCACGCACTTGCCGCCGCGACACACCTCGCCCGCCGCATCGCCGCACGGCAGGCCGATGCAGGCATCCACGGCACACACACTCGCCGCGTTACAGCTCTGGCCCGGGTCGCAGGCCGTGTCCACGCACGGCGTCTTGCATGCGCCATTCGTGCAGAACTGGCCCGCTTTGCAGCTGACGGCTGCACAAGGGTCGGCCTTGCACTCACCCTTGTAGCAGACCTTGCCGGCCGCGCAGCCCACCGCGAAGCAGTCCTTGCACTCGCCGAAACTGCAGGTCTCGCCGCTCTTGCACTTGACCCCGGCGCACGGGTCCACGCACTTGTCTGCCACGCAGCGCTCGGCGGGCGAGCACAGCGAGCACGCGGAAGGCAGACAGAAGGCGCCGTGGTACCTCGGATCGGGCGTGCACGACATGCCAACCGGGCACGGGAATTCGGCCTTGGGGTCACAGCTGCGGCGACAGGCACCCAGAATGCACGCATTGTTCTGCGGGCACGGTGCGTTGTCGTCGATCTTGCCGTTGCAGTTGTCGTCCTTGCCGTTGCACAGCTCCATCGTGGGGAGCGTGCCGCCGATGCAGCGCAACATGCCGGAGACGCAGTGCGTCACGCCCGGGCTGCATTCGCCCTGGCTCTGTCCGCACGCCGTATCGAGCGAGGGGTCCCCCTCGTCGACCAGACCGTCGCAGTCGTCGTCCTGCCCGTTGCAAACCTCGCTGCCCGTGGGCACGCAGTTGATGGTCCCGCACTTGAGGTCCTCGTCGACGAGGCCGTCGCAGTCGTCGTCGATGCCGTTGCAGATCTCGGTGCCGGGGCTGCCACCCACGCTGGTGACGCTGCACTGCGTGCCGTCGTGGCTGGCGTTGCACGCGATCAGGCCATCGCTGCGGCAGATGCCCTTCTTGCCGTCGTTACAGGCGCTGCCGAGGCCGGGAAAGTCTTCGTCGATCTGACCGTCGCAGTCGTCGTCGATGCCGTTGCACGACTCGAAGCGGATCGAGCCGGCGACGATCGTGGTGAGCGCCGGCACGAGCTCCTCGGCCTTGGTCACGAAGGTGGCCGTGCGTGTGCCACCCGAGCCCGCCATCGCGATGTCGTTGAGCGACTGCTGCTCGGTCGGCAGCACGCTCACCGCGATCACGTAGACGTCGAGCCCGAGCACGTCGTGCAGGCGCCTCGCGGCGGCCACAGGATCGCCGTTGCAGCTCTCTGCGCCGTCGGTCACCAGGATCACGCTGTAGCCGCGACACGCCGCCGCCGAGTCGGTGGCGCGGATCGGTGACACGTAATCCTCGACAGCCTGCAGCGAGCCCTGCAGCGGCGTTGGGCCCGAGCCGCGAACTTCGCAATCGCCGCCGCTGGCGTGCGCGCACACGTTGCCCGGCGTCACGCTGGCGTTGAACGCAGTCTCACGCCCGTCGAGCCAACGCACCATGTCGGCCACGCGCGTGCCGAAGCCGGACAAGATGTCGGCGCCGCGCCGCGGTGGGCCGCACGAGCCAGCGTAGTTGATGCATTCTTCGTGGCGCCCCGAGGGGTTAGGGCTCGGGTTGGGGTCGACGCGAATGGCCACCGAGTAGCCGGCGCCCGTGCTGCTGCCGACCGTGCACGCGGGCGTGCCGGCCGGCGGATTGGCCACGCAGGTCACGGCGCACGCCGAAGCGCCGGAGTTGTCGGTTGGGTTGTCGTAGCTCGCGACCAGGCCTTCACACTCGAACCACGCTGCCGTCTGGCAGGAGCGGTTGACGCCTTGATCTTGGTGGTAGCGCGCGAGCGCGAAGTCGATCTCGGGATACGCGCTCATCACCTGTGCGAGCGCTTCGCGTGCGAGAAACAGCCGCGAGTCGTTGGCCACGCCGTCGGCGTCGGTGTCGAGGCCCGGGTGCTCGACGCTGCCGTCGCCGAAGGTCGGCCAGCCCGCGAGGTTCAGCAGCATCGACGCCGAAGTGTCGAGGATGACGGCGACACGCGGTCGCGCGCCATCGGCAGGTGCACTGCAGGTCGGGTCGCTAACGGAGACCGTGGGCATGCAGGTCGCGGGCTGGCCGCTGGCGCAGCTCTGTACGTTCTGCAGACAGCTGCCGAGGCCACAAGCCTGCGTGCCGAAACCCTCGTCGATCATGCCGTCGAAGTCGTTGTCGTAGCCGTCGCAGAGCTCGCCGACGTAGGCGCCGTCGAGTTGCAGCTCACCGGCGCCGCCACCCGCTTCACCCTGACACACGGGGCACACGCCACCGAGCGCCCCGCTCACGTCGAAGTGCGCGTTGGGATCCAAGTCGGACTTCACCGACAACAAGCTGATCACGCCACCGCCGCCACCACCGCCACAATCATCGCAGAGGCCGTTGGTCTGCGAGCCCGCGACGCAGTCCAGGTAGTCGGGCTGGCCCACCGCCGCCGCGTGCGTGTCACCACCGAGTCCGCCTGCGGCCGAGAGGCTGGCTGTCGCGCCGATCACGACGTGCTCGCCGACGATCAGCACGGTGCCGCCTGCACCACCGCCGCCCGAATCGTTCTGCACGCCGCAGCCGCGTTTGCCAGCGGCGTCGATCGTTCCGTCGATGCGCACGGTGCCTGCGGCGAGCCCGCACGGCGAGGGCGTGGTGCCGCGCTCCGTCAGGCCCACGAGCACCACGCGACCACCACCAGCTCCGCCGACGATCGGCACGGTCGTGCCGTCGTGATCGCGGCAGCCCTTGTCGCCGCCCGCAGCGCCGAACTCCGGCTCGTAGATGCTGTGCCAGAAGCCGACACCTGCAACGGACGGCCCGGGGTTGCCGCAACCGGCATAGCTGTCGCACGCACCCGTGGCCTGCACGTAGCTGTGCATGCAGTCGTCCTCGAAGTCGCGAGGGAACTGCGTTGGGTTGTCGATGGTGCCGCGACCACCCTTGCCGAAGTGCGCGCCGCCGCCTGCGGAATCCATCACCGAACAGCCACCGCGTCCGCCAGCCACGGCCGTCGCGCCTTCGCCGTGGTCGCACAGGTCCGGGCGGTAGCCGAGGCCGCGCACGTCGATCTTCGAAGTGGCATCCACGAGCACACTGCCGGCGATCAGCTCGAGATTGCCGAACAGCTGCTTGTTCGCACCCTTGACGTAGGGTGCCACCGTCACCACGCCTCCGTTGATCACGCAGACGTTGTCGTAGCGACGCGGGGTCGTGTCGTCGACTTGGAACGTGGCAGGCCCCAGCGTGCCCGTGCCATCGACGATCAAATTCTGGCCGTGCGCCCGCGCGCTCACGACCGAGCCGAGCAGACACAATAGCGCCCCCAGCGCTCCCGGCCCGCAGCCTGTGCAGAAGCGAATCACCCGCATGACGCGCACTCTAGCACGGACCGTTGCCGGCCCTGCACCCTCCCCCGCCCTTGAGGTATGGCCCGAGCGCGCTTAAGTTCCCCCCGGACCGTTCCTCATGAAACCCAAAGCCCGCTTCCACATCATCTACCTGGTCGTCGCCGTGGCGGCGATCATGCTGCTGCAGCAGCTCATGCGCGACGTCAGCTCGGTCGCCCTGATCCCCTACAGCGAATTTCAGCACCTCTTGCACGACAAGAAGATCGCCGACGTCGAGGTCGTCGGCGACACGCTGCAAGGCACGCTCAAGCAAGCGCAGGGCGGCAAAACGCACTTCGTCACCACGCAGGTCGACCCTCGCCTGGCTGACAAGCTGGACGCAGCCGGCGTGAAGTACGCGCGACGCCCGGAGAACACGCTGCTCACGAACCTGTTGTCGTGGGTCGTGCCGGGCCTGTTGATGTTCTTCGTCTGGGCGGTGGTGATGCGGCGCATGGCCGCGGGCGGCGGCACCGGCGGCCTGATGGCCGTGGGCAAGAGCAAGGCCAAGGTGTACGTGGAAACCGACACCAAGGTGACCTTCGGCGACGTGGCCGGTGTCGACGAAGCCAAGCAAGAGCTGCAAGAGATCGTGGCATTCTTGAAGGATCCGCAGTCGTACGGCCGGCTGGGCGCGCGCATGCCCAAGGGCGTGTTGCTCGTCGGCCCGCCCGGCACCGGCAAGACCTTGCTCGCGCGCGCGGTCGCAGGCGAAGCGAGCGTGCCGTTCTTCTCGATCAGCGGCTCGGAGTTCGTCGAGATGTTCGTGGGCGTCGGCGCGGCACGCGTGCGCGATCTCTTCGAGCAGGCGCGCAAGCAAGCGCCGAGCATCATCTTCATCGACGAGCTCGATGCACTCGGCCGCGCACGCAACGCGGCGCCGTACATGGGCGGCCACGACGAAAAAGAGCAGACGCTCAACCAGCTCTTGGTAGAGCTCGACGGCTTCGATCCGAGCAGCGGGCTGGTGCTACTCGCGGCCACCAATCGCCCCGAGATCCTCGACTCCGCACTCTTGCGCGCCGGCCGCTTCGACCGCCAGGTGCTCGTCGATCGGCCCGACAAGAAGGGCCGCGTCGAGATCCTCAAGGTGCACACCCGCAAGGCCAAGCTCGCGACCGCACTGCCGCTGGAATCCGTGGCTGCGTTGACGCCCGGCTTCACGGGTGCCGATCTCGCGAACCTCGTGAACGAAGCCGCGCTGGTCGCCACGCGCCGCAATGCGGACGAGGTCACCGAAGGCGACTTCGTGGCGGCGATTGAGCGCATCGTCGCGGGGCTCGAAAAGAAGAACCGTCTGCTCAACCCGTTCGAGCGCAAGGTCGTCGCCTACCACGAGATGGGTCATGCGCTGGTGGCGCGCTCGCTGCCCGGCTCCGACCCCGTGCAGAAAGTCTCGATCATCCCGCGCGGCATCGGCGCGCTCGGCTACACGATGCAGCGGCCCACCGAGGACCGCTACTTGATGACGCGCGAGGAGCTCGAGAACAAGCTCACGGTGCTGCTCGGCGGACGCGCCGCAGAGCACGTGGTGTTCGGGCACCTGTCCACCGGCGCCGCCGACGATCTGAGCAAGGCCACCGACATCGCGCGCTCGATGGCGACGCGCTACGCCATGGTCCCGGAGCTGGGCAACGTGGCGTACGACAGCGAGCCCTCTCCGTTCCTCGGTCCCGGCGGCGGGGGTTTTTCGCGACGCAACTACAGTGAGGTCACCGCGCACGAGATCGACGCCGCCATCAAGGGCATCGTCGACAGCGCGTTCGACCGTGCGCGCGCGCTCGTGTCACGCCATCGCGAAGCGCTCGAGACCGGCGCCACGCGCTTGCTCGAAAAGGAAACCCTCACCGAAGACGAGCTGTCGAGCGTGCTCGGGCCGGTGGCCGGCAGCAAGCTGGCGGCGGCGAGCGCCTGACGTCACAGCGGCGCGGGCTCATTGCCCGTCGCGCGCCCCGCCGCTGCCTCCGCGGACGACACCGCCGGATGAAGTGAACCCGGCCGCGCCGCTGCTGCCGGCGCCACTGCCGCCAGCCCCGCCGCTATTGGCGGCGGCGCGTCCGCCGTTCTGGCCGCCGTGGGCAGCGATCGAGGCCGAGCAACCGGCAACGACCAGCGACGCAATCGCCGACGCAGCGCGCGCTCGGCACCCCGCAGACCGCTGGCTCGGGCCCGCGTTCCCAGGCCAAGTGTGAGAACCTTGCACAGAGAAGCCTCTGCGGCTTTGCCCGGCTGTCACGCCGGAACGTGACGTTGCTTCAGCGAATTGAGCCTCGCGCCACACAGGATACGCGGTTTTTCGCTCACATTGGCGTACCCGTCTCGCTGGCGGGCGCGGCGAGCGCAGCGCACGACCGACAAACTCGCGCGCGCCGCGTCTTCAGAAGCGGTAGGCCGCGCTCGCAGAGATCGTGTTGTAGCTGGCCTCGTAGACGCCGGCGTTCACCACGCGCGAGCGCGCCGTGGGGGATGGCAAGAGGGCCGGCTGCAGGAACCTGGCGCGCCCATCGATCTGCGAAGCCGCGGGCGGGTTCTGCTCGATCAGCACCTTGCCACCGGTCGCATCCTGCGGCGCACCGACGCGCTTGTCGAAGCCACTGGCCGGGTTATCGGTCGCATTCTGCCGCGGCTGGTTGTCGGGGGGCGCGACGATCAACGTTTCCTGGAACACGTGCCCGTAGGCGAGCGCGAAGTCCCAGCGCGACACGCGGGCGACGAGGCCCAGGCCCACGCCGATGCGCGAGAACGAGAAGGTGTCGATGTTCGCGTAGGCCGGGTCGACACCGCGTGACTCGTAGAAGGTGCCCGCGCTCACGCCGAGGCGCTTCGGGATCACGTTGTACGTGCTGCCGACGCGCACGGTGACGGAGTCGGCCAGGTGGCGATCTTGATCGAACGTGGCGTTGGTCACCTTGAGAATGTCGGGCGGCCCGCTGACCGAGCGCGCAATCACCTCGCCCCCGTCCACGGTGGCTCGCACGTGGCTGGTGCGGGCGTTCAGCTGGTAGCCGAAGTCCAGCTCGACGTCGAAGCGCTCGGTGCCGAGTGGATCGCCGCGACGCGCGACGCCGCGCGCGTCAGCTGGCACGCCGGGCAGCGGGTTCGCGTAACGAAAGCCGGCGCTGAACACCCATGGCAAGTTGCTCTGCACCGAGGGCAGCGTCATCGGATCGTTCTGGAACGGAATGTGCCCGGAGGTCGCGCCCCGAAGGTACGGAAAAGTCGTGTAGCGAGCATCGCCGGAGCCGTTGAAGCTGTCGTACATGCGGGCGGCCAGCGCGACGTCGAACGAATCGATCGGCGTGGCCAACACGCCCAGCGTCACGCCAGGGATGAAGTAGTCGTGGGCGCGCACCCGCACGAGCATGTCGGTCGTCGGATTGGTACCGGAGCCCTGCGACTGCACCGCCGTGGTCTCCGTCGCGGCGCCGACCCACTGAAAGGTCACGCCGATGCGCAGCCGCGGCAGCACGCGGTAGCCCACGCCCACCGCTGGCGCGAACGCAGCTGTCAGCGCTTGCTTGACCAACTGGTAGCGGGTCGGCGTGGGCCGGGGCCCGCTTTCGCCCTGGATCGTTCCATCCACGCCGCCGTATTGCAGCGCACCGAGCACCGTCGGAGCCAACATGCCGAAGCCGATGCCGAGGTCGTCGTTGATCCGCATGTCGTACGCGATGCCGGGCAGCGCGGCGGGCGGCGTCGAGTTGCAGACGCGGTCGAGCGCATCGGTTGCATACGGGGCCTTGGTCGGGTCGCCGAACTGGGAGTTGCCCGGGCTGTACACGCCCCAGCCGTAATAGCCGTACGGTGTTTCGCACATGTTCTGCAACGACACGCCCACGTCCAGGATCAGCTGATCGGCCGGCACCACCGCGAGACCCGCGGGGTTCTGGATCATCGCGAACGGATCCTCGGGACGAGCGGTGATGGCTCCGCCGCGTCCGAGCGCGCGAGTGCCGCCCGGCGACAGTTCGAGACCACCAAAGGCGAGTGCGCGACGCGACGGCGTCGACGCAACCAGCGCAAGCGCGCATACGAGCGCCAGGCGCAACCAGGGAGGTGTGGGGGCTTGCACGGCGATTCTAAGGCAGGTGAGTTCGGACGTAGGGGCAATCGATGTTGGTCGCAGACAGCGCCCCCAGCTTCACGAGCGTGAAGGTCGCAGTCGTGGTGGGCATGGGGTTCTGTGCGTCGAGCAAGTCGACCTCGGCCGACGTGCACGCGGGTTGATTCGCGCTCGTCCAGTCGGCGGCGTTGCACGTGTACGACGCACCGGAGTTGCTGGCCTGCCGGCAATCGTAGACGCGAACATCCGTCTCGTCGTTGATGACCGTGCCGCTCATCTGAATGCTCGTCGACGTGCAGCTGTCGAGCTTGCCCGTGAGGTGGAAGATCGCGCGCG
>DASVHQ010000025.1:0-23703 GCA_036382515.1 Polyangiales bacterium | reverse complement strand
CATCGTTGAGGAGTCGGGCCTCGATGCCGAGGGTCTCGCAGCACAGCTCATGAAGCTTGTGCCGGTCCCAAACGCACGTTGATCGGCTTCAGGTAAACGACGACACGTGTGGCGCGTGCGGGGATGAGACCTTGGAGTATGGAGACCTTCTTCATCTGGCAGCCCGGCGTTGAAGATAGCCGGGTCGAATGTTCACGGGCAAGCGTGGCGTACGGTCCACCGTTGCCGACCGATCAATGATTTCCGGCTCTTCGTGAAACTTCGGCAAGGCGAACTCGCACAGAGGCGGGCGAACGAGAAAGCCACGAAAGGGGCGGACGAAGGGATCGGCTGGCTTTCACGTCGAAGTCCGACCGGAGCCGCCGCGGCCGTCGGGAGGGTCGCAGCTACGGCTCGCGCAGCTCGCCTTCCTGGGGCTGCGCGCCCCAGCCCCCCGATACGTCGATCATGATCGCCAAAGAATCCACGGGAAACCTAGCCCGAGGCCAGCGCGGCTGCGTGAATTCGCCGGCTCTCCTAACACGCGAGTGGGCGTGAAATCGGCAGGACCTTCACAGGCGTGAGCGCTGGCAGCGAGCAGCAGAGGAAGAGCATAGCGATGAGGCTCTGGGCGGAATGCAAACCGTAGGAGCGCCGAGTGATGACGCGCGCCTTGCCGTTGAGACCCTCAGAGCGGCCATTGGAGAGGCCGGTGTTGAGGTAGGCCAGGGCGCCGTGCAGGTGCTTGCGGATCGTGCGCGCGACCCTGACGAAGGGAGCGAGCTTGGAGCGCGAGGCCCAGCCGCCGCGCACCCACTCACGCATGAGGAGAGCCCGAACAACTTCATCCCATGAGCCGGCACAGTAAATGCGCAGGCCGGGTCAGAGGCAGACGCCGCTCGCGGAGGGGTTAGGTTACTCCGCAAATGCGCGAAGCGCGTTCGCGCTCGTTCAGCGCCCGCTCTCAATGCGCGGCGATGGCGTCGATCGCGACTGGCCCTGGGCCACGATTCGTAATCGTGAGGGTGTGCTTGCCCGCAGTGAGACCGGTCACGTCCGAGACCAGTTGCTGGGCCATGCGCGTGCTCGCGCTGGACAAGTCCACGGTGCCGTGAGGTTGCCCATCGATCTGGATGTCGACCTTTCCAGCCCCTGACTCTTTCGGCGCGTAGATCGATACACCGATGCCCGTAAACGTCGCGCTCCAGACGATGCCGGGCGTGTCGCCGGTGGTCAGGTCGTCGTTGTAGTCGCCGCTGCCGAGATTGGTCTTGCGCAACCATCCCGGAGCGCTCGTGCCGGAATCGTCGTCGTTGATCCAGCCCTTGTCGTGCGTGATGCGCAACACGCGATTGTTGGAAGCCAATTGCTGATTGCTGATGCCCGTCAGTGGCGCCACTTGGCCGCTCGGCGTCACGGTCAGCTCCTGACCGGTTTGAGCGAATGTCAGCGTGGCGCTGCCGCCCAGCAGCTCGACCTTGGTTACTTTTCCCAAAGTGGCACCGCCCGAGCGCAGCGCTTGCAGCGTGATCGCGCCGCCGTTCCAGCCGAGAAGAGTCGCGTACAGGTTGCCGCCGTTACGGGTATAGAGAACCGCATTGTCGCCGTAGGTCTCGAACGGACGAGAGCCATAGACGGCTTCGCCATTGGCCTTGAGCCAGGTACCCATGTCTTTCGCGATCTGAGTCACTTCGGGATCGAGGTCGCCGCGGCCGTGCTGCGTGAGATTGAGCAGCATGCTGCCGTTTCGCGCGACATTTTGCATGAGCGACTGGATCAGTGTTTGCGCATCGATGTAGCCCTGACCGGTCCTGTAGTGCCAATCTTGAATGGTTATTTCGGTCTGGAATGGATACGCGCTAATTTGCGACTCGATTTGAGCCTCGGTGCTCCTGACCAGCGCGCGCTCCACGAGGGGAACCAGTTCGGGGCTGCTTTGGAAGCTGTTGTATTTCCCGCCCACACCCTTGAGGTTGATGACGACGTCCAGCTTTCCCTGATTCCAGGCTTGTGCCTTGTTGTAGTAGTTCGCCACCAGCGTCGGAGCGAGATAGCCAAGCCCCATGTGCACGCCCAAGTCGACTTGGGAATCGCCGGCATGATCGTCGAAGTAGATCATGTCTGGATGATACTTGGTGATCGCATCGTCGACGCGCCACATGAACTGGTTTGCAAACGGTGAATGCAGCGGATCCTCGATGGTGTGGGTTGGGCCGTACAGATCGACCGGGTCCATGCCTTCCCACCACTTGCCTTTTCCGTCGAGGATGGTTTGAAGGGCGTCGTAGGGAACGCCCTGCTTCGGCCCCTGCGTGTCACTCGTGTAACGCACGGGCATGAACTGACCCCACGTGCGACCGGGAGTGTTGTGAAAGCCGATGCCGAAACGTAGGCCGCGCTTGCGCGCGCTCTTCTCCCACGTGCCCACGATGTCCACCTTGGGCCCGACATGCACGGAGTTCCACTGCTGATAAGCCGAGTCCCAGCAATCAAAGTTATCGTGATGCGCACCCATGGCCATGAAAAAATGGGCGCCCATCGCGACATACAGATCCATCAAATCATCGGGGTTGAAGCGATCGATGACCCAATTCTTGGCGATGTCTTTGTAGCCGTATTCGGAGACATGGCCGAAGTGATCGCGGTGGTAGGTGTAAACCGAATCACCCTCCTGATACATCTTGCGCGCATACCAGTCGCCTTGCTCGGGCATTGACTGAGGATCCCAGTGCGCCCACGCGCCGAGCTTGGCTTCCCGCCACCATTCTGGGCTCGCATACGCGAGACTCAGCGCCTTCCAATCGGCGGTGTATGGTCCTGCCGCGACTTTCAGTGGCGAGAGGTTCCAAATATCCGGCGGCATGCCGCCCAAGTTGCCATCACCGATGATGAGGCGATCGATGTTCACCGCGACATCGCCGTTCGAGTACGTGATGGTCAGCGTGGCATTCGCCGGAATCGCAATGTCGATGATGGCGTATAGAAAAGACCCGGTGAGAGCGCCCGAGGAGTGCACGTTCACCTTGCGGGGTGGGGTGTCGTTCACGACCACGCTGATCGTGCCGACCGAAACGGACGCATAGTGTATGGCGAGTCTGCTCGCCGCTGGCACTGCCATCAGCTGCGCGCCTTGCCCAGCGGCGCCGAGCCCCACGGAGGACCCGTCCATAGCCGCGGCATCGTTCACTTTGGATGCGCCACCGACCGGCATCGGTTTGGCGTCGAGCAGGACCTTGCCCGGATCCATGGGGGGGCTTCCGCCCGCGTCCGATGCGCCACCGCTGCCACCGCCAGCACCGCCCACGGACGGAACCCCTCCATTGCCCGCGCTGGCCGTCATACCCCCGCTGCCCGGCGTGCCGCCCAAGCCACCCGTTGCATTCGAACTGACACCACCCGAGCCACTCCCAGTGTGGCCTGAGTTTGGGGTCGGGCTCGAACAGCCGGACATGGCAACCCAGGTAAAAACCAAGCCACAAACCCAGAGCACCCTGCAACGCATCCACATAGGCCGAAAGCCTATCACTGCCGTGAATATTCGCGAGCACCTTTCACATCGCTCGACGGCGAGTGCGGGCGATGCCAAAAGGTGTTGGAGCCTCAACCCGGCAGTGAAATCGGTAGGCGCTCGAAAAGGTGTTGGAACCATTGGAACCTCAACCGAAAAAGGGACTCTTCACGGCGCGCAGCGTCTTTCGTTTTCCCTGGTGTGCGGCATCGCCGTTCTCGGCGATGCTCCGACCTATTCTCGGCGTGCAGTACCTGTGGGACGATCCGCTCGTTCTGGATGGCTCGAAACTGAGGTGAATGTTGCCGTATTTCACGGTGACGCTCCTCGAAGCGGCCGTCGCCGCATCTCTCGGCCCCATCGTCCCCCTGCACCTGTCTAGCGCGTGATCGTGAGCGTGCTGTCCTGCTGGTTTCGGTGAATGCCGAGGGTCACCTTCTGCCCGACCGTGGATGCGTTGTAAAGGCGGGTGAGGTCGTCGAGCGAAACGACGTTCTGTCCGCCAAACTGCAAAATGACGTCCAGGTTTTTGAAGCCGTCCGTCGCTGCCTGGCTCCCACCCGGAACCGAGACCACCAAGACGCCGACGTCCGCGCCAATGCCCGTCGCCGATCGCTCATCGAGGCCGATGAGGTTCTTCACTTGGGCACCTCGCCAAGTCATCGGATTCGGATCGCGTGTACCAGCGTCCGGATTACCGGGGGAAGGTGTCGCGCCGAAAGACGGCGTACGTGCTTGCGCACGCAAGCTAAGGCTGGTCACGCCGTAGCTGTCGAGGGGAATGTTCTTGATCCCGAGTGCGAGTGCAGGCGACGACGCGCTCAACTGGAAATTGCCATTCGCGGCATCGACGTAACCGGGGCTGCCTGATACGGAGTTCTTGTCCACACCGTAGCCGTGGGCCGTGTTTAGAGCGGCTGCATCGGTAAACAAGTTGTAGTCGACGGTCTGGCCCCACGCGTGCGGGCTCGCGACATCGTAGTGATTGAGGATATTGTGCGTGAACACATCGCGATTGTCGTTCGGCCATACGTGCACGCTCATCCTGGCCTTTTCGGTGAACATGTTGTTCTCGCCGTCGCGTTGGTAACCCTCGCGCCACTTGAGGCCGCCTGCGAGGAAGATGTTGTTGGTGATCACGTAGTTCGTGGATCCATCGTCGAGATCCACGTCCCAGCCTCGATCGCAACGCCAACGGTTGTTCCTGATGATGACCGGCTTCATCGCATCGAAAAGCTCGAGACCTGGCACGGAGCCGACCCGCGACTCGATTTGACCAACGTCAGGATCCCAGAAGCGATCGCGGCCCCAACTGTTGAACGAGCCGTGGTCGCCCGTCTCGAGCACAGTGTCGAACACGTCGTTGTATTCAACGACGTGGCCGCCCCAGCACCCATCGCCGATGTTGATACCAGCCCGGGGCATATTGTAGATGCTGTTGTGACTGAGCGTGATTTCCGACGCCATGTCGATGCCGACTGCGGCGACTTGTTTCTGCGGGTATCCGATGTCGTGAAATAAGTTATCCGTGACCGTGCATTGCGCCGGATAGTCGTTGGTCTTGGGGCCTGGCGTCTTGTCGAGGCTGTCGACGGCAACCGTGCCACCGTAGTATCCGAACACCGGGTTGCGGACCGTGGACGAGACGCCCATGAGCAAAAGCGCGCTCGCTCCGATGCCGACGAATTTGTTGGTCTGGATGGTGACACGCCGAGCGTAGCCACTGACGAACAGGGCGTTTCCACCCAAGGCGTCGAAGAAGCTGTTGGTGATGCCACTGTCTTCGACGCCACTCAAGAAGAGGCCACCGCCACGGTAGATCTGCCAGTCCGAGCGAAGGATCTGCTCGCTGCACTTGGCGAAGGTTCGCGACGTGGCATTGAAGCGGAAGCCGTCGAAATTGACCCATTTTACGGGCGCTGTGGATGTTCCTTGAAACTGGATAATCGTTTCGAGCCCCGCCACTTCGATCAACGCCGAGCTCAGGTCGGTTCCTTGCGGAGGGTAGAAATAGAGAACTCCGGCCGTCTTGTCGAAGTACCACTCGCCGGGCGCATCGAGCTCGTCCAAAGCGTTCTCGATCACGCCCGAGCCATTCGGACCAGTCGCTCTGCCGTTGCACAAAGGATTGTCCAGGCTGAGGTTGCCGCCCATGACGTTCTTGACGACATAGTGTTGGCTGCCCCAATCGCCGGTATGCATACAATGGGCGTAGACCTCCCCGGTTGGCATATGCGTCCATTTGCCAGGGCGTGACTGGTAGTCATTCGCCACGCCCTGGAAGGGCGTCGTCAACTTCGTAGGGTCGTAGTTCGGGTAGCGCGCCATGACCTGCCGCTGCCCGTTGAGAAACAGGACATCGAACGACAGTCCGCTGGACACATTTGCGGGCACGTTCGCCTGCAGAATGTCGTTTTTGTACGGCGACCAGGTCAGAGACAGGCTCACGCCGCCGCTCAAGGTCGGAGTGCCGAAGCCACGGAAGGTGACTGGCGCGTCCTTGGTTCCCGAATCGGCCGCGCCAAACACGATAGTCTTGCCGACGTAATACGTTCCCGGGAGCACGGCCACGGTAAGTGGGGCTTTGCCGTGGTTGGGATGAGCGCGCGCAGCCGTCTGGGCCGCCGCGATGGTCTTGAGCGGTTGGTCCTTGGTGCCCGGGTTGCTGTCGTTTCCGCTGGTGGACACGTAGATGTCGCCCGCGGGGACGGTGCTGCCGCCTGTTCCGCCCGCGCTCGATCCAGCAGAGCCCCCATCCGTCGTCGTTCCGCCGCTGGCGCCGCCCATCGCAGTCGCCCCCCCGGCTGCGCCGTCGGCGCGACTGCCTCCGCCGGCGCCCGCGCTGCCACCGGAGCCAGCCGTCGTAGCGGTACTCGCATGCCCCGCGCCGTTCGACGACGAGCATGCCGCTCCGAGGACGAGAACGAATGCAATGGCAAAGCCCTGCTCAAGCAGTTTCATGATGTTGTCCTTTCCACTCGACTTACTTCGCGGTGGTGGAAAGCGTGCCTTGAGTCAAACCAGCCGAGGTTGCTGTCACGGTGATCTGCCCGGCGGCACCGGTTGACTGCACGATGACCAGCGCCTTGCCGTTGAACGCCTTTCGGGTGGGTGAAGACCACGCCGTGAGGTCTATCGGATCGCCGTTGTCCGTGCCCGCGATTTTGCCTGGGCCCGACACGGCAAAGGTGATGCTGTTGTTCGCGGTGGGGACCATCACACCAGCGGAGTCCTGAATCACCGCCGTGACGAATGCGAGATCCCGGCCATCCGCCGTGATGGTCGTCCGATCCACTGCCAGGTTGACCTTGGCCGCGGCGTTCGCGGTGTCCACCTCGTCGGTTGCGACCACCGTGCCGCCCTTCGTGCACTTCGCCACGAGCGCGCCGCTCGCCCAGGGCACGGCCCACCCGAGGCTCGCCATGCTGCTGGAGGTGAACGACTTGGAGCCCTGCGAGACGCCGCTCAGAAACAGTTCCACGCTGTCACAGTTGCTGTAGACCCAGACATTCACGTTCGTTCCCGACGTCCAGTTCCAATGCGGGAAGATGTGGACCATGGGCGTGGTCGTAAGGCGGCTCTGGTAAAAGTAATAGGCGTTCTTAGGGAAGCCAGCGGTGTCGATCATGCCGAAATAGGAACTCTTGGCAACGTTGTCGAACGGCCATGGCTCGCCCCCGTAGTCGAAGCCGGTCCAGACGAAGTACCCGGCGAAGTAGGGGCGATTAATCGCGAGGTCGTACATCTGCTCGTAGCTTGCAGGGCTGGCAGCGGTATCGGGGTAATCGGAGCACTCCATGACCGAGCTGTCGCATTCGCCCCCGCCCGCGGGATTGTCGGTGGCGCTGGAATAGAAGCCGCGGCTTCGCCCGCCCGATTCATCTTCGCTCCCGAGGATCTTCCAGGTCGGGTGGTCAGAATGAGCGCCGTCGAGGCTGCCAATTTGGTAGTTGTATCCTTGCAGGTCGAGCAACGCGGCTACCGCTTGATTGGTTCCGTTGCCCATATCGTTAGGCGCCCAGGTCAGGGGGCGCGTCGAGTCGATGGCCTTCACCCACTGGATCAGATTCGCTGCGGTCGCGGTCGAGGCACCCTGAATTTCGTTGCCGATGCTCCACATGATGATGCTCGCATGATTGCGGTCACGGCGGACGAAGTCCTGAATGTCGGTTTGAGCCCACTTCGTGAAGTACAAATGGTAGTCCTTCAAGCCATTCTTTCCGGTCTCCCAGACGTCGAAGGCCTCGTCCATGACGAGGAAACCCATCTGGTCGGCGAGATCCAGGAGCTCGGGCACGGGCGGGTTGTGAGACGTGCGGATGGCATTGACGCCCATGCTTTTCAAGATTTGCAGCTGGCGTTCGAGTGCCCGGTGGTTGTACGCCGACCCGATCGCCCCGAGATCGTGGTGCATGCACATTCCCCAGAGCTTCATCGACTTACCGTTGAGGGAAAAGCCAGTCGACGAGTCGAAGCTGTACGACCGCAAGCCGAGCGGGACAGAGTACGTGTCGACGGTGGAAGTGCCCACCTGCAAGGTCAGCTTCACCTGATAAAGGTACGGAGCGTCGGTTGACCAGAGGTGGGGATTGGAAACTGTGAGGCTCTGGCTCACCGTCGACGACGCGCCAGCGCCGACGCTGCTGGCAGCAGGGGTGTTGCTTGCGACCATCGCGCCGGTGGCATCGTAGATTCCCGTCGTGATCGTCACCGACTGAGAGTCGCCTGATTGATTCTCGACCTCGGCGGCGATCGAGACCGTCGCAGACGTCGCGCTCACCGACGGAGTCGTGATGAACCCGCCGTTGTAAGCGACATGAACCGGACCGAGAACGGTGAGCCAGACGTTGCGATAGATGCCGCTGCCGGTGTACCAGCGACTGTTCGGCTGGTCGTTGTTGACGCGGACCGCAATGACGTTGTTGGCGCCGAACTTCACGTAGGGCGTGAGGTCGTACTCGAAGGTCGAGTAACCATAGGGCCGCGTGCCGAGCGAGGTGCCGTTGATCCACACCTCGCTATTCATGTACACGCCGTCGAACTCGATCCGGATCTTTTGGCCCGAATAAGACGGGTCCAAAGTGAACGTCTTTCGGTACCAGCCGACGCCGCCGTCCAAGAGTCCGCCGCCATTGCCCGCCGGCGAATTTTTGTTGAACGGGAGCTCGCTGCTCCAGTCATGCGGCACGCTGAGGCTGCGCCAGCCGGCGTCGTCGAACGTCGTTTGCTCGGCAGTCGAGGGATCGCCGAGGTAGAACTTCCAACCATCGTTAAAGCTCTTGCCGCGCTGGCCGTCGTAGGCCTGAACCAGAGCGCCTCCCGCACTGCTCGGGTTTCCTCCCGAACCTCCGGCTCCGGCTCCGGTTCCGCCCGCTCCGCCGGTCGACGTGCCACCCGCTCCGCTCGCGCCTCCCGCCGGCATGCCGCCTGCGCCGCTGGCCGACGTTCCACCTGTGCCTGCACTCGCGCTACCAGCTGCGCCGGGGTTGCCGACTGCACCGCCGCCGGCTGCCCCACCTGAGCGGTTGCCCCCGCCGCACGAAGCCGCAGCGAAGAACAGCACGAGCGCCGTAGCATGCACGAGGGCGCTTGCCTTGCCGAAGGAAAGGGCACCGAGAACGGTGGCAGGCGACTTTGTCACTTCCTGATTCCTACGGGAGTTCATCTTCATTCGTACTCCTGTGAGAAGCAGGGGTTCTCTCGATCGACGTCCTACGTGTTCCGTGCGCGTCTGCGGCGTGCGGCGAAGGCGAGTGCTAGGCCAAGCAGTAGGAAACCCCCGCTGCTGTTCCGGTTGACGCTGATCGTGCACGAGCAACCGGACGAAGAAGCGGGCGTCTCGGCCGGTGTTTGGCTCACCCCCGCCGCGCCCGAGGCGCCGCCGCCACCGGACGTTCCACCCGAGCCAACCAATGTGCTCGCGTCCGCAGCTCCGCCCGTGCCCGCTCGCCCTCCGTTGCCGCCTGCTCCACTCGCGCCGCCGCTTCCCCCGGTGCCGGGTCCGGCCCCGGCCCCTCCTGCGCCACCCGCCCCGGAGACCCCGCCCATGCCGCCGTCGCCAGATCCGCTCTCCAGCCAGGGGGTGGGCGCCGGTGGTGTGCCGCTGGGGCTGATCGCCATCGCGTAGGCCACCGCCGTGTACGGCTGCGTGCTCGGAAGCGTGACGTGCAATCCGGATCCATCCTGCGTGAAGGGCAGCGGGATGGCCGAGCCACCCACCGGCCCGAACAGAAAGACCTTACCCGACCCGACCGCGAAGCGGCTCGTCGTCACCGACGCCAGGTTCACCTGCTTGCCGTTGCCTGGCCAGCCGAGCAAGGTAGCGTAGACGACGTCGCCGTGCTTCGAGGTCGTGTAGCGTACGTCCTCGGGTGTCCCCATCGATGGTGCGCAGATCGAGCACCCGCCCATCTTGGTCGGGCCTTCGCCATAGACCGACCAGGCGCGCGTTTCATAGATGGCCGTCCCGAACTGCTTCAGAAACGCGCCCATTGCCATCAAGATATCCTGTTGTTCCTTCGGGATCGTGCCATCGGCCGTCGGGCAGATATTGAGTAGAACATTGCCGTTCTTGCTGACTCGGTCGATAAAGGAATGAATGATTGCCGCGGGGGCAAAATACGTCATTCCCACGACGTAGCCCCAGGTGTTCGGGCCGACCGTGTCGTCGGTTGCCCAGTAAGGATTCCCGATGTCAGCCGGACCACCACGCTCGTAGTCGTACACCTCTCCCTTGTTGTTGTAACCGTCCTTGTAGGTAGCAACCACCTCCTTGTTCCAGGACAGCGCGGCATTGTAATAATAAGCCGCGAACTGCAATAGCGATGATTCGGTCAACACAATCTGGGGGGTGAAGGAATCTTGGTAAACGATGTCCGGCTGGAACTCGTCGACGACCTCCTTCAGCTTGCCGAGCCATAGCTGATTTTCGGCCTCGGGGCTGAGCTGTCCGTAGAGCTTTTGCAGGCCAGAATCG
Source organism: Polyangiales bacterium (assembly GCA_036382515.1). Classification (GTDB taxonomy): domain Bacteria; phylum Myxococcota_A; class Polyangia; order Polyangiales; family JAFGIB01; genus JADGRF01. The sequence goes on along the minus strand of DASVHQ010000025.1, from coordinate 13,240 downwards.
GTCTGCTTCGGCGCAAATTGCCAGTAACCCTGAAAGTTGTAGGCGTGATGAAACGCCGCCATTATCTTGAGGCCTCGCTTGCGGAATGCGTCAATGTTGAGCTTGGCTACGTTGAGCATGGGTCCCTTGGACGCCGCGTTCCACTCGTTGACTTTGCTGTCCCACATCGAGAAGCCGTCGTGGTGCTCCATCTGCTGTCCCGCGAACCGAGCGCCCGCATCGACGAAGAGCTGCGCCCACGCATCCGGGTCCCATTTGCCACCCGCGGACACGAGTTTCGGTGCGAACTGAACGAACTTGCCGTTCTTGTCGTTCGCCCCGGTGATGAACTTTTCATAGGGCCAGTCCGAAAATGGATCGCCGTACGTACCGAGGTGATGCGGGTAGACGCCTCCGCCGTTGCCTTTGTCATACATGTAGTGCGGGTACCACTCGCCATAGAACTCGGGCGTCGTATGCGCCCCCCAGTGGAACCAGATGCCGAGCTTGCCGTCTTTGAACCACTCGGGCGCCGGCGGGTGTTGATCAACGGATGCCCACGTTGTCGTGTACGGCGTCTGGCCGGTAGCTCGCGGCGACCACACGGTCACGGCAGCCGCACAAACGACGGCCCACGATGCACGATGGACACTCGATTTCAGGGAACTGCAGGACATGACAGGCCTCCGAGTGGCGACCGCTGCCGCGTGATGGTTCTGTGACCGGGAAATGCCCACCGTTTGTCCGACGGTGGTGTTGGAGTACGGGCTGTTACCATCATCAGTACACGCCGAATTCAGCGATCGCGGGGACGTCCTTGGCTGAATCGATGACCAGAGCAATGGCGTCGGCCTTCACTCCGCTCAGCTGCCACAGCTGGCGATTGCCGATGACGGTGCCCTGAATCGGCGCGCCGGATTTGTCGGTCGCGGTGTTCCAGGTCCCGTTTTGCTGAAGCTCGACGTGATAGTTCTTCACGCGCTCGCCCAGGTCGATGGCCTCGCGAATGCTGATCAAATTCGCGGTCGTCGATGCCGGCAGCGTCACCTGGAGACGTCCCGAGGTCTTGCCACTGGCTGCGGCCCAGTAGGTGCAGATGTCGTCGTCGATGGCCTTGCTTGCCTCGAATCCCGTCGCTGCCCATGTCGAGTCCGCCGTGACCGACTGCCCTTTCGCGATGTTGGTCTTGTAGAGGGCCCCGTACCACTGCGCGAATTGCTGGAGCAGACTGGTATCGCCCGGACTGAACTCACCGGTCTTCGACGGGGGCACGTTGAAGATGAGTGTGCAGTTCATGCCCACTGACCGAAAATAGATGTTTTGCATGTCAGCGATTGAAATGACATCCCCGTCGGAGTGCCAGAACCAGGAGCCGTGGCTCGAAGTGTCGCATTCTTGCGAACACCACGTGTTCTTGCCCCCGCAGTGGGCGGACGTCTCGAGGCTCGACGTCGAGCGCGTCGCCAATCCACCCTCGTTGCCTATCCATTGCAAATCCGGAATCGCGCCCGTGTTGGCGATTTCGGGGCCGGACCATATGAGAAGATTCGGCTGCGCCTGCTTGAGGGCTTGAAAGACCGCCTTCCAATCGACGTTGGAAGTAGGAGCATTGGCTCCGTCGAACCAAATTTCGTAGGCAGGTCCATAGGCGAGAAGCTCGATGGCCTGATTCTTGAGGTATGTCTCGTAGTCGGGTTTCGAGCTCGGGTACTTCTGGTCCCACGGCGCCAGATAGTACGCCGGGCGCATATCATTGCCGTACATGGCATCCGAAAAGAGTTTGACCACGTCTCCCTGTCCATTCATCCAGGGACTGCTCTTGACCGAATAATCCGTGTACTTGGACGGCCACAGAGCGAAGCCGACACTGTGCTTGGCCACCAGCGTCGCCTGCCGGAAACCGGCCTCCTTGAGGTCAGTGACCCACTTGCCCACTGTGGTCGCGTTGAGATTGGTGGGATTGAATATGGATGGCGAATCGGACGGGCTTCCCTGCTCCGAGCCGTCGTAGGTCGCCAGGCTGAAGTGAAGGAATGCCGTCATCTCCGTCCGTTGATAGGAGAGCTGAGCCGGCGAGGGCAGGGGCGGTGTACCGGCCGGAGCGCCTGGCAGGCTCGGGCAAGCCTGAATGCCGCCGGTCGAGCCACCGGCGCCGGAGCTACCATCTGCCGGTCCGCCATCGACGGAAGATCCGCCATCACGGCCAGCGGCGGCACCGCCGCCACCTGCGGCCCCACCAGGCGCAATACCGCCGGCACCGGCGCCACCGGTTGACGAGACCTGACCACCCGAGCCGGCACTGCTTCCGCTCTGACCACCTGCACTGCTGCCACCCGAGCCGCCATCGCGGGTGCCAGACGACGCGGAGCGCGAGCAGCCTGGCATGGCCGCCAACATCAGGACTGTGGCGAAAGAAAGAAGAGATCGTGGACCAGTCAAGAGCTGTCGGTGAATCGACCGCTCTTGCCCGCCAGCTTGGTCCAGGCGCTCCGCGCGGCTAGGAACACGGGGCAACTCCGGAGACGAGGAACAAGCGATGTCGATCTTCCGACACCTGTTCAGCACACGTTGCATGGGAAATTCTCCAATTGCGGTTCGGGCGAGAGCTCTTCCACGATTGTCAAAAGCGTGGATCAGGGCGCGTTCTTGAGGTCGGCGTAAGCCGCCTCGAGCCCCGCGGCCTTCGCGATCGCCTGTGCGGCCGCCGTGCTCGCCGGCTCCGTGCTGTTGGCGACGACGTCGCCGCAATTGCCCGCGGTCCAGGTCGACACGAGCGACGGCACGCTGACGTTCGTCGGGTTGCCTGCATACGTCGGCCCGCTGTTGACGTACGACGCCGGGCAGGAACGCGAACTCGAGCTGCACCCGCTCTGGCCGGAGATTCCTGCCGTCGCGCCCCAGTTGCCCGTGTACGTGATGTTCCCGTTGTTGTTGTTCTCGTTGCAATTGAGGTTCGCCCATTCCCCCCAACCGTCGAACACGTTCTCGCTGAACGTCACATACCTTGTTCCTTCGTCACTGTACGTGCCGAAATTCGAGCCCGCACTGTGGGTGGGCGCCTTAACGAAGTTCTTCGAGAACACTGTCCCCGGGCTCGCGCTCAGCTCGTAGAACGCGCCGCCGTCGTTCATCTCCTTCATGTTGTCGTGGATGTAATTGGCGACGAACTGATTGTTCTTCGAGGTCGTCGGCGTCGTGTAGAGCGGCTGATACTGGTAAAGGCCTCGCGCTTGGTACTCTTTGCTGCCGCCGTCGTCGTTTTGGCCCCACCCGTAGCCATGGCTGATGCCCGTATACGGCAGGTTGTAGACCTCGTTGTGCGAGACCAGACAACTGGCTGCATACGTCAGCAGGATCGCGTCCGCGTCGCGGTAGTCGATGCCGATGTCGTGAATCAAGTTGTTCGCGATCGTGATGTTCTGGTCGATCATCCGCGGGTCGCTCGGGTGGTGGGCATTCGCCCGGATCCCGCCAACGATGATGCCCGAAGCGGCGATCTGCGTGAACACGCAGCCCGTAACATTGATGGTGTCAGCCGCCAGACCGACGCCGGCCTTGTGCGCGTTGTCGTCGTTGCCGATGCCGAGCGCAACGGATCCGAGGCCCACGAAACGATCGCGCAGGAACGTGACGTTCTTCGCGGCGGACACCTGCACGGCGCCTGGCATCTGCCACCAGAAAGGTCGCGTGGAGTCGAAACTGGGGTAGCCGTTCGTGTATCCCTCTTCCTTTCCGTCGCCGTGGATGTACCCGCCGGTCTGCTGGTCCGACCATCCGTCAGAACCGCTCGGGTTCAGCCAGCTCGTATAGGAAAACGTCAGCCCCTGGAATGTGATGTCGTGCGCCGGCGCTTCGAGCGTGCCGCCGACGGCGAGCAGATGCTCGAGCTGTGGGAGCTCGACGTCGGCCTTGCTCATCTCCTGACCCGCAAGCGGGATGTAGTAGAGAGATCCGGCCGTGGTGTCCTGGTACCATTCGCCCGCGCTGTCGAGAAATTCGTACGCGTTCTCGAACCAAACGGTCGACGGCCGGTACGAATTGGGGATGGTGTCGAACCCCCAGAGGTTGTTCGCCCACGCCGGCTGCACCATCGTCGCCTCCCCGCCCGAGAACGACTTCACCGGCGCGTAGCGGTCGGTCCACGAGCCGATCGCGTGCAATTCGACGCGGCTGGGCTGGGCCGCGGCGGCGACCAAGCTTGGAACGCCGCTGATTCCGGTGCTGTTGAAGCCCGAACGGGAGACGGACGTCCGCGCACGCACGGCGATCTTGCCGTCGACATAGAGCTGGCGGGTGGCGAACGCGCCGGGCGCCGACGCTTTCCAGATGTTTCTTCCCGCGTCGCTCACCATCCATCCCGTGATCTTCTTCGCGCCCGACAGGATCGGATGCGCGCCGGCCGCAGCCTGCCAAACGACCGGGTGACCGGCAGTGCCCGAGTCGTCCGCGCCGAACGCAAGCGGTGCCCCGAGCGTGTACGTTCCGTCTCCGAGCTCGACGACGACGTCGGCACGCAGCGCGCTCGCGAGCGCCCGCACGGCCGTCTGCGCCTGGGTGATCGAGCAGGCTGCCGCGCTCGAGCAGGTCATTCCGCTGCCCGTCGGCGAGACGTAAAGATGATTCCCGGCGGGTGCGCCGCCGCTCCCGGCGGTGCCCGCCGCGCCGCTTCCGGCAGTGCCCGTGGCGCCGCTTCCGCCAGCGCCGCCTGGGAACATGCCGCCCGTCGCAGCGTTGCCGCCGCTTCCTGCGGGTACTCCGCCGGCGCCGATTGTGCCCGCCGCACCGCCGGACCCGCTCTGGCCGTTGCCGGCGCCGCCGCCCGCCGAGCCCCCCCCACACGCCGCGAGAAAGCCGAAAACGGCGAACGTGACGCACAACTGCGGGTTACGCGGGCGCATGACTAGTGCTTGTCGATGACGCACCGCAGTTGTTACGTTTTTGCAGCGCTTCGGGGTTGCCGCTCACGTCGGCCGTGACTGGCCGCGATCGGCCCGTACACATGGTGACGCAAACGACCATGACGGCCAGCACCAACACCAGCAGCCGACGCGGAAGAAGATGTGACTAGTCTGCGCGGGTCGCGACAATAGTTACATGCGATGCGAATCCTTCCCAGCCAAGGAGGTCGTCTCGTGCGCCGGGGGCCGACCGCTGCGCCGACTCGAATGGGCCGGGTCTCCGCACCCGCGGGCATGCTACGGCCAATCATGAGGTCCCATGAGATTGTCGCACCTTCTCGGTACGTTGACGGTCGCCAGCATGGTGTTTGGCATCGCTTGTTCGTCCGATGCTTCCCGCAGCGCAGGGAGTGATGCTTCGAGCGGGGGCGCGCACGGCGGACAGGGTGGCACGACGGCCAAGGGAGGGGCAGGCGGCGCCACCGGTTCGGGGGGGCTGACAGACTCGGGCGCCGCGAGCGGCGCGGGGGGCAAACTCGGCTCGGGCGGAACAGCAGGATCGATCGACGGCTCTGCGGGCGGACAGTGCGGGCCCTTGGCTGTAACCGAGCCATTTTCCACTTCAATCGCTGGTACGTGGGACTTCACGCCCGCAGGCGGGGCAAAGCGCACGCTTCAGGTCCCGGGCGGAGGTTGGGCAAAGCAGGGCGTCAATGTCGCCAGTGGTACGTATGCAACGCAGATCACAGTTCCAGATTCTGGTGCGGCGCAGACCACTCTCATCGAATTCGGCGCAGTCAATTTCCAAGCCACGCTGTCGGTCGACGGCAAAGAGGTGGCAACGAACACGACCTCGTTCACCCCTTCTGTTTTCGACGTCACGAAGTTCGTGACCGCCGGCAAGCAGCATGCGATCTCGGTGCTCGTGAAGGGTGGGCAGGCAATGAAGGCCAACGACAAGTGGCTCATTCCCATGGCAGCAGATTGGTCCCCCAACGTTGCGCAGGGCATCTTCCGCTCGGCCACCGTGCGCGTGGTACCCGATGTTTACATCAGCGATGCGTTCGTGCGGACGAGCGTCGCCGACGACACCTTGACCTACGACGTGGCAATCACGAATAGCGGCAGCACGAGCCAGGAGGTCGCACTGTCGAGCGTGCTCAGTTCGTGGAACTGCGACACCTTCGCGTACCCCGCGCTGGCCGACAAGACTGTCACTGCGGCGCCGAACACCACCACCACCGTGACCATGGGCCCGATCAAGTGGGGCCTCGGCGCGAAGTCATACTGGTGGCCAAACGTTCCATACCAGGCGGACTACAAGGCTCGTCTGCACAATTTGAGTCTGCAGATGAGCCGGGGTGGCAAGACCGCCCACAGCAAAGTCGTTCGTTTCGGCTTTCGTCAGAGCGAACGAAGACGAGCCGACGCCAACCACGTCTACTACTACCTCAATGGCGTCCGTCTGAACTTGCGGGGTGACAATATCCAAGGAGCGGATTACGACAGTATCGACAGCGGCGGCAAGGGCGACGCGTACGACACACTCCCGGGCTTCCTGCCTCCTTCAGCGGACAATCCCGGGTGGCCACAAGCGGTGCGAAACTACCAGAAGCTTAACTACAACTTCATTCGCGTTCATCAAGAGCTGGCGTCACCCTACATGATCGACACTGCGGATGAGCTTGGACTCATGCTCATGGGCGAGTCGGCGATTCGCTGTAGCGGCGTAGGTTCTGTGGACTTCGTGGCCGGGCACGACAACATGGTTGGTCACGTCCAGGCGATGGTCCTTCGCGATCGCAACCATCCGTCGATCATTCGGTGGAGCCAGGCCAACGAGCCGAACGGTTGCTATCAGACCGGCGATTCGGATCAGTTCGAGGCCGACCTGTTCAACGCCATGACCAAGCTGGATGGTACCCGGCCCATCAGTGTCGACTGCTGGTTCGGTTGCGGAAACTATGGCTTGCCGAGCCCGGCCTTCGCGACCATTCCGCACTACAGCAGCGGCCTCGGGAAATACTCGGAAGAAGTAAACCCCAGCACGGACAATCCTACCGGTCAAGGTGAGTACATTTGGGCGAGTGACAGCACCCGCCAGGGGTTGACGTGGTTTGGAACATCGGCGATGGCGATGCGCAGACAAGACGGCTGCGATATTAGGCCCTACACGCTGCTGTCGGGCTGGTCCAGCTTCATACCGGGCGTCAAGACGTCGCAAATGACCATCGAGCAAGGAGGACCTCCGGTATTTGGCGAGGACAATTTGCCGGATCCTTGGTCGAGCCAGATCATCAGGCGCATCCAGAACGGCTTCAATCCGGTGCTCGTCGCGGACAAGGACTACTGGGAGGCCAACAAGATGTCCAACACCAACGGTGATTGGCCAGCCTCGGTCCCCGCCGTCGCGAAAGGCGCGACCCGCCCGACGACGCTTTTGATCTTCAATGACACGTTCTCCGGAACCAGCGTCGACGTCACCTGGGAAATCCATTCCGACAGTCCGACCGGGACCAAGGGCGACTCGGGCACGCTGACCGTTGACGTGCCGCTCGCGACGATGGCATCCAAGTCGATCACCATCACGGCGCCGACCTCGGGGACGAAATTCTACCTCGTGCTTCGAGCCCAGAAGCAAGGAACAACCGTCTTCGAGGAGACGGACGAATCGTTCACTCTGCAATAGCGCTCTGCCCGCGTTCACGTCCTCAAGTAGATCGAACCACACACCGGTGCGCGTAGCCGGCGTCGAAGATGTTCGTCGACTCGACGGAGTCGGCCGCGTTGCTTTTCAGCCCTCGATGCTACGGCTGGTACGGTCGCGGTGCTACTTTGGGGCTCTGTCCCTCGACCCAGGCTGGGCTGCCCTGCGACGTGATGGTGACGCTCGAACTGGTCAAGCCTTGCGAGGTGGCCTCGATGACGCTGGTACCCGAGTAGTAGCTGCGGAATTCGATGGCGGCCTGACCGTCGAGGATCGCAATGTCGGATGCGGATCCGTTGCCACCCGGGGTGAACGTGATGCTGGGCCCGGTCGGAAACTCGCCCGGCCCGGACTTGATCGTGAGCGTCACCGTGACGTTGTTGCTGATCGGCTTGCCGCTCGCGTCCACGACGGTGACCAACAGCCACGCGTCCTGCGTGCCGTCCACGGCCGACAGCGTGGTCGTGCTCGACGTGAGCTTGAGGCCCGCCGGTGTGCCGAACGGCGGCCAGGTCGGCGGCGGCACCTTCGCGTACGCGTTGAGATACCAGTAATATGAGCGCTTCGGGATGCGGAAGTAGTCGACGATGCCCATGGTCCCGTACGAGGGATCAGCCTGCGTGCCGTGATCGAACACGCACCACTTGGACACGCCGGAGCGCCACGCGGGCTGCGCCGGCATTCCGTTGGTCACGGACAAGCTGTTCCAACCGGGTTCGTAGGCGCCCGGCCGGGTGGAGGACACGCTGCCGTACTCCGAGACGAAGTTGGGCATACCTGGGTTGTCGTAGCCGGTGCCGTCGCCATTGAAGCCTGCCACGTCGCCGAGCGTGTCGGGCTCTGTGCTGCCGATGCGCGCTTGCGCCCCGCCGATGGCTGCGGGCCGCCCCGTGGGCGCAGGATCGAGCTGATGGGTGAGAGCGACCCCCTTCTTGAGCAACGCGATGACTCTGTCCGCCGGCCCGCCATTGAAGAAGTCCTCGTTGCCCATGCTCCACACGATGATGCTCGGGTGATTGCGGTGGATGCGGATCATGTCCGTCAGGCTTGCGAGAACATTGGTGTCGAAGGCGTCGAAATCAGCGGGCGTGCTGGGATACGCGCCGTTGTAGGGCCAGCCTCCGCCACCGCCGAAGCCGCCCCAGAAGCAGTTCTCGGACCAGAACAGCACGCCGAGCTGGTCGCAGGCATCTGCAAAGGCCGGATCCTTCGGATAGTGCGACCCGCGGATGAAGTTCATCCCGGCGTCCTTGACCATCTTCACGTCGCGGTACAGAGCGGAGTCGGTCACGCCATCGCCCCATCCCGCATGGTCCTGATGGACGTTGCCGCCTTGCATCCAGTAATGCGCGCCATTGAGCGAGAAGCCCTGCGATGCGGACCAGCTAAACCATCGGAACCCGAACGGCGTGGAGAAAGTGTCCACGGTCCCCGTCGCGTCGGAAAGGTATGAGACGGCCTTGTACATGGTCGGATGGTCGGGGTGCCATAGCGACAGACTGGTGATGGCGGGCGTCGTCTGGTCGAACGTGAAGGTCTGCCCGGCGTCGATTTGCTGCTGAGACGAAGCCGTGGTGACCACCTTGCCGCTGCTGTCGACGATGTCGGTCTTCAGCGTGGCAGTGACCGCGCCCGAGCGATTGTTCTGCACTTCGGTCTTGATTTTCACGGTGCTCGACGAACCAGAGTTGGTTGCCAACGTCGGCGTCGTGACCCACGTGCCATACCAAGCGATGCGCATCGGGTCGGTGACGACCAGATCCACGTCTCGATAGATGCCCCCCTGGAATGTGTGGTCGCCGGTCAGCGGCGGGATCTGCGCGTTCCACTGGTTGTTCAGACGGACGGCCACGACATTGTCACCGGTCTTGATGGCCGAGGTGACGTCGATCGAAAACCCGTTGTAGCCGCCAATGTGCTGACCGACCTGCATGCCGTTGACGTAGATCTGCGTTTGATCGAACGCCGCCTGGAACTCGAGGTAGACGCGCTTGTTCGACCACGATGCGGGCACCGCGAAGTGCTTTCTGTACCAGCCGTAGCCGACGTAGAACTTGGTCGACGCGAAGTACGGAAGTCCGAACGAATGCGGCAGACCGATGTTGTCCCAAGACGAGTCGTCGAACGTGGTCGCCTCCGCGCCGGTGACGTCGGCCCGTTTGAATTTCCAAGACTGGTTGAAGTTCTGGACCAGGCGAACGGCGTCGGACTGTCCCCCATCGCTCGCCGTCTGTCCGCCGGTGCCTGGCGCTCCGCCTGCGCCTGCGGTACCGGCTCCCGCAGCGCCGCCGGCGCCGTTGCCTCCGGTAGCCTGGGCCCCCGCACCCGCTCCAGCGGTCGATCCGCCAGCTCCGGCCTCACGTCCAGCTCCCGCCGCGCCGGCGGCGCCGGCCTTGCCCGAGCCAGAACATGCGAGCGCCGCCGCTGCCATGAGCACCGCGGCCGTAGATGCCAGAAATGAGATGCGCATGGTCGTCTTTCTCTTACGAAAAATTAATGCATCAAGCGGTCGTTACTACCGACGCCGTTCGAGCCGAGCGTGGGCTGGACAGCGACAACGCGACCGGCAAAGGCGTCCCGATCTCCGCATTCCACTCGGGCTTGTCGCGAGACCGGCCAGATTGTCAGAATAAACAGCAGTTTCTTGGCTCGGCACGCGCACGTTCGCGGTGCTTCGACTGCGGCCGGCGTGAACTTTCGACATCTGATTCTCGACGGCTTGCGCCTAAAGTGGTCCTGTATGGCCGCCGATGATTGCAGAGCGGTCTCGCGCGTGCGGAGGTCTCTTTCGTGCTGTCGAGTCGTTATCGTGACAACAGCGAGCGTTGCTCGACAACATCACTAGGGCGCCTCGTCGCGTCGGAGGTTCACTGATGAAGCACAAGGTTTGCATGCTCGTTGTTCTTGGCCTTGCGGCAAACGTCACTTCGTGCTCGAGAGACTCCTCTGGCCCAGCGGCAGGAGGTGCGGCGGGAGCCGCAGGGTCGACGCCAGACGCCGGTGGCGCGACCGGCTTGGCTGGCTCGATTGCGACGGGTGGCTCCACGGGCCTCGGCGGCTCAACAGGATTCGGCGGGTCCACGGGTGGGGCGCTCGGGTCGGCGGGAGCGGCGGGAGCGGCAGCGGCGGGTGGGACTGCCGGATCGACAGGCGGCCAGGGGTCGAGCGGTTCAGGCGGCGCGGGCGGCATGACGGGCACTCCGGCTCCGTGCGACATCTTTCAGTCCGGCAACACCCCCTGCGTGGCAGCCCACAGCACGGTCCGCGCGCTCTACGCAACGTACAGCGGCAACCTCTACCAAGTCAGGCGCGCGTCCGACCAGGCCACGAAGGACATCGGGCCCATGGCGCCTGGAGGCTTCGCCGATTCGGCCGCGCAAGACACGTTCTGCGCTGGGACGACGTGCACGATTTCGATCATCTACGACCAATCCTCGCAAGCCAACCACCTCACGAAGTCTCCGAAGGCGCATTGGTTGCCCGATGGAGGCAAGGAAGCGCCTGCCGCCGCCGCCAAGATCAAGGTGGGTGGTCATACGGTTTACGGCGTCTACGTCGACGCAGACAGCGTCGCCTATAGAAACAACAGTACCAAAGGCGTTGCGACAGGCGACCAGCCCGAGGCAATGTATATGGTCGTCGACGGGCAGCGATCTAGCGACATCTGTTGTTTCGACTATGGGAACGCAGAAACGAGCGGCGAAGACGACGGCAACGGCACGATGGAGGCCATCTACTGGGGGACCGACACGACGTGGGGGGGCAAGGGCGATGGCAACGGCCCGTGGATCGCAGCCGACCTCGAAAATGGCATGTTCAAGGGCGACAAGGGAGGCTGGCAATCACAATCAATATATACGGCAAGTGCCAAATCCATCATCGCATCGTACGCCACCTTGATGCTCAAGGGCCCCTCTGGAAACCATTTCACCCTCAAGGCAGGCGATGCGCAGTCCGGCACCCTCGTCACGATGTGGGACGGTTCACGTCCGTCGCCCGACTACAGCCCCAAGAAGTTGCAAGGCGCAATCATTCTGGGGACGGGCGGCGACGGCAGTAATTTTGGCAGAGGAACCTTTTTCGAGGGCGCCATGACCGCCGGCAATCCGTCGGACTCCGTGGACGAGCAGATCAAGGCGAACATCGTCGCCGCTGGGTATGGGCACTGAGGGCGCCGCAGAAAACGAAGCCAAAACCCGAAATCGGCGGGCGTGGTCGTCAGCTAAAGATACCGGTGATGAGGTAGCGACCGCCGTCGACATGGCGTGACAAAGACGTCGCCCTGCGGACAATCCATGTGGAGGCGGTGTCGATGATGTACGCACGACGTGAGTCGAAGGCTTCCGTTTCAGTGGCATTCTTGCTGCTCTTGGTGGAGGCGTGCAGCTCCTCGGGCTCGAGTCCCCCCAAGTCCGCCGGCACCACGAACTCCGGGGGAGCAAATGGCTCCGCCGGCGGAACGACGCCGAGCGCTGACGGCGGGACTGCATCGAATGGCGGCGCTGGTGACGCTGGTGGCGCTGGTGGCGCTGGTGGCGCTGGTGGCCAGGCAGGCGCGGGATCGGCTGGCGGCGGCGCCGGTGGGATCGCCGGGGGCTCCGGTGGCGCGACCGGCAGTGGCTCGGGTGGCGCGACCGGCACGGGTGGAACCAGCGGCGCGGGCGGTAGCATTGTCACGGGGCCCTGTGACATATATCAATCCGGCAACACGCCATGCGTTGCGGCGCACAGCACGGTTCGCGCCCTCTATGGATCGTATAGCGGCCACCTCTACCAGGTCAGGCGCGCCTCGGACAACGCGACCCAGGACGTCGGAGTCCTTGCCCCCGGAGGCATCGCCAACTCGGCCACGCAAGACACGTTCTGCGCTGGCACGACTTGCACCATCTCGGCCATCTACGATCAATCCCCCAAAGGCAACCATCTCCACGTCACAGGACCAGGTGGTTGGTTGCCGAACGGCGCCAAGGAAGCAGACGCAACCGCAGCTAGGATCAACCTCGCCGGGCATCCGGTTTATGGTGTCTACGTATATGGCACCGGTTTCGTCCAGGGTGCCTCCGGAGTCGGTTATCGGAACAACCAAACTCAGGGTGTCGCAACTGGCGACGAGCCAGAGGCCATGTACATGGTGGCGAGCGGAAAGCGCTTCAACCAGTGGTGCTGCTTCGACTACGGAAACGCCGAGACGAACAGCAAGGACAACGGCCCAGGCACCATGGAGGCGGTCTATTTCGGAAGCAGCACCCAGTGGGGCAAGGGCAGCGACACCGGCCCCTGGGTGATGGCGGACCTCGAAGACGGCGTCTTCGGCGGACAGAGCACGGCGGCTTCCCCGACCAACACGTCCCTGATTGCCGACTTCGTCACGGCGATGCTCAAAGGCAAGCCCGGAGGATTTGCCCTCAAGGGCGGCGGCGCGCAATCGGGCGTATTGAAGACCATGTACGACGGAAAACGTCCCGACAACGGCTACGATCCGATGAGGAAGGAGGGGGCCATCATCCTCGGAACGGGCGGTGACAACAGCAATACCGCCGACGGAACCTTCTTCGAGGGATGCATGACCTCCGGCTACCCGACGGACGCCATCGACGACGCCGTTCAGGCCAACATCGTCGCTGCCGGTTATGGCGGCGGCTGAGGCTACCGGCGA
>DASVHQ010000024.1:0-1578 GCA_036382515.1 Polyangiales bacterium | reverse complement strand
CGCCAGCCTGAGCAAGCCTTTTAGGGAGCCGCACGACATGGCAGAGACGAGCACAGCAACTTCGGTCAAAGGCAGGCTCCTGGCCCCGCTTCTTTCGGTCGCCGCATCGCCGCACGCGCACACCAAGGAGACGATCCCTCGCATCATGTGGACCGTGAACGCGAGCCTCGCGCCCGTGGCGCTGTGGGCGGTCTACGTGTTCGGCGTGCGCGCGCTGGCTCAGATGCTCGTCAGCTGCATCGCTGCCATGGCCACGGAGTGGGTCGTGCAGCGCGGTCGCGGTGTGAGCGAGACCTGGAACGACGGCAGCGCGTTTCTGACCGGGCTCTTGCTCGCGTTCTGCATCCCGGTGGGTCTGCCGCTGTGGATGACAGCGCTCGGCAGCATCTTCAGCGTCGGCGTGGCCAAGCATGCGTTCGGCGGGCTCGGCCAGAACATCTTCAACCCTGCGCATGCCGGACGCGCGTTCCTGCTCGCGAGCTTCCCGGTGCAGATGACCACGTGGTGGGCGATCCGTCCGGCGGTATCCGGCACCACCACCGCCACGCCCCTGGGCATCCTCAAGGAAGCCGCCAAGCTCGGCGAGGACGGCATGCAGAAGGTCGTCGAGAGCTTCGGCACGCGCGAGCACATGTACCGAGAGCTGTTCCTCGGCAACCGGAGCGGATCGATGGGTGAGGTTAGCGCGCTCTTGCTCTTGCTCGGCGGGGCCTACCTCATCTACCGCGGCTACATCTTCTGGCAGGGCCCCGTGGTCTACATGGGAACAGCGGCCGGCCTCGGCTGGGTGTTCGGCGCGCACGGCCTGTTCACCGGTGACCCGGTGTTCCAGCTGCTCAGCGGTGGTCTCGTGCTCGGTGCGTTCTACATGCTCACCGACATGGTCACGAGCCCGATCACGCGGCGCGGTCAGGTAGTGTTCGCGGCGGGTGCCGGGATCCTGGTGTTCTTGATCCGGCGCTACGCGGGCTACCCGGAGGGCGTCTGTTACTCGATCCTGCTGATGAACTGCACCACGCCGCTCTTGGATCGGATCTTCGTCGCCAAGGCGCCCAGCTCGGACCTCGCTCCGCAGGAAGCAAAAGCATGAGCACGGCTGCACACGCCCACGTCGAGAAACCGAGCACGGTCCTCGGCATCGCGCTGAACCTGATGGCGGCCGGTCTGTGCGCCGGCGTCGTGCTGGCGACGGTCAACCACTTCACCCAGCCGATCCGCGAGCGCAACGAGGCGCTGATGCGCGAGCAGGCGCGAAAAGACGTGCTGCCCGCCGCCGTCCGCTTCGAGCCGATCGCTGGCTTCGCCGCAGGCAGCGAGTGGTTTCGCGGCTTCGACGACAAGGGCCAGCTGGTGGGCCACGTGATGCCCGTGATCACACGCGGCTACGATGGTCGCATCGAGATGATCCTCGGCGTCGACGCCTCCTTCGCCATCACTGATTTTCGCGTGATCAAACACAGCGAGACCCCCGGCCTCGGTGCGAAGGCGGTCGAGGACGAGTTCCGCTCGCGCTTCCGCGGCCGCAAGCTCGGCGAGCTCGAGGTCAGCAAGACGCCCGATCCCAAGAAAGTCCTGGCC
>DASVHQ010000023.1:0-8305 GCA_036382515.1 Polyangiales bacterium | reverse complement strand
TCGACTACCCCAAGCGTTCAGGTGCGACCGCATCGCTGCCACGTCCGCCGTACGACAGCGACCGCGGAACACCGCCAAGAACGTGCCCGGCTCATCCACCGCCAATCCATACCGCTCTGTCGCTTCGAGAACCTGCACCCTAGTCCACCCTCTTCGAACTGTGCCAAGCGCGTTCGCACACAGTCAAGCTGCTGGTAGTGGCAGCTTGACGTTGCGCGTTGGCCAACCAGGAGAAATGAAAGGGGTCTTGGCTTTCCGTTCTGGTTGACCGGTTGCACGTTCTCCGCCGCGCGGAGGCGCCAGCGTTTGTGCAGGCTACCGCCCTACGGTAGATGCGGCTCATGGTGCGCGGGGATAGCAAAAGACTCCCTGCGTGTCGATACGGCGGTTACGAGCGCGACGGACCACCCTCCAGCCAAGATCGGGCGCGTGGTGGATTGAACGGATTGAACGGACTGAACGCCGCGTCGCTCGCGCCGCGCCCGCTCCGCTAGTCTTTGTCGTTCGGCGGCGGCGTGGCGCAGATGAACTCTTTGCCGGTGCTTGGGTCTTTCAGCGTGGTCTCGTCGCGCTCGCACTTCGCCGGCTCGGGTCCACCGAGGGTGCGCGCGGCGATCCATTCGGAGACGTAGCTCGATGTCATGTAGACCAGCGGCGTGTGATCGGCGCCTGTCTGCACGCAGATCGACACGTTCGCATTGTCGGCGTGCAGACGATCGAAGCCGCACATCGCTCGGCCGGCGGGGATGGTGGTGTCGGAATCGCCATAGAGGACGAGCAGCGGTGTGGTTGCTGCCTTGCCTTTGAGGTGGGGCCGATCAGCTTTGTACCGGGCGTTCCATTTTTCGCAGATCGCTTGCGCGGCCGGGTCGGTCGTGTCGCAAGGGCTGCCCGCCGCCGCACTGGTGCCCACGGCGCCGATGAGCGCAGGGTCGACGAGATCGGCGATGGTGTTGCCAAGCGACTTGAACCCATCATCGACCTTACACTTGTTGTCGACGAAGTCTTTGAGTGCCGCGCGCTTGTCCGGCGCGAAGAGTGCTGCGCCCGCCCCAGGCCCGTCGAGAATCTCAGCGTGCGAGTAGTGGTACCAAATCGCTACTGCGATGGCGAAGGAGTTGTTCTTCATCGGAAAGAGATCAGGCAGACCGAGAAGCGCACCCCAGCTGAGCGCGCTGAACCAGAGCGGCGCGTAGGCGACCGCCGCGACGATATTGAGTTCGGGCGCATAGGTCTCGGCCATCGCCAGCGCACTGAGCGTTGTGTGCCCGCCTTGTGAGTGGCCCACCAGCACAACTTGATCGGAGATGCGGCTGGGCACGATCTTCTGCAGTGCTCGTGCAGCGTCGAGCATGGACCTGCCGACGTCGGCGGAGAACGCATAGCCGCTCGGAGGATTGCCGGTTGCACCGTACCCAGCGAATCCTGCGTAGTCGGGCACGATGACAGGGATCCCCATCCCGACGAGCGGCCGCACCATGTACATCTCGCCGCCCTTCTCCATGCCTGCTGCATCTTGCGAGGGTGAGCACGTCGTCCCTTGTCCGCCGGTCCCGTGCGCGACAACGGCGATCGGCGTCTTGGCTGCGGCGGGCGCATCCGGGATGTAGACGACAGCGCTTCCAAAGCCGGGCGTGGCTGGATTCGTCGCCCGCTCGGTCACGTACGAGATGCGATAGGCGCGTGCGCCGCTTACGAAGCTCTTGCCAACATACCCCGCTGCGGTGGCGTCGGCGTTGAGGACGTCCTGGCTGATGTCGACGTCTTTGGCGCACTTAAGAATGCTTCCTTTGGCGCCGCCTAGCTTGGTTTGCGCGGCATAGGCATCAACAGCTGAGTCCGAGCAGGGAATCTCGATCAAGCTGACGCCAGCATCGGCACCGGTGCCGCCAGCATCAGCGTGGTTGTTCTTTGAGTCGCTCGACGTGCAACCCAACGACAAGAGCGGCAGTGCGATGAAGAGTGTGACAAGTTGGTTGCGTTTCAAGCGGCGCTCCTGCGTAGGGTGAAGTAGCGTGAATGGGTTCGCGGCGTTGGCAGGGTAACAACGACAGTCCACCGAGACCAGCGCGGAGCGTAGGAAGCTCAAACGGCCTCTCGGCTTTCCGGTGCCGGTAGTCGGGTCGGGAGCCGGCGCGGTGGATGCTGGAGGGGTTGCGAGCTTCGTGCTGGAGCTGCTGCGCGGAAGGGTGGTGAGGTGAGCGCCGCAATGCGCCCTCCACGTGGTTCTGAAGAGTGGCCGCCATCAGCGGCATAGAGGACATAGGAACCGAGGTTGAGGCTCAAGGCGTCGGAGACATCTGAGACCCGCGATTCCCTCGTTTCGGCTGAGGAGTCCACCGGACCAGACTTTCCAACCTACGCCGCGGTCGCGCATGAGACTGCAAGGCCGGGTGGGGGTCATTCTGGAGCCCAACCGAGCGCTGCGGTTCCGTCGGATTACATGGGGTAGTGGTCACGGTCCGGACAAGGCTGATCGATAAGCGGGCGGTTTGGTGGAAGTTGCGCGGGACAAACGCCTCCCAGTCTGCCAGCCGCCCAGCCCCGCGTCACCCGCCTGAGCAGCTACCCCCGGCGGCGGTGCCCGTCTCACGCGCGCGAGCGACGCCAGCGAGTGCGCTGAGTACCATGCGCGCGACCCAGCTCATGGCACGCGCGTTGCTAAGTATCGAACCTATGAACCCGACGGCACAGTTCGGCACAGTACTCGGATGCCTGGCTCTGTGCGCGAGCACGGGCTGCATGACGGGAAACGGCCAACCAGCCCACGCGGGGCCTCGCGGCAGTGCGTCTGGAGCCTCCGACGCTTCCGCCGCGCAGCTGCCGGACGCCGCCGCGGTGGATGGTGGCTCACCCGACTTCGAGCTGCGTCTGTTGGGCGAGAGCATCGTGCTGAGCCACACGGGTCGACCCACGTACTTCTGGCAGCCGAGCTGCCCGACCCGCGCAGTGCCGCCGAGCGTCACGAAGCCCGACAACACTCCGTTGCGCGACGATCGCGACGCGCTTTCAGCGCAGGCTGGCTACTACTTGGATGGCACGTTCGTCGCTGGCAAGACCACCGGAGCCACGACCGTTGCAACTTACACGAGCTGGGGTGCCTGCGACACGCCCGCTACCTACACCTGCCAGGCCAACGACTTCGTGATGCAAGTGCTCGCCCTCGCTCGCGAGTACGTGACCACGGGTACCCGCGCGTCGGGTGACGTCACGGATGGCGGCGCGCCCGTGCTCGTTCCGGTGATCGAGACGCGACCTTTTCATGGCAAGCTGCAGGTGCGCCTCGGCTACAACGTGGACCCGGATTGCGCGAGCCAAGGCGCGGTTTCGTGCGTGCTCGAGCTCGAAGTCCCGGAGCAAGGGGTCTGTTGCCCGATCGGCCCTGAGGGCTGCGGCGGCAGCCCCGGTCCTGGCGGTGGCTGGGCCGCCAGTTTGCAAGCGTGCCCGACGTGGGAGACGAGCAGCGAGCGCCTGTGGTCCGGCCCGGGCCTACGTGTGCAGCGCGCTGTCGACCTCCACGGCTGCCCGATCCTGCGCAGCCCCGGCACGCCCTGCGACAGCGACGCCGGTGCCGGCGGTTAGTCCGTTGGCAACACGCGCACACGCGCACGCGCGCTGACCGAGGAATGGCTGGGCATCGGCGCACGGAGCGGTCGCCACGAATGCGGCCCAAGGCGCGGCCTGAAGGCACGGACCGTTCATTGCTCCACGCACGCTCCAGCCGCGCGCTCAGCCTCGGTAGACCGAGTACTCGAGGCCCTGGCCGATCGACAAGGTCGTCGAATCGAAGCCACGCTGGCCCGACTGCATCTGCTCCACGTAGGGGCGCAGCGCCTTGCGGAACGTGACGATGTTGTCGGCGACCACCACCGCACCCTTGCGCAGTCGCGGCTGAACGAGGTCCAGCACCGGCAGGTAGAGATCCTTCCAGCCGTCGAGCAACAGCATGTCGACCGAGGCGGGAAGCTCGCGCAGGGTCTGCGTCGCGTCGCCGAGGCGCACGTCCACCACGTCGTCCAGCCGAGCTTGCTTCAGGTGTGCCAGCGCGCGCGAGTGCTTCTCCGGCTCGAGCTCGGTGCCAATCACGAGCCCTCCCCCGTTGTCGCGCACCGCGGCCGCCAGGTAGAGCGTGGAGATCGCGAACGAGGTGCCGAACTCGACGATGGTCGTGGCGCCGATCGCGCGGGCCGTCAGATAGAGGAACTCACCGCCTTCGGGCGTCAGCGGCAGGAAACACTCCTTCATCATGCTCGAGGTCACGCCGCCGCGCGGGGGCATCGTTTATGCTGGCTAGGCTCCGCGCGACCTACGGGCGCCGCGAATGGGTCTTCGCAGCTGAAGCCCAGATCCGTTAGGCGGACTGAGATTGCCAACCGAACGAACCTCTAACTCGAAATAACGCTGATGACGACTTCACGTATAGCAGTGCTGCTCTGGATCGTCTGTCTTCTGTTCTACGCAGACATCGCGACCGCGGAGCCCGAAACAGTGCCCGCCGACTCTGCACCAGCTTCCGCTCGAGTAGATCAAAGAATAGCGGTCCCGACAAGTCAACAGGCCGGTGACTCGGCCCGACTTCAACGTCTTGAAGAACGCGTCACAGAGGTTCGGCGAGACGAACTCAACTACCAAATCGAACGCGATCTCCTGAAGGAGGCCTACAGCTCTCGACTTGAGACGATTAACATCGTCATTGCTATATCGCTTGCGCTTCTTGCCATTCTCGGGTTCCTGGGAGTCCGTAGCGTAAGTGCAACACGCGACGAATTCCGCGCGGAGCTTGAGCGGCTACGAGACCTGAGGAGTCGATCGGAGACGCGTCTGCTGGAGATCGAAGCCGAGCAAGTCAAGGCCCGCGCGAAGTTCGAAGAACTGACGAAGACAAACGCCGAACAAGACCAGCGACTCCGGTTGCTTGAACTCCAAGAAAAAGTGATTTCACTAATCAAGGACCGGGCGTTTTCACGAGCGTTAGACTACATCGCCGCCGGTCTCTCGACCTCACCAAGAGATACGACTCTGCTTCGATCGAAGAGCAGCTGTTACTTCTTCCTGTTCCGGATTTCGGACGCGATACCGGTCCTTGAACTGCTGCGGGAAATAGATCCCCAGGACACCGGCACCGTCTGTGACCTGTGCGAGGCGTATCTCCTCGTTCGTGACCGGAAAAGCCACCTCGAACTTGTAGACCAGGAGCCCCGCGCCCTCGCGTCAAAGCCCTTTCTCACCTGGTATTTTGAAGCGGCGCGCTGCTATCAAGACGGCGACGAGACGCGCCTCGTCGCTCATGTTAGAGACCTTCTGAAACAACTGCCTAGTCAGAAGCAGCGGCACAACCGCTGGCGTTACGACGAGATAAGACACGAACTCTTATCCGACGCCGAGACAAAGATGAAGACCATATTCCTTGCTGCGCTTAGCGTGCTTGAAGGCACAACAGATCCCGCGGAACTTTCGAGTCTCCTAGATATGCCTGTCGATGAGGCCTGAGCCGCCCAACTAGTGCTTGCAGCTGACGAAGGCCCGCAGGCATTTCAAGCAAGACTCGGCGTTCGCGGCCCCGCGACGCCGTGATAATCTGCGAGGATGTCGCGAGGCCGCGGCCGCGCCACCTACGGACCTCGGTCGGGCCTTCGCAGCTGAAGCACAAATCCGTTAGGCGGAACATCATGACAGAGCCAAATCCATCAGCACCGCATGCCGCAATTCGGAAACGCGCCGCGGATGCCCGTCAATTTGCCAAGCGTGGTGTGACCGGCATTGTGGTCGTCGTCCTCGTGATGATAGTGGGATTCAATCTGGCGATGTCGACGAAGCCACCTTCGTCGACGGGTCCAGAGGCTCGTCCCATTTCCGCCATGGACCTCGTACGAACAGAATCGGAGGCCGCCGCCGCGCCCGTCGGTGTGCCGGCTCAGTCGAAGCACCTCGATGACGTAATGAAGGCTGCCATCAAGGACATGAACACGGGTGCTCAATCCATGGAGAAGTTCGCACGGGCGATGCAGTGGGCTCTTGTAGCGTCGACGATCGCCCGCATCGGCTCCGTGATTCTGGCGATCTACTTGGTGCAGATTCTTGTGAGTTTCACGCGGTATCACTTCCGTATTGCTGATCATCTGGACGCGGTCGCCGATGCGATCGACATCGCGGGCTGCGATCCGTCGAAGATCGTCGCGCTGGCTGCCGTGCTGACGCCACATGCGATTGAATTCGGAAAAGCGCCGGTCACGCCGATCGAGAGCGTTCTCGGCACGATCCGAGATCTCGCATCGAAGATTCCCGAGAAGAAATAGAACTGTACACGTCGGTCCGCCTAACTAGTGACTATGAGGTGGCGCAGTTGTCAAGGTCGCAGGTGGACGTCTCGCTCTTTCGAACGCTGCTTGGGTTACTTGGGCCTCGGCTGCTTGAGAAACGGTGACGAGCTGTCTCAATCGACTATGCGCGGTCGTGATGCCGCAAGTTGGAGTGTCCGTCGGGAGTGCCGCAATCGCTTGCACGCGGTCTTCGACGCGTGAGATCCACTCGTCGACCCAGACCCTAGTTACCGCGGTCATTCCCTTGGGACAGCTCTCACCAGGCCGCCGGGCGGCCGAGGGAGTCTTTGTCAGCTCTTGCTGCTGACGGCGGCAGTAGGAGCTGCCGTCTTTTCCGGTTGGTAGATGGCGCCTTCGCTCCACACCACCCACAGGATGCCGACGAGTTTGCGCGCCAGAGCGACCACCGCGATCTGCTTGTTGCGCCGCGCCGCGATCGCCAGAGCCCACTTCACCATCGGCTCGTTCGGCTTGCTCCGCATCATCGACCAGCAGCCTTGCACCAGCGCAAAACGAAGGTCGCTCGCTCCGGCTTTGGTGATGCCCGTGCGCTGCGTGCGCATCGAGCTGGAGTTCTCGCCCGGCGTCAGGCCCACGTACGACATCACTTGATGCGCGCTGCCGAAGCGCTCGGGCTGGTCCACCACCGACACGAAACGCACCGCGATCACAGGGCCAACGCCAGGCACACTCATCAATCGCTGGCACACCGGGTCTTGCTCGGCCACCGCCTCCAGCTCCTGGTCCGCCTCTTTCAGCTGCACGTTGAGCGCCTCCAGAACCATCAGCACTCGGTCCATGTGTTGCGCCAAGCCTTCCGGTTGATTCAGCAGTATCTCCCGCACGTGCTTGGGGAACGTCTCGGGGTTGCGCTTGCCAATCACCACCGCGCGCGCTCGCAGCTGCCCACGAACGTAGTTGATCAGTTGCGTGCGCGAACACAGCAGCGTCGAGCGGCTGTTGCACAGCGCTTTGCGCTCTCGTGACTTCTCGCTCGGTACGTGCACGCTGGGCAGGTCGATGCGCGTCGAGACTTCGCTCAGCTTGCGTGCGTCGCGCTGGTCCGTCTTCATCCCGCGCTCGCCCACCCCAAGCTGCCGAACCAGCGTCGCGGGCACAACACGCACTTCGTGGCCGTGCGCCAGCGCCGCGTCTGCGATGAAGAACGCCTCCGAAGACGTCTCCACGATCACTCGGCTGCGCGGTTGTTTGGCCAAGTAGCTGGGCAGCCTCGCCGTCGCCAGCTTGCGTTCCGTAACGATTTCGCCCACTTCGTTGCGCACGCAAATCTGCGATTCCCTCGAGCCTAAATCGATCGCAACATGCTGCATGGCTGGTCTCCTTGGTTTGCGCTTCGAGCGCGGGTTTGCTTGAGGCACGATCGCTCGTGACGTCGTTCCGATCGAGACCAGCCTCTTGCTTTTTTGCTCGCATGCAAGCTCTGCGCGCTGTCCACTGCGCCACCTCATCCCATCTCTTGCAGCTGACGAAGGCCCGCGGTCGCTTCGACGACGCCTCACCCCTCGCGGCCCCGCGACGCAGTGATAGACTGAGAGCGACGTCGCGGAACCGCGGCCGCGCGACCTACCGACCTCAGTCGGGCCTTCGCAGCTGAAGCACAAATCCGTTAGCCCGACAGAAGATGAACCAAGACGGACGCACTTGCTGTCTATTGTTTGCCGCGACTTGTATCGCGTGCAGCAATGACGCGGCGACTGCGCCGACGCGACCTGCCACAAGTTCGTCAGGCAGACCTTCCGCTCTGGTTGAAGCACCGCATTCTTCATATCAACCAGGCCAAGTGTGGAGGTATAGGACACGAGATCACGAGGCGATGTCGCGCATCACCGTGCTGCGTGTCGAGAACATCGAGCCGATCGGGCCGATCGTATTCGTTCGTATCGATGGGATCTCAATCCCGAATACGGCGTCGCTGGATGACCCGGGCAAGAACATTTCAAGCCTCCCGTTTGAACCGTTCACTG
>DASVHQ010000022.1:0-1717 GCA_036382515.1 Polyangiales bacterium | reverse complement strand
GAAGCTCGAACGCGTCGTCGTCGGCAGCGTAGCCCGTCTCCTCGAGCCAGCTCTGCAGATCGCGGCTGGGTGCGCCGAGCGCGGCCACGATGGGGTTGTCCTGATGCTCTTCGAGCTCGAGCAGCTCCAGTTGCCCGGCGTTCTTGGCGTTGCGCACCGCGTGCCGCCGCTCGTCGCGCGTGCGCTGGTCGACGAACCACTGGCGGGTCGGTGCCAACACGAACAGATGCACGTCCACGCTGCGCGCGATCGCCGCGAGGCGCGCGCGATCGCCTGGCCCAAGCGTGGACAGACCGAACACGCACAGCGTGCGCTGTGTCGGCGCGAGCGTGGACGCGCGCAGAGCCTCGAAGCCGCGCGCCGGGGACGCCGCGTCCTGCGCAACGTCGAGTCCCTGGAGCAAGACCGCGAGCCAGCGATGCTCGGAGTTGGCCTTTTCCGGTGCGCGCGCCCATGTCAGCGCGTCGTCGGGCCGGTCGTGCATCAGGCGGTCGAGCACATCGGCCACGTCACGCGCGAACATCAGCTCGCGCGCCGTCACGGGCCCGTGATCGACAGCTTGCGGTGCGCCGTGCTCGAGATAGCGGCGCACGTGCTCGAAACCCGGCTCGGCCATGTGCTGGCGCAGTTGTTCCACCAGACGAAACGCCATGGCCTCGCGCTCGAAGCGCGCTGCCGCCTTGTGCGGCTGCTCGCCCAGCTCCCAGAATTCAGCGCGCGCCTCGACGGCACCGTCGATCAGCCAGCGCGTGGCACCGGCGAACGCTGGCCGCGGAAAGGGAAACGCGAGCCCGGCGGCGATGCCCGTGCGCGTCGCGATCTCGTGGCGCAGGTAGCGCTCCATGCCACGACTGCCGACGACGATGGGCACGCGCTCGAACGGGTCATCGGGCCAGCGAGCGCTGAGCACCCCGCAGAGCAGCTCCGCGAGGGTCTCGGCGCGATGGCTGCGGTGTAGGAGGAGCGACATGACAAGACCGGGTGCTGCGCAGCGGCGAGGTTAGCGGTGCGGGCAGCGCAGCCGCAAGCAGCACAGGCCGCGCCGCGTCAGCCAGCGCTCAGTGCACGCTCTGCGCGCCGCGCATCGCCACCGAAATCAAGTTGCGTCCCAGCATCGCGGAAGCACACAGCACGCCACCCATCAGCGCACCGGTGACGCCGCACGAGCAGACGTCGGCGCCCGTCAGCCACAGGCCGGGGATCTCGGTCTGCGGTCGTAGCCAGCGCGCGTCGAAGCGAGCCGGACCGTGCCCGAGGCCGTAGATTGCGCCGTTCGGGTGGCCGGTGAAGTGTTGCGTCGAAAGCGGCGTGGACAGCTCGGCATGCAGCACCCTGCCGCGCAGCTGGGGCAGCTGCGCGAAAAGCACCTCGAGCAGCCGATCGGAGAGCGTCTTTTTGTACGCCTCGTAGTCGTCGCCGCGCTTGTTCCACTGAGTGTCGCGCCAGGCCGCGAACGCATCCGCGGACCCGAAGGTCACGACCTCGGCTGTGGCGTGGCCCGGATGCCGTCGCTCGAAGTCGGGATCGCGCGCCGAGGCAAACGAGAGGAACGCGCCCGCGATCGGTGCGTCCGGATCGCGTACTGCGCGAGCGTAATTTCCGTCGTGGTCGGCGCTCGGGTACACCCAGATGTTGTGCTTGGGCAGTGCGAGCGCGCGCGAGTCGGCTCCGAGGCCCACGTAGAGCGACAGATGGCCAATCGACGCAGGCAGCCCGC
>DASVHQ010000021.1:0-1878 GCA_036382515.1 Polyangiales bacterium | reverse complement strand
TACTCTTGCATCTGGTACGGTACTAGTTATACTAGGACCATGCAACCCGAGGAAACCATTCCCGATTTCGACGAGTACTTGGCCGACCAAGGTCTTCGATTCGAGGCCGTGATCATCGGTGGTGCGGCGTTGTCGCTGCTGGGCGTAGTGCTGCGTGCGACAGACGACTGCGACGTGCTCGATCCCGTGATCCCCGAGCGCGTTCTTGAGAGCGCGAAACGGTTCGCCAAACTGCGGGACCTCAACCACGACTGGCTCAACTGCAAGAGCCACGACTTCGTCGGTGTTCCCGGCTGTTTGCCTGCGGGATGGCGTGATCGCCTGCAACCACTGTTCACAGGACGAGCGATTGTCTTCAAGACGCTCGGACGGCAGGACTTGCTCTGCACCAAGCTCGTCGCCCTCATCGACCGCGGCACGGACTACCGAGACTGCGTTGCCTTGAAGCCGACGACGTCCGAGCTCCGCGCCGCGTGGCCCTTCGTGCAGGATTACGAAGGCAATACGGAAAGCCGGGAAGTCTATTGGATCCCGCTGGCCAAGCGTCAGCTGGACCGCCTGTGCAAGGAGCTCGGGATCGATGGCATTTTCTAGACCAAGGCTGGATCTCTTGGCCGATTCGTCACTCGAAGGCTGTCTCCGGGGCTGTGGTCTTCGGATTGGAAAGTCCGTGCCCGCAACACGATTGGCGGATCTGGAAATCACCCTCGCTTCTGCCGCACGGCAGGGCCTTCCCTCCGAGTACAGACTGCTGGGTGTGCTGGCCGCATGGCTGGAGGTGCATCACTGCCGAGTGAACGTGCCGCGCCTCGGCCGGCTGATCCGGCAGAGTGAACCTTCGGTTCTCGAGTCCGCATGGTGGGCCACCGTCGGCGGCTGGCTTGGCGCCCATGATCTGCGGTGGAAGGCTCTGCGGCATCTGTACGCCGGTCCACGGCTCGGACTGGAAGGCGACGACGAGATCACTGACCTTGTGATTCAACGGCACGGAGAAGACGGGAGATTCGAAGCTGGACCGCTCCGAGTCCACAGCAAGCTGTTGCGCTCACGTTCGCAGGACGTAGATACCCCTGAGCAGCTGGTGCGCCGCCATGCAACCTATCGAGCCCGGGTTATTCACGGCCCCAACCACCGCGCTGATATTTGGGCGGAGCTCGACCGAGACGCGGACCGCCCTATTGCCGAGGTCGCACGCGCTGTCGGATGCGCTTACGAGAGCGCTCGGAGCGTCGCCGGTGACTGGCGGCTCGCACGAGCGGCCCGGTGACCGGTTTGCTCGCGGCTCCACGCACTTCGTTGGAAGCCACGGTGCGAACGGTTTCAAGATGCTCGTCCACTCGATGGTGAGCGGCCTGCCCACGGACGGGATTAGCATCGACGAGCTACCCGAACGGCTCGGTATCGCTCGCGCGCACGCGAAGGCGCTGTCCGAAGCCATCGAGCCCCTCGTGACGCGAGGTTGGATCGAGCGCGACGACGAACGGATCTGCGTCACGGAGCAGGGGGAACAGTGGGCGGAAACCCGACTCGAAGAGCTCGGCATCGGGTAGCGAGCGCAGCATGACACGACCCGTGTGTACGCACCCGGATTACGCGCCGCAGGCAAGCGTCGCCGGATGAGCGACGGCACCGGGCGGCACCCACGCACGATCCCTTGACAACTACGCGATGAAGAACGACCATGGCGTATTGCCATGTCCCACTCAGACAACGATTCTTCCCCCCCCCCGCGGAGACGCCAGCCACGTCATCGATCCCCGCGATGAATCCTTGATTGTCGCTGCGCTCGAGCGCGAGCCCGCAACCAAAGACATCGGCGCGCTACGAACGCGAGCGTTCTACTACCTGCTGCGCGACGGCGCGCTGCGCACCAAAGCC
>DASVHQ010000020.1:0-5569 GCA_036382515.1 Polyangiales bacterium | reverse complement strand
GTGCGAGGGCTGCGGTGGCGAAGGCGCAGCGCAGCACGCACTTGGTCAAGAAGGCGCGGCGCCAGCGGCTCGACGGGGGGCATCGCGGATGGCATCGGCCAGCTGCGGTGTGAAGTTGTCAGCGGCCGACCGTCCGCGAGGCGCTTGTATCACTGCGCCCGGCCGCCTGGTTACCAGGGAGCGGGTCCGGCCCCTGGTTACCAGGGCGCGCCAGTTGGCGGACCCTAGGAGCCTGTCGGAGAAAGCCGGACCGAGGGCTTCGAGTCGATTCTCGAGACAGGTTCTTGTGCGAAACCGCAGGAATACTGCGTGGTATTTTGAGGATTTCGCACAAGAAGATGTCCGGCGGTAGGCCGGTCGGTCGCGGCGTCTGGCGCGTCCACGACTCAAGAGCTGTCCATACATCGGCGCAGAGCGAGCGCGCCCGCAGAAGAAACCGCAGGAATACTCGTGTATTTCGAGGATTCTTTCGAGGACGTAAGCCGCTATGAGCCATTTCTGGACAGCTCTTCAGTGGCTTCGGATGAGACGCTCGATCGCGTGCAGCAGCTCGGCCCGACCGAACGGCTTGGGCAGAAAGCCAACCCGGTCCGTTTCCACAATGACATCGCTCGGGTATCCGGAGGTGAGCAGCACCGCGAGGCCGGGGTTGAGCTTCGAGACCTCGTCGCGCAGGTCCACGCCTCCCATACGCGGCATGATGACGTCGCTGACCAGCACGTCGAACGCCTTCGACCGGATCCGCTCGAGCGCGCCCAACCCGTCGCTGGCCTGCTCCACGTCGTGGCCGGCGTCCTGGAGCGTGCGCACGGTGACCGCCCGCACGTCTTCGTCGTCGTCGACGACCAGCACGCGCAGCGTATCGTGGGGCTTGGCATGCGCGGCTTGTGCGGGCGCAGCGACGGGCTCGCGCCACGGCAACACCACCTCGAACGTGCTGCCGCGCCCGAGCTCGGACTCGACGTGGATCTCGCCACCGAGCTGGGCAACCGCGCCCCGCACCGAAGCCAGGCCGAGGCCGGTGCCGTGGCCCGCAGGCTTCGAGGTGAAGAAGGGCTCGAACGCGCGCTGCACGACTGCTTCCTCCATTCCTGCGCCGTCGTCGATGACGCGGATCCGAAGCGCGGCATGCGGCGGCTGCGTGCGTGCGAGCTCGACCTGAATGCTTCCATCGCCGGCGATCGCGTCGCGTGCGTTGGTCACGAGATTGAGCACGATCTGCTCCAGCAAAGACTGGTCCATCGAAGCGGCGTAGTTGCCTTCGGCGCAGCGCAGGGTCAGCCGCACGTTTGCAGGGATCACCTTTTGCAGCATGTCGAGCGTGGCAGCGACCACTGCACGGACGTCGATCGATTGCGGCTGGATCATCGAGCGCCCACCGAAAGCCAAGAGCTGCGAAGTCAGCCGAGCGGCGCGCTCCGTGGCCTGCTCGATCGCTTCGAGAGCCTCCTTCGCGCCCGGCGGCACCGCGCCGCGGAGACGGATCAGGTCGAGCTGTCCGCGCATGACGGTCAGCATGTTGTTGAAGTCGTGCGCGACACCACCGGCGACGCGACCGAGTGCCTCCATGCGACGGTTCTGCTCGAGCTCTCGCTGCGTTTGCAGAAGCTCGGCCCTCGCATGTTCGTAGTAGAGCATGAGCATCCCGAGAGCTGCGAGGATCTGCAATCCGATCGCCAGTACGAATCCCCACACGAACAGGCCCAGTCGACTGGCGAAGAACGGTGCATCCAGCACGTGCAGACCCAGGCCGATCAACGCGGCGCCGCACAGCCAGCCGCCGGCGCGACCTCGCCCGGCGCGGATGATCACCACACCCGTCGACGTGAGGCCGACGCTCTGAAACAACACGAGCGGCACCATGCCGGTCGCCCCGTTCGGACCGACGCCCAGCGCGAGCGCCAGCACCGCACAAGCGGCGGCGACGGCGTACCACAGACGCGACGTCACGCGCCCCGACAGCGCGTACGCACCGCGCAGGAAGTACAAGGTCGACGCGACCCACAACAGGCCGCAGGCCACGGCGACCAGCGGCTGGGCGCGAGGCGAACCTAGCGCTGCGAGCGGAATCACAGCGAGCCCCCAGGCAAGCCAGGCAGCAGCCCAAAGGCGCAGAGCCCCGTTTCTCTCACGCCAGGCGATGAAGCCCAGAGTCGACCCGTTCAGCCAGGTCGTGAGCACGGCCAGTACGTACCAGGGAGGCTCGACGTTCACACGACGAGACTAACACGGGATGGCTGCCACCCTCGTTGGCCCGCTTGCATGCTGCGAAAGTGGGCGGTGGCGGCAGCGGCGGCAGCCGCCGTGCACGCCTCGGTTTCGCGAAAGCGGTGCGGGCGGGTGGGCGAACCGCGGCAGCGACACTGGTGCCATGCACGTAGTCACGGCGCTGGCGGCAACCGGCGTCATCGCTGCTCTCTGCTTGCTTGCTCACGGCGCTCGCGCCCGGCCTGCTGAGCTGCGCGCTCCAGACCGCCACCAGGGCTGACTCGTAGTCTCATCTTCGCGAGGAGCTTCGGGCCTTAGGCGGCGCGTGAGCGCGCACACGCGCCGCACCTTCGTCCACGGCAGCGGGCAATCCAGTAGCTCCTGTGCCATCGCTCCGACGCTGGGGCCGTGCTTGCGCGCCTGCGCCGCGACCCAATCCAGATCGCGCCGAGCGATGTGCCCGACGTGGTCGGGGAAGTCATTGGTGTCGGTCGAGCGCCCGCCGCACGGCTTGCGCGGATGCGCTATCGTCCCGGCATCTTCGTCCTTGTCGGGAGCCAGCGCATGATCCGAACCCCTTCCGCCATCTTGCCCAAGCAGCTGCTTGTCGCGCATGCGCAAGCCAAGCGCGCGACCCGCGCCTCTCCGGTCCTCGTCGAGTGCGCCGCCTTGGAGGTCGCCGCAGTCTACGCACGACTCGAGACTCGCGCTTCGGGCTTGACGAGCGACGAGGCTGCCGCGCGTCTGGCCGAGCACGGCCCGAACGTCCTGCAGAAGGATCACCGCCCGAGCTTCTTGAAGCTGCTCTGGCACGCGGTGCTGAACCCACTGGTCATCCTCTTGGCGGCGCTCGCGACGATCTCGTTCGCGACGGGCGACGCTCGCGCCGGCAGCATGATGTTGGCGATGATCGCGCTCAGCGTGGGTCTGCAGCTGGTTCAGGAGGCCAAGGCCGACAACGCCGCAGCCAAGCTCAAGGCGATGATCTCGGTGAATGCGAGTGTGGTTCGCGACGCTGCAGTGAAGGAGATCCGGGTCGAGGATTTGGTGCCAGGAGACATAGTTCACCTGGCAGCGGGCGACATGATCCCCGGAGATGTGCGGGTCGTCGAAGCCAAGGATCTGTTCGTGGTTCAAGGCTCGCTCACGGGCGAGAGCTTTCCTGTCGAAAAATTCGCTGCGGAGAAGAGCGCGGCGCCGACAGCGCCCCTCGAGTTGACCAGTGTTGCGTTCCTCGGCACCAGCGTGGGAAGCGGCTCGGCCTCGGCCGTGGTGATCGCCACCGGCAAAGCCACGTACCTCGGTGGTATGGCGGAGTCGCTCCAAACCGAGGTCGCACCGACGGCCTTCGATCGCGGTATCGCGCGCTTCACCTGGTTGATGATCCAGTTCATGGCCGTGATGGTGCCGCTGGTCTTCCTCATCAATGGCCTGACCAAGGGCACCTGGAAGGAGGCTTTCTTCTTCGCGCTCGCCATCGCCGTGGGCCTGACGCCCGAGATGCTGCCGATGATCGTGACCGTGTGTCTGTCGAAGGGCGCGGTCGCGATGGGCAAGAAGAAGGTCATCGTCAAGCGCATCAACGCGATTCAGAACCTGGGCGCGATGGACGTGCTGTGCACCGACAAGACGGGCACGCTCACGATGGACAAGATCGTGCTCGAACGTCACTGCGACGTGGCACTGCGCGAGAACGAGGACGTGCTCGCGCTCGCCTACGTCAACAGCCACTTCCAGACGGGTCTCAAGAACGTGATGGATCGTGCCGTGCTGGCGCACGAGGAAACGCACGGGCACGCGCGCATTCCAGAGCTCGTGAAAGTCGACGAGATCCCCTTCGACTTCGAGCGCCGCATCATGTCGGTCATCGTGCGCACGCCCGAGGGCAAAGATCGCATCATCGCCAAAGGGGCGCCTGAGGCCATCTTCGACAAGTGCGCGAGCTTCCGGCTCGACAGCAAGCTCGAGGCGATGGATCACCCGCACATCGAGCAGCTCAAGCTGGAGTACGAGCGGCTCAGTGCCGAGGGTTTTCGCGTGCTGGCGATCGCTACCAAAGAGGGCGAGCCACGCGGCACGGTGCAGGGCGATGCGACGCCGTACAGCAAGGCCGACGAGCGCGACCTCGTGCTCGAGGGCTACGTCGCCTTCCTCGACCCGCCGAAGGAGAGCGCCAAGGCGGCTATCGCTGCGCTGCAAGGCCACGGGGTCAGGGTCAAGGTCATCACCGGTGACAACGAGTTGGTCGCACGCAAAGTGTGCCTGGATGTCGGGCTCTCGGCGGACCGGGTGCTGCTGGGCGACGCGGTCGAGAAGATGAGCGACGAGGAGCTCTCCGTTGCCGCCGAGGACACCATTCTCTTCGCGCGCGTCTCGCCCGCGCACAAGCAACGCATCATCAAAGCCTTGCAAGCGCGCAAGCACACCGTGGGCTTCATGGGCGACGGCATCAACGACTCGCCCGGCCTGCACGCCGCCGACGTCGGCATCAGCGTCGACAGCGCCGTCGACATTGCCAAGGAATCGGCCGACATGATCCTGCTCGAGAAGTCATTGCTCGTGCTCGATGACGGCGTGATCGAGGGCCGCAAGGTGTTCTCGAACATCATCAAGTACGTGCGCATGGGTGCATCCAGCAATTTCGGAAACATGTTCAGCGTGCTCGGAGCCAGCATCTTCGTCCCCTTCTTGCCGATGCTGCCGGTGCAGATCCTCGCGAACAACCTGCTCTACGATATCGGCCAGACCGCCATCCCGACCGACCACGTCGATGCCGAGCGCCTGCAGGCGCCACGAGCCTGGGACATCAAGGAGCTCACCCGCTTCATCGTCTTCATTGGCCCCTGCTCCTCGGTCTTCGACTACTCGACGTTCTTTCTGATGCTTTACGTGTTCGGTTGCTGGAACGTTGCGACGCCGCAGGCTGCAGCTCACAGCGCGAGCCTGTTTCAGACCGGCTGGTTCGTCGAGAGCCTGCTCACGCAGACCGTGATCATCCACATCATTCGAACCAACAAGCTGCCGTTCTTGCAGAGCCGCGCCTCGTGGTTCGTGACGCTGATGAGCGTGTTCATCGTGATCGTCGGCGTCTCGATTCCGTTCTCCCCGTTGGGGCCCTACCTCGGCTTCAGCAGGCTGCCCTCGCTGTACTGGCCGCTGCTCGGGCTCACGCTCGTGGGCTACATGGTGCTGACCCAGGGCGTGAAGATGTTCATCCTGTGGCGCAAATGGATCTGAGCGCGCTGCGCCCCCAGGGCCGTCCGCCACCGCGTGGCGTCTGAAACGCCCCGTTGAGCTGGCACGTTGGTTGCATCATCACGAGATCGTGAATCCCGAGCAGTCCAAAGAGCAGCCAAGCTCC
>DASVHQ010000019.1:0-29840 GCA_036382515.1 Polyangiales bacterium | reverse complement strand
TGGTCCCGCAGCCGTTGCGCTTGAGGAAGACGTCGCGTCCTGCACGGCCATCGGCGATCGGCACCACACCGTCGCCGCCGCTGGCGTAGCCGTGTGAGCCCCACATCGCGACCGGAGCCGTCCCATTGTCACAGCCGCTGTAGAGAGCGCCCGCGAACGGCGCGATCGCTCGGAAGACATCGCCCATGTCGCAGCCGACTGCCAACGACATCATCGCGCCGAAGCTGAAGCCCGTCGAAAAGATCCGGGACTCGTCGATGCAGAGCTCTGAGCGGAAGCGATCGACCATCGCCCGAGTGAATGCGATGTCGCGCCCACCCGTGTTCGCCCAGCCCGTCGTCCCGTTGTCGCTCAGTCCGTCGGGGGCCACGAAGATTGCCCCGTTGTTCGAGAGAGGCTGGAGCCCATAGTAGTGGCCATTGACGACGTCTTGGGCTGTCGCGCCGCGCCAGTGAAAACCGAATATGAGCGGATAGGCATGATCGGCTTGATAGCCCGCCGGGATCGCCAAGACGTATTGGCGCATCGTGCCGCCGACATCGATGCTCAGGGTTCCGCTTTGCGGAGTCGCCGCCGCGACGCAGCCGCTGCTCGGTCTTGGGCCGCTGTTTCCACCGCTTCCGCTTGCGCCGCCGCTTCCGCTTGCGCCACCGCTTCCGCTTGCGCCACCGCTTCCCGCGGAGCCCCACATGCCGCCCGCACCAGCGCCGGCAGCGCTGCCGCTAGCGCCAACACCAGCGGTGCCAGCGCCGCCTCCTCCGCTGGCAAAACTGCCGGCAGTGACGCCACCGCTGACACCGGCAACACTGCCGCCGGAAATGCCGGCGCTACCGGAAGTGCCGGCAGCGCCTGCGTCGCCGATCGACTGCGTGCCCGACGCAGGATGTTGCGTGCAAGCGAGCATGAGCGACGAGAGACCAGTCAACCAGCTCAGCCTCGTATGCCTAGAATGCTTCATCGCTGTCTTGCCTCGCTGGAGCCCGCTGTTGCCGCCGCCGGGCGAGGGTTTGATCAGCTCGATCTTCACGCCGAGCCAACGCCCCATGTTGGCGTGCTCGTCGAGGGCCGCGAACACGCGCTCGGCGGGAGTCGAGAAGTCGTGCGTCATCGAAATGGTGGTGAGCATATGCAGCTCGCAGCGGAACACATTCGTGGCCCCGGTCGCAAGCCTGGGAGCAGCCGCTTCCCGGGCTGCGGTGTCGCGCGCCCGTTGCGACTTGCAGGAACGCAACAAGCAGTTACCGAAGGAGGTGCGAGTCGGCGCAGCCAGCGCGCATCACTTCCGCACCGCAAGCGCCACGCAGCGCTGGGCGGCTTCGCGCGACAGGCACTGACCGAACCACTTGAACACGGGCTCGAAGGGCGCGAGATCGAAGCGCGCAGTGAGCGCCGTGGCGAGCACCGAGGCCACGTTCAAGTCTGCAAGCGTGAAGTCAGTGCCGAGCAGAAACGGGCGTTCGGTGAGCGCCGCGCCGAGCACGCGCAAGGGCGCCTCGAGGCTCGCTTCGGCACTGGCGATGACCTGCGGATCGCGCCGATCCTTCGGCAGGTTCACGCGCCTCGCTGTCGAAGGTGCGACGGATTGCGACCAGACGCTCGAGCTCCGGGTGTCGGGCCTCAAAGCTTCCCGAGCCGCGCGGTCAGGTCTGCGATGGACAGCACGTCGATTCGGTCGTGAAGCGGATACGATTGTGGGCCGGGATAGATCACGAACAATCGGGTGAGACCAAGATCCTCGAGCGCGATGTGCATGGATTTCGTGAGCGTCGGCGCATCGGAGAGTTTCATTTCGAAGCCGTAGCGCTTGCCTGCGCGCATGATGAGAAGATCGAGCTCGGCTCCTTGGTGGGTGCGCCAGAAGTATGCGTCCCGGTCGCCGAGAATCGAAAGCACTTGGCTCAGCACGAAGCCTTCCCAAGACGCGCCCGCTTTCGGATGCCCCATGAGCTGGTCGTGCGTGGATAGGTCGAGTAACGCGTGCAGCAGGCCACTGTCTTGAACGTAGACCTTCGGGGCTTTCACCTGCCGCTTGCCCGTGTTCTCGAACCAAGGTTGCAGTTGACGCACAGCCCATGCGCCGCTCAGCACGTCGAGGTAACGGCGCGCGGTGTTCTCCGAAGATCCCAGCGAACGCGCGAAGTCTGCTGCATTCCAGAGGCCACCGTGAAAGTGCGCCACCATGTTCCAGAACCGCGACAGCGTGACTGCGGGAATGGCCACTCCGAGCTCGCTCAGGTCTCGGTACAAGAAGTCGCGCATGTAGTCCCGCCTCCACGAAACGCTGGCGGCGGCACCACGCGCCAAGAACGAGCGAGGGAAGCCGCCACGCAGCCAGAGCGTGCGAACATGCGATGCGCCAACTTCGGAGATGTCGAATCCGGTCACGTCGACGTGATGCACGCGACCGGCAAGGCTCTCGGATACGCCGCGAACCAGCCGCGGATCCGCGCTACCTAGGATTAGAAACCTTGCCGGTGTCCGCGGTCGATCCGCAAGCACGCGCAGAATCTCGAACAGGCTCGGCATGCGCTGCACTTCGTCGATGACCACGAGGCCGCGCAAAGGTTCGAGCGCGGCCATCGGCGACGACAGCCGCGCCACGTCCGCAGGACGCTCCAGATCGAAGAAAGTGGCGCGACGCCCGCGCGCTATCGAGCGGGCGAGCGTGGTCTTGCCGGACTGCCTGGGGCCGAGAATCGAAACGATCGGGCCGCGGGTGAGCGCGGTCCGAATCTCGCGGGCATGGTGCGTTCGGCGGATCACGGTCACAGTTTACCATGAAAATACTCATCTCAAAGGTGGATTTTCATGGACACTGACCAGCCACCAACCGCAGCGCGCACTCGTCTTCTTCGCTTGCTTGCCCTTGCGCACAGCCTTCGTCACTGGAACTCTGTGTGG
This sequence comes from Polyangiales bacterium, assembly GCA_036382515.1. Taxonomy (GTDB): domain Bacteria; phylum Myxococcota_A; class Polyangia; order Polyangiales; family JAFGIB01; genus JADGRF01. The sequence continues at coordinate 26,939 of DASVHQ010000019.1, read as the reverse complement.
CGGGCCGATTCGCACCTCGTCGACACCGTCTACCGGATCGCCCGGGCGGGGATCCGCAAGCTTGCGGCGTTTACTCCGCGCGAGGGCCCGCTGCGAACGGACGAGCACGCAGTCGCCGTCCCCACCCTGAAGCGAGCATGCCGACGGTGACGTGGAGCGGTGAACGCGTGCGTATGCGCGAACAGTCTGCGCAGCGCCGCACGCGATCGCGCTCGCACCGACCCGGCGCTTCGCGGCGGCCAGAACATGCGCACACTGTCGGATTTTGGCGGGAATTTTGGCGCGCGAACAACGAAGCCGGCGAACCTCAAAAGATTCGCCGGCTTATCTGGGGTGCCATTCGGGGTGAATGACGGGGATTGAACCCGCGACATCCGGAACCACAATCCAGCGCTCTACCACTGAGCTACATCCACCACATGCGGGCGGCACTTTAGCCGCATTTTCGCTGTTCGCAAGAGGGCCGTGCGACCACGGGCGTGGCTGCGGCCCGAGCAGCTTGCGGAGGGCGCCTGAACCGGGGGCGCTGCAAATGAGGCACCGGTGTGCCCGGGGGTAGGCCCAGGCACCGACGAACGCGCCATCGGGGTCAGGCGCGGCTGCCCGTCACGCCCGCCACTTGATCGAGCAGCCGAGCGCCGGTGTGACCGCGAAGTCGAGGGGCTTGCCCGCAAGCAGCAGGTCGAGGGCCTGGCGCAGCTCGCGCTTTTGGACCTTGTCGGGCTCTTTCCAATTGTCGTCGCAGCGGCCGTTGTAGCGAAGCTTGCGCTGCTGATCGAAGACGAAGATGTCGGGCGTGCAGGCCGCGTCGTAGGCGCGCGCCACGGTCTGGCTGGCGTCGTGCAGGTAGGGGAAGTTCCAGTGCTGCTCGCGGGCGTGCACCTTCATCGGCTCGAAGGCGTCGTCGGGGTAGGCTTGGTCGTCGTTCGAGCAGATGCCGACCAGCTGCACGCCACGCGCAGCGTAGTCGTGCTGCAGCTCGATGAAGCGGGGCTCGAGCGCGAGCGCGTAGGGGCAGTGGTTGCAGGTGAAGATCACGACCAGCAGCTTGGCGTCTGCGAACGTGTCCAGCGTGTAGCGCTTGCCGTCGACGCCGGGCAACGAAAACGCCGGTGCTGCCGTGCCCTCGGGCATGCCCTTGGAGTATGCGACCATGACTGCGGCCTCCTGTGTGCGCGGCAGCCTATCGCAAAGCGCCGAGCTGTGCATTCCGCAGCAGAAGACTCGCACGTTGCACGGGCACAGAGTGCTGCCGGACGTGATAGACCATCACGTCATGGTCGAGCCCGGCAGCCTGGGACAAGCCTCCGCACCGCGTTCCCGCAGCTGGGCCAACGCCTTCATCGCGCTCTTCCTCGCGTACCAGGTCGGCATGCCGCTCAGCTACTACCTGAGTGATCGCGTGCACGACGAGCGCTTCTCGTGGCGCATGTTCTCGACGGTGCGCTTGCAGGAGTGCGACGTGCAAGTGCACGAGCTGGCAGAGCGTTCGGGCACGGTCCGCGAGCGTCCCGTGGTGGTGGAGCGCGACCTGCAGATCGCCTGGATCGGGCTGCTCAAGCGCCTGCGGCCTGCAGTGGTCGAGAAGTACTTGCGACAGCGCTGCGAGCGAGCGCACGCGCAGCAAGTCACGCTGCAGGGCCAGTGCGTGAACAGCAACGGCGAGGCAATGCCCGAACGTAGCTTCGCCGTGCACTGCGCAACCGGCCAATGGAGCACAGACGGCGAGCCATGACGGCCAGCGAGCGCTACTTCCACGGCAGCTACCGCGCCGCGCGCCCGTACCTCTTCGCCAAGGTCTTCCTGGCTATGCTGGCCCTCGACACCTGGATGTTGATGATCGGCCACGCCGGCCGCTACGGCGTGGCCGGCTTCAACGTGGCGCACTTTCGCTGGCTCGATCGCCTGGAGCCGGTGCCGAGCGCCGCCCTGTACGTCGGCGTGCTCGTGCTCACGGGCCTGCTCGCGCTGTGCATCGCACTGTGCGGCCTGCGCCCTGTGGCACTGTTCGCGCTCTTCTTGCTGTACACGTTCTCGTGGTCGATGAGCATGCTGGACTCCTACCAGCATCACTACTTCCTCTCGTCGATCCTGCTGTGCATGCTGTTCTTTCCGCGCGTGCGCGGTACCGACTTTGCGCCGCCGCCAACCACGGCCGCCACGGTGAACGAGCGCGAACGCAACCCACACCTCGTCAGCGGCTTCGGCTACAACCTGCTCGGCGTGACGGTCGGCGTGCTCTACACATACACGAGCATCGCGAAGATGGACGCGGCCTGGTGCGCGGGGCACACCATCCGGCGCATCTCCTCGGCCGAGACGGCGTTCGCGCCGCTGGTCGGCTGGCTCGTGCGCGTGGGTTTGCCTGCGGAGCGTTTCTGGTCGTTGCTGGCGACCTCGGTCATTCCTCTCGAGCTGTGCGTTGCACTCGGTTATCTGCTCGCGGTGAGACAAGACACGAGCGAACGACGCTGGCTGCGCTGGGCGTGCACGCTCAGCTGGCTCTTGGCGATGACGCTGCACTTCGGCGCCGACTTCATGGGCCTGCAGATCGGCTGGTTCAGCGACTACATGATCTTGCTGGCGTGCGTGTTCCTGCTGCCCGGCCGCATCGTGGAGCTGCTCGGCGGGCTCGTGATCTGGCCCGCACGCTTCGCAGCCGCACAGCTGGCCGACTGGCACGACGACGTCGGCTCGGCTGAACACAACCTGCCCACGCTCGGCCTGTCCGCCGCGATCGCGGTCGTGCTCGGCCTGGTCGGCCGGATGCTCGACCTGCCCGGCGCGCAGAGCGCATGCCTGCTCGCCGCGGTCGCGTTGCTCGGCCTCACGACGTGGGCAGTGTGGCGCGGCCGCGCTGCGCAGCTACGCACGCTGATCCTCGGCACGGGCATCGCCGTGCTGCTGATGTGGGGCGCGTTCGCGCGCAGCGAGGTGCGCTGGGACTTCTATCGCTACCTCGGCGGCGACTTGAAACGTCGTGGCCAGCCCGAGGCTGCGCTCGACGCCTACTTGAAGGGCGAACGCTACGCTCCGAGCGGCCAAAGCCGCAGAGACAAGATCGAAGAACTCGAGCGCCAGCTCGGACGTTGACGCAACGCGGCGCGCTTCAGCACGCCGAAAGCAGCAGCCAGGGTGCGCACCAACAGGGCACGCATCAGCCCTTGCTGATCTTGCCTTCTTTGTGCGGCGTATGACGACGGCAAGCGTTGCAGAACTTCTTGATCTCGAACTTTTCGGTCTGCGTGCGCTTGTTCTTGTCGGTCACGTAGTTGTCGCGCTTGCACTCTTGGCAGGTGAGCTTGATGAGATCTCGCATGGCGTGCTCCAGGCTTTCCGACGCCAGGGCCGGAAAAGTTGGGGCAGTGTAGTCGCCTGCGGCCCGACGTCAACATGGCGCGCGATCACGGGGCCTGAAGCACGACCTGGCCGGCGTGGCCGGCGCTGCCGCTCTGGCCCGATTGACCGGGCGAGAAACCGCCGCGACCCGCGCGACCAGCGCTGCCGGCCACCTCCACGAGCATGGTTTCCTGGAGGGTCGAAACGTAGGGCTGGGCGTTCAGTGTGGGGCTCGCGGGCAGCACCAAGACACCGAAAGTGCTGCCGCCGCAGCCACCGCCGCCACCGCCGCCACTGCCACCGGGCCCGCCGTCGCCGCCCCGCCCACCACCGCGCGCGCACCAGAACTGGCTCTGGCCACCGAGTCCTCCGGACCCACCCGCACCGCCGAGGGCGCCGATGCCACCATCGCCGCCGTCGCCACCACTGGCCGTGACCACACGCACGTTCTGCAGGGCTGGACCCTCGACGGCGCCACCCGGGAGCCGCACGAGCACACCCACCGACGCACCGCCGCCGCTGCCGCCCGTCGCACCGGGCGCACCGCAGCCACCGCTGCCGGCACCACCACCACCGCCACCGGCCACCGACGCGCAGCTGCCACCGGTGGTGTGACCGATGACTGCGTAGCCCGCGCCACCACTGCCGCCGCCGCCACCAGAGCCATCGCTCCCGTTGGCCCCAGCTTGGCCGGAGTCGGCCACGAGCCGTCCGCTCGCGTCCAGGTGCAGCACGTCGGCGCAACCCGCACCGGCCACGCCGTTCACGCCCGAGCCACCGCTGCGGCCATCCTCACCGAGGCGCGGCAAGCTGGGGTTGTCGTCGCAGAAATTGCAGGTGCCGTGGTTGGTGGGTGCAGCGTACGTGGCCGTACCCGCCGTGCCCGGCGCGCGGCCACTGCCCGCGCTGGCATCCGGATTCGGCACGGCCGCCGCCTTGGCCGCCGCGAGGTCGCACACGCCGTTGCGGGTGAAGTCGGTGCAGCCCGCGTTGCCGCAGGGTGTGCTGCCGAAGTTGTCGCAAGACAGCGTTGGGCACCACGAGCGGCCGCCATCACCGCCGCTGACATTGCGCGACGGGCAGGTCTTGGCGCCGCCGTTACCGCCCAGGACCGGCGGGCAGCCGATGCCATCGAGGCCGCCTGGCCCGCCGGCGCCGCCCGACGCACCGTCGAGGTCGGTGAGCGACGAGAGACCCAGCGTGCCCAGCTGCGCGCTCGAGTCACGCCCGCGTGCCCCCGCTGCGCCGCGTGCCGCGAGCACGGTCAGGTTCTGCAACGCAACGTTAGAGGTGCAACCGTCCAGGAGAAGTGCGGTGCTGCCCTGCCCCACGCCGATGGCGTCGCTCGCGACCAGCGTCAGGCCGTCGACGTAGGTCGAGACCGCGATGTCCTTGCAGCGCAGCGCTGGCGCGCCGTCACCCGTGCTCGGCGCCTCGATGACCACGGGATAGGCCACGACGTCACGCTCGCGGAAGTCCGGGCTGTAGCCACCGATCAGCGCCACGCCTTTGTCGAGCTCGACTGGGCCCGCGTAGATGCCGCGCGATACGAGCACGCCGCGACCCGTGCTCGCGCCGAGCGACAGGCCACGCGCGATCGTACGCACGGGCGCGGTCACGTCGCTGCCATCGTTGGTGTCGTCGCCCGCAGTGGACACGAAGATCAGCTGCGGGGTGGGATCGACCTTACCATCGCAATTGCCGTCGCCGCCGACGACGATCACGGGCCCCTGCGCGAGCTTGCATTCGCAGCCGGTGGCCGCAACGCCGTCCACGTCGACGTAGCCATCCGCGCAGTGCAGATTGCAGCGCGCGCCGGCGTTGTCGGGCTCGCAGGTGGCCAAGAGGTGCGGGCCGGGCGAGCTGCACACGTGGCCGCAGCCGCCGCAGTTGGCAACGCCCACGTAGCGTCCCTGCGCGTCGACGAAATCCTCGTCGACCTTGCCGTCGCAGTCGTCGTCCTGACCGTTGCATTGCTCGGTCAGCGCCGGCTCGCAGGCCCCGAGGCCCTGTGCCGTGCAGTGTTGCACGCCCGCGCAAACGTGCGAGTCGCTGGCGCGCAGCTCGCACGCCAGCTCGGCACCCAGCATCGGGTCGCTGCACAGGCACGAGCCGGCCAGTGGCCGGCACTGCGAGCCGCCTGCCTGCGTGGGCTTGCAGCCGTAGCCCGTGGGACAGTCGGTATCCAGCTGACACGCGCGACCGCAGCGACCGCTGCCAGTGGCGTCGGGCAAGCACAGGGCACCGGCCGAGCGCGTGCTGCACTCGTCGTTGCTCTGACACGGCAAGCACAGCAGCGGGGGCTCGGGCGCGCAAGCGCCACCGATCAGCCGCTGGCCTGCGGGGCAGCTGGCGATACGACAGCTCGCTTGCTCACCTTGCAGCACGCACTCGGTGGTGGCTGCAGTTGGAAACACCTTGGCGCACGAGATCCCGCAGCCGCCACAGTGCTCGTTGCTCACGTAGCGACCCTGCGCATCGACGAAGCCTTCGTCGGTGAGTCCGTCGCAGTCGTTGTCCTTTCCGTCGCAGGTCTCGAAGGAGCAGCGATGATCGCGAGCGCAGCCCTGCAGCGCTGCCGGCGTGCTGAGCACGAGCGCTAGCAGGAGCAGGCCGCCGAGGCTGCGGTGCGCACTATCAACGTACGAGCACATCGAGCTGCGCTCCCTTCGCGCCAGCCGGCGCGGGCACCGCGCCGCCGCCGCCGGGTCCACTGGCACCGCCGCTGCCCAGCGTGACCGCCACGCTCGCACGCAAGCGCGCTTCGAGACTGGCCGAAGCGCCGAGCCCCGCGACCCACACGCCGATGCTCGAGCCGCCACAGCCGGCGCCACCGCCGCCGCCCGCACCGCCGTTTCCGCCGTTGCCACCACGCTCGCCCGGCGCTGGCCCCGCGAGCGTGGGCGTGGACAGCGAGCCACGCGGCAAGCTGCCACCGTCGCCGCCCGTACCACCGAGCCCACCGTCGCCGCCCGCACCACCGTCGCCGCCGCGCGCACCGTCGGCCGTGTCGATCGTCAATGCCTGCAACGCGGGCAGTTGCTCGGTCGACGTGGCGCGAATCAGCACGCCGATCGACGGACCACCGGAAAGTCCGACCGCGCCCGCGCCGCCGCCACAGCCGCCAGCGCCGCCACCACCACCGCCACCGCCAAGACCATCGGCGAACGCACACACACCGGCCACCCAGTCGATCTCGGCACCACCGCCGCCGCCGCCACCACCGCCGCCGCCGCCAGCTGCACCGGACGAGCCTGCGCTGCTGCTGCCCGGCTGCCAGCGGCCGCCGCTCCACTGGCCGATCGGATCGCTGCACGAGGCGCCCGCGTTGCCGTTGCCGCCGTGCGCACCATCGCTGCCGGGCGCCGCCTGCAGGTACACCGTTGGCACGCTGAAGTCGGCCAAGCCGCAGCACACGCTCGCAGCGCAGCTCGGATCGTTGGTGATCGGAGCGAGCACATCGGTGCCACCGGCACCCGGTGCGCCAGCGCCCGGACCGGCAGCGCGCCCACCGTCGGGTGCGCGCGCGTAATGATCGGGGCAGCCTGGCGCCGCGCCGGCACCGCCGGCAACGTTGGTGCCATCGCAGCTGTTCTCACCACCGACGCCGCCCGCCACGACGTTGGCCGCCCCCTTTATACAAACGTGCGAGCTGTCCTCGATGGCTGCGCGCGGCGGGCCACCCGCGCCCGCGGGCTTGGCCGGCGGTTTGCCCGCTGCGCCCTGATCGCCGGCGTCACCTGCACCGGGCTTGCCGGTGCGCACTTGCAGATCTTGCAGCGTGAGCGCTGCCCAGGGCGTTGCGACATACACGCCGACCGCCGGTGCACCGGCCGCGCTCGCATCGAAGCCACGCAGCTGCAACCCTTCCACCAGTGTGGGCGCTTGGCCGGCGGAGTCCACGATCAGCGCCGCGCCGCCGTACGCTTCCGAGCCCGCAGGCGCGACGACGATCACGGGCAAGCCGGCTGCATTGCGCGCCAGGAAATCTCGGCGATAGCCACCGTGGACGAACACGCCCTCGCGCAGGTGCAACGTTTCGGTGTAGGTACCCGAGGCCACGTACACGGCCGTGCGTGGCGCCTCGTTCGACCGCGAGGCCGCGGCCAGCTCGATGGCGCGCGAGATCGTGCGTAGCGGGCGCGTGGGTGACCCCGGGCCGAGGTCGTCACCGTCGGTGGCGACGTAATAGCTGGCGAGCACGGTGCCATCCGCGCCGTCGCAGTTCGCGTCCAGTTGCCCGCCCTCGGCCGCGGGTGCTCCGGTGCTGTCCATCAGCGAGCTCACGGTGCACTCGCAGCCGTTGCCGAGGATGCGATCGGCGTCGAGGTGATCACCCACCTGCACGCCGTTGGCCGCGTCGGGACAGGCCACGATGCAGGTCGGCGCAAACGGGTCGCCGCCGCAGGTCAGCGGCACGTTGCCGTTACCGCTCGCCGTGCAGTCGATGCCGCATTGACCGCAGTTGTGATCGTCGGTGCCGTAAGCGCCGAGCGCGTCGAGAAAGCCTTCGTCGATCACACCGTCGCAGTTGTTGTCGACGCCGTCACAGACCTCGGCATCCGGCGAACAGCCACTGGCCTGCCCCTGCACGCATGCCAGGTGGCCGACGCAGCGCGCGCCGCTGGGACTGCTGAGCGCGCACGCCATGCTGTACGAGTCTGCAGCCCCACACGTGCAGTTGCCGTTCTGCGGGACGCAGAGCTTGCTGCCGTCCGCAGCGCACACGTAGCCGGTCGGACAGCCTGCGTCGCAGCCCACCGCGCAACGGCCTTCGCCGGCGACGCGCGTGCAGCGTGCCGAGGCCAGCGAGCCGCAGTCGGCATCGCTCTGGCAGGGCAGGCACAGACTCTCGCCGACCGACACGCAACGACCGCTGCGCGACACCGCGTAGCCCGACGCGCAGCTCTTGGCGGCACACTGCGCCACTTCGTCGATCACCACGCAGCCGACCGTGCTGGCTTGCGGCAACGCTTGGTCACAGGCGTGGCCACAGCCGCCGCATGCGCCGTCCGACACGTAGCGCCCGCGCTCGTCGCGAAAGCCCTCGTCGACCAGCCCGTCGCCATCGTTGTCGACCCCGTCGCACAGCTCGCCGCTCACCGGCACGTTCGCAGGGCCGAGAAAGCCCTGAATTGCCGTGCGTCCGCCACAAGCGACAAGCAACGACACGAGCACGCATGCAACCACGGTGTGCGTCTGCCACGCAGAGCTACGTGCGTCGTGACGTGCTGACGTGATCCGGTTCAAGCGCGCTTCCTCGGCGTTGCGATTACATTCTGCACACGATCGCCGCACGATCGCGCTGCGCCTCGTGGTAGTGTTGGGAACGTATTGGAGTGGCAGCCGAATCTAGCTCGCGTTCGCGCCCAGTCGCGACGCAGCATGCACGCTTTCTGCCACCCGAGCACGCGGCCGCGACGCCCTTGCGCGCCGCCGCGTCGAAAGGACCTGATGGCCGACTCCAGCATTGTGACTCTCCGCCTGCCAAAATCGCTCCTGTCGCGTGCCGACGCGCTCATCCCCAAGCTCCGCGAGAACAGCGAGATCTTCGTGGTGGGCCGGCTGTCACGTTCCGTCGTGCTGCGCCTCGCGGTGCTCCGTGGCCTCGAGGCGATGGAATCGGGCGCGGGTCTGCCGCGTGCCACCAAGCCTGCCGCCGCGAAGAAGCGCGCCAAGCGCTGAGCTTCGCGGTCCGTGTCACTGCCAGCCTGGCACTTGATCCACCCATCGGCCCACCCATCGGCCCACCCATCGGCCAACCCATCGGCCAACCCATCGGCCAACCCATCGGCCAACCCAGGCGTCGACCGTGACCCGCATGTGGCCGCGTGTCGACTCGCGTTTCCGACGTAAACACGCTGCCCACGCTGCCCACGCTGCGCACACCGTGTGAGCCGCTTCACCCGGGCAACGAGCGCAGCGCGGTTTCGAGTTCGGATTGCGCATGCGCATCGTCGGCCGCCGTGGCTACGTCGATGCCCTGCCGCAGAAACGAGCGCGACGTCTCGACCTGGCCGAGCCTGGCAGCCAGCTGCCCGGCCATGAGGTAGGTGGGCACGTAGCCGGCGAAGCGCCGCCTGACGTCCTCGAACGCAGATAGCGCGTCGTCGAGCTGACCCGCGGTCTGCAGCTCGAGCGCGCGCGCGTAGTACACGAAGGGATCGGCAGACCCCTTGGCGATCAACTTGTCCAGCATGGCGAGGCGCTGACTCATGCGTGTGGGTCTAGCGCGCCCAGCGGCCAAACTCCAACGCGAAGTGCCGCGACCACACCGGACCCGTTGAATCGTCGGCGTCCCCCTGATAAAGCTGAGCTCCGAGATCCCGTTGAATTTGCGCGCGAGGTGGGACTTCGCGCTGCCGGAGGCCGATCGATGACCAAGCGCGCATGGCTTGTATGCCTGTTGTCCGCATTCGCCCTGAGTGCCCAGAGCTGCAAGAGCGACACAAAGTCGAGCCGTGACGCCGGCGCGAGGGACGGTGGCGGCACAGCCGGTGCGGTCGACGCCAGCACGCCCTGCAAGGTGGCCGGCGACTGCAACGATGACGTGTACTGCAACGGCGCAGAAGCCTGCGTAGCCGGCAGCTGCGTCGCCGGCAAGCCGGTGGCCTGCAGCGACGGGATTGCCTGCACGGACGACCGCTGCTCCGAGAAGAAGCGCGCGTGCGAGAGCCTGCCACCCGACGCCGACGGCGACGGTCACTACGACGCCGCCTGCAAGGACAAGAACGGCAAGCCCTTCGGTGACGACTGCGACGACACCGACCCGCTGCGCTTCCCTGGCAACATCGAGTCCTGCGATGCGGCCAACAAGGACGAAGACTGCGATCCCAAGACCTTCGGCAACAAGGACTCGGACAACGACGGCTTCTACGACTCCAGATGCTGCAACGCCGTGAGCGACGCCAAGGGTGCCAAGCTCAACTGCGGCACCGACTGCGACGATCTGAACGCCAGCGTCAACCCCAGGGCCAGCGAGGTCTGCGATCTCTTCGACAACAACTGCAACGGACAGACCGACGAGGGTGTGTCCGTGAAGATGTATCCGGACAAGGACCACGACGGCCACGGCACCAAGAGCGGTGCCCAGCAGGTCTGTGCGGGAAAGGTCGGTTTCGCGAGTAGCTCGGACGACTGCAACGACGCCGACCCGGAGGTCTTCACCGGCGAGTTCGAGATCTGCGACGACAAGGACAACAACTGCAACGGCAAGATCGACGAGGTCGAAGACGACGCGCCCTGGTTCGTGGACGCAGACAAGGACGGCTTCGGTGATGCCACGAGCACGCCGGTGTACTCATGCCAGCGCATCCCCGGCCGCGTGCTCTCGAGCAACGACTGCGACGACACCAAGGCCGCCGTCAACCCCGCAGCCGCCGAGCTGTGCGACGCGATCGACAACGACTGCAGCGGCAAGAAGGACTTCAAGCTCGGCCTGAACGACTTCGAGGACGACGACAACGACGGCATCGCCGACTCCAAGTGCACGGGCGGCACCGACTGCGACGACACGGACGCGACCACCGGCAAGGGCAAGGATGAGATCTGCGACCTGCGCGATAACGACTGCGACGGCCTGATCGACGAGGACACCGCGCAGACCGTCTGGTACCTGGACCGCGACGGCGACGGCTGGGGCATCCAGCAGGGCACGGCGCTCGCACGCTGCCAGCCGATACCCGGCCGCTCCGCCAACCTTGGAGACTGCGACGACACGCTCAACAGCGTGCACCCCACAGCGCTCGAAAACTGCAACGGCATCGATGACAACTGCAACGGCAAGACCGACGAAGGTACCGACTACCAGTGCAAGCTCGCCAGTGCTGTGGGTGTGTGCAAGCAGGGCGCCTGCGCAGTGCTCAGCTGCTTCCCCGGTCGCGACGATTGCGACAAGGACGCGTCGAACGGCTGCGAGTGCGTGGTGAAGATCAAGTCGCTGGCCAGCCCGCCGGCGCCGGCCAGCTGCATCATCGACATGGACTGCGACGACCACGACTACTGCAACGGCAAGGAACACTGCAATCCGAGTGACAGCCTCTGCTACGCGGGTACGCCCGTGAACTGCGGCTCGAGCCCCTCGGTGCTGCAGGGCAGCTTCAACATCAGCAGCTCGCTCGACATCCAGGCACTCGCGGGCATCCAGACGATCACCGGGGACCTCGGTATCCAGGCGCCTGGTCTGCAGAATCTCGTCGGTCTCGAGAGCCTGACCACGATCGGCGGCAACCTCTCGGTGCTGAGCAACACCTCACTGCTTGCGCTCGTCGGCTCGGGCCTCATCAACCTCACGACCGTCGGTGGCTCCATCGAGATCGAGGACAACCCGAAGCTGACCACCATCTTGTTCCCGAACCTGGTCACGGCAGATGCGATCAACATCTCGCGCAACGCAGCGCTCGTGACGCTGGACCACTTCGACAACCTCGTGGCGGTGCGTGGCACGGTCACGATCGGCTCGAATCCTGCACTGACGAGCATCACCGCCATGCCCGTGCTGCGCTCGGTCGGCGACCTCTCCATCACAGGGAACAAGCTGCTCGCTACGCTCTCGGGCCTCGGCTCGCTGGCTCAGGTCGCGAACAGCCTGTACATCGAGCAGAACGCGCTCACCAAGATCCGCCTGGCAGGCCTCTCGAAGGTCGGCGGCAGCATCGAGTTCGCCAACTCGGACACCACCGACTCGATCGTCACCAGCATCGACCTACCGATGCTCAACGAAGTCGCGCAGAGCCTGACCATCGATTCGATGCACGCGCTCAAGACACTGTCGGTCCCTGCACTGACGAAGGTGTGCGCGATCTCGGTGATGAACAACGATCTGCTCGTCGATCCCGACCTGCACGCCCTCGTGCAGATCGGACCGGACGCCGTCGGCCAGCGGCAGACCTATTGCCAGGTGAACGTCTCGAGCAACCCGTCGCTCACGAGCGTGGCGCGCGTCGGTACCGCAAACATCTCTTGCCCGACCATGCAGTGCACCGGCTACATCAACGGCAACACGAGCTTGCTCGACTGCGACGCCGTGGCCTTCGCCAACCGGCTCAAGAAGTTCTCGTACGTGAGCTGGAGTAACAACAAGACGCCACCGCCGCCCGATGGCGGTGTGCAGTGCCCTGCCAGCGGCACCGTGCAGCCAGGCATCCCCTGAGCGTACGGTGAAGGTTCACGCCGGCCCGCGGCGCGCGCTGCCTACGCGCGTGCTCCGGCCGGCAGCCCGTTCTCTCTGGGTCGTTCCGGTCGGCGAGCCTGTGCTCGCAAGCGCTCACAGAGCACGAGCACACGGTAGCCGGGCCCTGCGTTGTCGCGCTGCGCGCAGCTACGGCCCCGTGTACATCGCCACGCCGCTGTCGGTACCGAACACCTTGACGCCGGCGGCGATGGTGATCGAGCGCACGCTGTCGCTCGGCAGTCCGTCGGCGGTGGTGAAGGTCGTGAACGACGGCACGCTCGGGTCGAAGCGACTGATGCCCGCAGCCGTCGCGATCCAGATCACGTCGCGCGTGGTCGCGTTGATGGTGGTGCGTGCCACCTTGATGTCGCGTACGTCGTTGCTCGCGAGACCCGGCGCAGGAGCGCTGCTGGTCGTCCAGGTGGTGAACGTGCCGGTGCTCGGCGTGTAGCGCGCGATGCCAGCATCCGTGGCGATCCACACAGTGTCGCCAGCCTCGTTCACGGCGATGGCGCGCACGCTGTTGGAAGGCAGACTGTCGTTCATCGTGAAGTGCTGCGACGAGCCAGCGTTCGCCGGATCGAAAGAGTAGATGCCGTCTGCGGCGGTGGCTGCCCAGGCCAGGTGCGTGAGGCTGCTCGCCGCGAGACCATTGATGTCGACGCCGCTGAGGCGCCTGACGCCGGTGGAGCTGCCGGCCAGGGTCGTGGTGGCGAACACGCCCTTGCGGGTACCGATCAGCAGGTAGGGCGTGGGGCCACCCATGCCCATGCCCGCAGCCTGCATGCGCACGATCGAGGTGGTGTCTTTGTCGGGCAGCGAGTTGTTGCCACTGGTGCCGCTGTAAGTCGTGCAATTGGCGGCATCGATGATGCCCGTGCTGGACGAGAATGGGCAGACCAGAAAGCCGGTCTTGGTTGCGATGTACGCGAAACTGTTCGTGGCGTCGAACGCCAGCGCCTGCACGAGGTCCGGCAGCGGCGGATGATCCACGGCCAGGGTTGCGAAGGCGCTCAGCGTGCTAGCGTCGAAGCGGTAGATGTGCTGCAGCGTGTCGGCCGCGTACACGCTGCTGCCAAACGCAGCCACCAGCGGCACCGCGGCCGAGCCGTTGCCCGCAAGCGTGCTGTTCACATTGCTGTACGGAGCGATGAGCTGCGTCTGGCCGGGCGCCAGGACGCTGAAGGTCGAGGTCGCCCTGGCGGTGCGTGCTTGCGCGTCGGTCACGGTGAGCGTGAGGACGTGCGTGCCCACTGCGGGCGGTGACGCGAGCATCACGCTCGCACCGGTGCCGAGCGACCCTGTGATGGAGTCCTTCCAGCCGAGCGTGAGCGGCGTGGCTCCGGTGCCCGAGCCCTGCGCGGTGATAGCACCCGCGGTGGTCGAAAACGGCTGCGCGCTGCTGGCGCTCTGTTGCACCGAGTTGATCGTAGCGCCGATCGGCGGCTGCGCGCTCACGGTGAGGGTGATGCTCGTGCAACCCAGCAACGTGGACTGCACAGGGTCGCGGGCGCAGAAGGTGATCTTGTGCGTCGCCGCGCTAAGGTTCGAGCGCGTGAAGTTGGCGTTCGTGGAGAGCTGACCGTCCTGGTCGCTCTTCCACGAGAGCCCGGTGGTGACCGCACCCGTCTCGGGGTCGTTACACGTGCCCCGGAACGAAATCGAGGTGCCCGAGGTGAACGAGCTGTTGTCGGCGGGCGCGGCGATCGTGCACACGGGCGCCGCGTTGACCGGAGGCGTGCCCGTGTCAGCGGGCGTGACAGCGCCGTCCGCCACCACGACTCCAGTGTCGCGCATGTGAACAGCGCCATCCGCGCCCGCGTCACTGCCGGAGCCGCCGCCGCCAGCTGCATCCGCGCCGGCGTCGGCGCCCGTGCCGAACGGCAGCACATGACCCGCGAAGGGCGGCAGGTTGTCGATCTTGGACGGCACGCACGTGCCGCTGTCACAAGTCATGCTGCCCGAGCACATGCGCTTCGCGCCCGTGCAGGCGCGTGAAAGCGGCATGCGCAACTCCAGCGATTGACCGTCGACGAACCAGACTTCGGCAACACGCTTGACCACCGCCGTGCTACCGAGCATGCCAGTGACGGTCACGGTGATTGGCCCCAGAGGGCCTCCGGAGTGCACGAGACCCAGACTGCGTGGCAAGGCGTGCTGCGTCAGATCTGCGCTCGCCATCGGCATGTTCACGGCGCCCGTGACCTGGATCGTGAGGGTGTCGAGCTCCGCCGGCACCTTCAGGTCGCTATCCACGACCACGACGATCTGCGTGACGGGCGACTTCGTGGTGGTGCACGCCGAACACAGCACGAGCGCAACGACAAGAGCTCTGGACCCCGTGACGAGCGTCTTCATCGCGCCACCTCCACCTGCAGCGAGGCCGGGTTGAAGTCACCGTGATAAGCGTTCTGCGTTTGCCCGCTTGCGCTGCTGCCGCTGCTGCTGGCGAGCACTGCGACCACCACGACGGCCGCCGCGCCCACGACGCCGACGCTCGTCCAGAACCACCAAGTCTTGGTGACCGGGCGCGACGAAGTGCTCGCCTGCGCGGGCGCTGGCGTGCCCGACGCGGGGCGGTTGACCGCTGCAGGCTCGGTTGCCGCCGCGACCGCGGCAGGACTGGGTGCAACAAGCGGTTGCAGGGTGAGCTCGGTGCTCGCGCCATCGGCCAGCTGTACGGTCTGCGAATCGAGCGTCTTGCCGGCGCGTTCGAGACTCAACCTGTGCGCGCCCGGATCGACCGGGATCGCGACGCCCAGCTGCGCTTCGAGCAAGCCGACATCGTCGAGCTTCACCACGTCGGCGGGCTCGCTGCCATGCACGTTCACCGTCAGTCGACCGATGCGGCGCGTCAGGTCGGTTTGCAGCGTGCTCACCGACTGCCGCAGACCGGGCTCGAGCTTTTCGTCGTGCTCCAGCTTGCGTAGCAGCTCGGAAGCCTCGATCAACTTGCCGCGCTCGGCCAGCGCGTTGGCCAGGTTGTAGGCGATCACCGGCGAGTTGCGCAGGGCCAGCGCGCGCCGAAAGCGATCTTCCGCGCTCTGCCACTGCGCCTGCTCGGCCAGCTGCACGCCGTCTTCGAACAATGCGCGAGCCGAGGCGTCACGACTGGCATCGCCGGCCGAGGCCTGTGCGGCGAGCGGCCGGGCAGGCAGCGAAACGAGGACGGCGAGCACGAGCTGGAGGAAGGCAATGGCGAAACGTTGGTGCATGAGCGCGGCGCGGACGGTGGAGCGGTTAGAAATCGAGCGTGTGGTAGATCTTCTTCTGGGCGGCGGGCGCGCTCGGCCGGCCCTGAGTGGCGTGCTTGACGCTCGGCGCAGCGCCCGCGTGCGGCGTGGCTTTCGCTGCGGGCTGCATGGCCGGGGCAAGCCCGGCGCCCGCAGTTGCGCTGGCGCGCGTTCGTGCCGGTACAGCTGCGGCGGCCGGTTTCGCCTGCGCTGCGCTCGGCGTGGGGATCACCGCACCGGGTGGAGGCAGCTCAGTCGCCGCTCCGGCGCTGGCTGCCGCGGCTGGCTTCGGCACAGCGACTTCGGGCGCGGCAGGCGCAGCGAGCTCGGGTGCGGCTTGCGCGCTCGCCGCTGTCGGCGGAGCAACCACGACGGTGTTGGGCGACGCGCCTGCCCCGGCGCTCGACTCGGAAGGCGCATGCTCGCGCGTGCCGAGCAGCCACGCGAGGGCGGCGACGATGACCACGGCACCAGCCACGTACAGCGGCAGGCGTTTGCTGCGTGTCACTGCGCGACGAGCCTTGGCTTCGCTCCCCGAGAACGGATCGCTCGCGGCCTGCATCAGCTGCTCGGTGACCTTGCCGTAGCCCCCGTCCGCGCTCGGCTTGAGCGTCCCGGTCATGGCGCTCTCGGGCAGCGTCGGCAGCGCGGCTAGCAAGGCATCGCGCAGCTCGAGCGCAGTCGCGTAGCGATCCTCGCTCTTGGCCGAAAGCGCACGCGCCACCACGTCCGAAAGCGCCTTGCCGAGCTCAGGCCGCAGCGCGAGCAGAGGCAGCGCGCCTTGCGTGGTGATCGCCACCATCAAATCACCGATGTTGTCCTGGCTGAACGGCAAGCGACCGGCGATCAGCTCGTACAGGATCACGCCGATGCCGTAGATGTCGGCGCGCCGGTCGAGATCGGCGCGCCCGCGCAACTGCTCGGGCGACATGTAGTAAGGCGTGCCCACGATCATGCCGGGCTGCGTCAACTGCGTGTTGCGGCTCTCGCCGGGCGCAGGCGCCTGCAGTGCACCTGTGGGTTCGGTCTTCTTCGAAATGCCGAAGTCGATCAGCTTGGGAAACGCGCCGTCGGCATCGCGAATTACGAAAATGTTCTCGGGCTTGAGATCACGATGCACCACGCCGGCTTCGTGCACGGCATGCAGGCCGCGCAGGCAATCCGCGATCAGACTGATCGCATCCTTCACCTTGAACGCGGGCCCGCGATCCATGCGCTCGGCGAGCGATTGCCCGTCGAGCAGCTCGAGCACCATGTAGTACAGGCCGTCGTCGGTGACGCCGAAGTCGAACACGTCGACCACGAAGCGATGCTTGATCGCGGCGACCATCCGCGCCTCGGACACGAAGCGTGCGGTCGCCGACTCGTCGTGATCGGCCTGCGGGCGCAGGAACTTCACGGCCACCGTGCGGCCAAGTCCCTGGTGCACGGCGGACCACACCGAGCCCATGCCGCCTTTACCGATTTCGCCGGTCAGCCGGTACTTGTCGGCAATGATGCGCCCAGGTTCCATCGTGAAGTCCACGCCAGCCGTCGGTGCGGGCGCGGCCGTAGCTCCGCGCATCCTCCGAGTTCCGCTCTGGACCTCCGATTCTACATGCGTTTTGTCCGTTTCCCGATTCTTCGTCGCGTGGGTCAAAGCTCGAAATCAGAAGCGTGCGTGTCGCGCGCCCACTGTCCTACATGCTGCCAAGCCGCACTCCCAGTCTAGACTAATTGGCCACCGTCGAAGGTTTCCATCATCCGCGCAATGCCCCGACCGAAGTTCGGTACGCGACGAGCGCAGATGCACGGCACAAGTGTGCGATGCGGCGATTCGCACGGTTCGAAAGGCCATGCCGATCGAACCGGTCAGCGTGCCGGACGTTTCAGGTCGTTTCTTCGACAACGCCCAGGTAGGGCAGATTGCGGTGGCGCTGCGCGTGATCGAGGCCGTAGCCCACGACGAACACGTCGTCGATGGTGAAGCCCAGGTAGTCGATGGGCACTTGCACACGCGTGCGCGCAGGCTTGTGCAAGAGCGCGGCCAGCTTGAGCGTGCGCGGCGCGCGCGTGTGCAGCGTGTCGAGCAGGAACCGCACGGTCAGACCAGTGTCCACGATGTCCTCGACCAGCAGCACGTCCTTGCCTTCGACCGAGCGGGCCAGATCCTGCGTGATCTGCACGACACCGCTGGAAGCCAAGCCATCGCCGTACGAGCGCAGGCCGAAGAAGTCGACCGAGAGCGGCAGGCGGATCGCGCGCACGAGGTCGGCTGCGAACACGAAGCTGCCGGACAGCACCACGACGACCACCAGCTCCTTGTCGACGTAGTCGCGCTCGATGTCCGAGCCGAGCTCGCGCACGCGAGCCGCGATCGTGTTGGCGTCGATGAGCGAGCGGGGTTGCAGCATACGAACGCTCCTTGCGGTGGGAATCTAGCTGAACGCGTGCATGAGAGCCTGAGCTTGCGCGACAAACACGCGCAGCGCGAGCGGGACTTGCGGCAAGATCGACGAGACGCAGAGCATGGCCACAGCAAGACCCAGTACCGGCAAGAGCGGGCCGCGGCTGAGCTGCGCCACGACCGGCGCAGCCAGGCGCGACAAGAGCCCCAGGAGCAGCGCAGCGACCAGCAAGCACAACAGCAGTGGCGCGCACAGCACGACCGAGAGATCGAACGCCTGCACCACGAGCCGTGCGGCCGAGAGCAAGGCCGGGCCGACCGCGGCAGGCACCGCGCCCAGCGGCTGTTCCCGCAGCGTGGCCGCGATCGCCGACAGCACGAGCGTGTGGCCGGACGACGCGAAGAACACGGCGAGCGCAGCCATGCGATAGAGCACGCCGAGCGCGGAGCGCGACGACTCGGACTGCGCTGCAGCTCCGAGCCCGGGGTCGCGCAGCTGATCGCTGAGCTCACCGGCCCAGCCGAAGGCGTGCAGCGGCAGCGCGAGCGCGAGCGCGAGCAACACGCCACGCGCAAGCTCGAACCAGGCGGGCAACCACAGGGTCGAGTCGAGCACGAGCGCAGCCGGCGCGAGCACGAGCGCCTGCGGCAAGAGCAGAAGCACCAGGCCCGCGCACAACGCCACGGGCAACGCGACGCTCGCCTCGATCGCGAGCCAGGGCGCAAGCCACGCCATCGGCGCAAGGCGCAGACCGAGCAGCAGCAGCACGGCGCCGACGTGACTCGTCACGGACCAGCCGTAGTGAGCAGCGAGCCACCCGAGCAGGGAGTCCGTGGAGACGCCGACCATGACTCAGCGCGCGATCGCAGTGATGTCGTGCAGCATCGAGGCCGACAGGCGCAGCAGCTCGTGACTCATCAACTCGCGGCTTGCGAGCAGCACCGCGCCCACCACGAAGAGCTTCGGCACGAAGCCCAGGCTCGGATCGCTGGCCTGCGTCGCCGACTGGAAGAAGCCCACGCACACGCCCACGGCGAGGCAAGCGAGCACGGCTGGCGAGGCGAGCAGCAGCGTCACGTGCAAGGCGTCCACGGCCCACTGCGAAAGGGAGCTGGCGTCCACGCGGCGAAGCTAGCGCGCGAGCCGAGCACTCACAAGAGCGCGCTCAACCGCCGGGCTGGAACACCACCGGGAAGCGCGTGGCCGCACCCTCGCCGGAGCTTGGAAAGCGCCACATCCGCACGGTGCGCACCAGGCATTCGTCCATGCCGGGAAGGCCCTTGCCGCTGGTGTGCGCACCGGTCACGTTGCCCGAGGGAGAGACTTCGATGTCGACGTCCATGCGCACGGTCTCGTCGGAGCCCGAGCCGCGCAGCGCGGTCTCGTAGCAGCGCTGCAGGTTCTTGCGCCCGCGCAGCACCACAGCCGACAGCTGCTCTGCCGTGAGCTGGCCGCCACTGCCGCCGCCACCGCTGGTGGCCTGCGGGTTGTCAGTCCCGGTGCGGATGTTCGACGGGCCTTGATCGAGCCCGCTGCCCATGCGCGCCAGCATGGCCTTCTGCTCGTCGGTGAGCGCTTTGCCAGCCGCCGCCTTGTTCTTGTCGCCCGCCGCAGGTGCTTGGGCCGCAGCGACCCTGCGCTGCCCGCCACCGGTGGACTGGCCATCGATCGCTTGCATGTCCAGCTCGATGACGTTGCCCTGGCTGTCGCGACCCGGGTTCGGGTTCGCTTGCGCAGGGGCCGCCACCATCGGGGCCCCGGTTCCAGCGGTTCCGCGTTGCGCGGGTGCGGCTGCCGGCGCAGGCGCGAGCACTCGCACGCCCAGCACTGCGCCGACCGCG
This sequence comes from Polyangiales bacterium, assembly GCA_036382515.1. Taxonomy (GTDB): domain Bacteria; phylum Myxococcota_A; class Polyangia; order Polyangiales; family JAFGIB01; genus JADGRF01. The sequence continues at coordinate 6,967 of DASVHQ010000019.1, read as the reverse complement.
AGAATGAAAGCCCCACCAGAGACGAGCGCGAACATCGGCGCCCAGCCGAGCGGCTTGCCCCCGGCCGGCGGCGCGGTCGCAGGCACCGGCGACACCGTCACCGTCGATATGACCGGCTCCACCGGCGGCGCGTAGTCGTCGAGCGTGAGCATCTGCCGGCCACCGATCGGGGCCATCTCGACGCGTACCGCGGGCTGCAACGGCGCCGACGGTGCGATCGGCACTGCAGCTGGCGGCGGCGCGACCAGTGGCGCTGGCTCACGCGCCGAAAACAGCACCGCCAGCTCCGGGATGTGCCTAGCGGGCATCCAGTCGTCCATGCCTTCGCGCCACGCGAGCGACTCGCGATCGACCGCACCCATCCCGATCTTGCGTGCGACTTCTTCGCGGCGCATCGGCCCGACCGGCACGTCATTGATCGCGACGTGCCACTCGTCGGCGCCGCGAGCGCCGGCATCGTGCGTCGGGCTGGCGACCTGGCGCTGAAAGTCCGCACCCAGCGACGAGATCGCGGGCGGCGCGCCGATCGCCGTCGGCACCAGCGGCTGCGAGATCGGGCGGCTGATCTGCGCGGCCGCGCGCCCGGGACCGCGCACGGCGATCGGCTCGCCGCACTGCTGACAGGTCATGCGCAGCGTCCGACCGGCCACCTTGTCGTCGGCAATCTGATACTTCGCTTTGCAGTTGCTGCACAGGAACTTCATCGCATTGTCTCTGGCAAACGGAGCACCGGGCGAGCACGCGTTGGACGCGAGGCTGGCGTTGGATCTTGGCTGCGGCTGCGAGCGCTCACAAGAGGGTAGCGCGCTGTTCTTTCGATCCTCACAGCAGCGTGACCATGTGTTCCTTGATGGTGGCCCGCGTGTCGTCGTCGGGCGCGTGCGCCACCGCTCGCTGCCAGGTCTCGAGTGCCTTGTGACGGAAGCCAGCGCGCTGGTACACGACGGCCAGATTCTTCAGCGCCGAGAAGTGCCGCGGCGACAGACCGATGGCGATCTCGAGCGCCTCGATGGCCGAGAACAGATCTTCGCGTCGGCCGTGCAAGAGCCCCAGGTGGTACTGCAGGTCGAAGGCCAGCGGATCGATGGCGACGCCGCTCTGCAAGTGGGCCACAGCAAGCTCGAGGTCGCCGCGCTCGAACGCCGCCATGCCACTGCCCAGCTCGATCTCCGCCGCCTCGCTCAGTGCCGCGCTGTCGTGCTGCGCGTCCTTGCCCTCGAGCAGCAACTGAATCGTGCGGGTCAAGCGCTGTAGGTCGATCGGCTTGTCGAAGAAGTGGTCGACGCCGTAGGCCTCGCGCAGATCTTCAGCGACGCGCCAGCCACGATGGATCGCACTCACGACGATGATCGGCGTCGCGCCGTAGCGCTGCGAGCCGCGCAGCCGCCGGCAGATGTCGAAGCCGTGGATCTCGGGCAGCACAGCGTCGAGCACGATCAGATCGGGGTTGTGCTCGCGAATCGCTTCGAGCGCGCCCGTGCCCGTGGCGGCCTCGATCACGGGAATGCCGGCGTGCTGGAGCGTGAGCACGACCAACTGCCGGATGTCGTCGTCGTCGTCGACGACCAGCACTTTCTTGTCTTCGTAGCCGGGTGCGGGCCGCGGCGTGGGCAGCGACGCAGGGCGCACCGAGAACGCCTGATCGAGCTCGGGTCCCGAAGACGGCGGCCGACTGTGCACGACCTCCAGCTGCTCTTCGGTCTGCAGCGGCTGCTGCGCGAAGGCCACCATCTCTTCGTCCTGTGCGACGGCCTGGGGCGTTCCGTCGGCACGCATCGGGCGCGTGACGCCGAGCGCCGCGAGCTCTTCGTCGGTGACGCGTTCGCCCACGTAGTACGTCTCGCCGCGCTCGGCCAGCGCATAGGCCTCGTCGACCGCGCGCCGCAGCGCTTCGTCGAGCGCCACGTGCGGAAACACCGTCTTGGCGGTGACGAACTGCAGCTCCTCGATGCTGGTCTGGTTCTGCGGCGTCACCATCGCCAGCACCAGCTGCTCGCCGTGCACGCGCACCGGCAGCACCAGGTGCTCGCGCGCCAGCTCGACCGGGATCAACATCAAGTTGCTGAGCGGCACCACCTGACGGCTCAGGTCGATGGCGGGCACCCCGTGCTGCTCGCTGAGCGCACGCAACGCATCGGTGACAGTGACCTTGCCGTCACGCCTGGCGGTGGACGCCAGGCGTCCGCCACGCTTGTCTTGCTCGTCGAGCATGCCGTCGAGCTCGTCCTGTGTGACGAGCTTCTGCTGCAGCATGATCTTGCCGAGCTGCTTCTTCGACCCAGAGCTATCGCCCATGGTCCCGGTGGGCCTCGCTACACTCGAGTTGAGATGGTCCGTGGCGTGCGCGCATACGGCAGGTTTCAAGGCTACCGTGCCGGACGCTCGTGATTCAACAATCACGATGACCGGTCGCACGCACGCGGTGGCTTACATCCGCGTGCGGGTAAGCCAGTGTGCCCGAGCCTGCGCGGCCGAAGGAGCCGGCGTGCTCTGGCTAACCCGGCGGCGCGTGCCGGCCATGCAGGTACCTGGCGGGCACCTGGCGGGCACCTGACGGGTACTTGGTGGCTACATCCCCGAGAGGATCTTGTAGGCTTTGTCTTCGCGGTCGAGCACGATCCGGTGCGCCGACAGACGGCGCTTCCACACGGGCTCACCGGCGCCCACGGGAGTCACACGGAACCAGCCGGTGTACATCATGTCAACCAACACGTGGCGGTCGGCCGCGTAGCTGACGGCACGATAGCTGACCTGATAGCGGGCGCCCGACACGTCCTCGTGCATCCGGGCCAAGCCCTTCTTGAGGGCGTCATAGTCCACGTCATCTTCGCCTGCCGGCGTGCCCATGTCATCGAAGTAGTTCTCCGAGGCCATCGAGAGCAGGATGGGGGTGTTGCGTTCCTCTACCGCCAACCGATATTTCTCAACGAAATCGACGACTTCGCGATTTTCGCTCGTGTCTTCCACGCGCGTGTTGGGGATCATCGTGGCCTCGCAGGCGCACAGCCCGAGGCCTGCGGCGGCCAAGCTGAAGAGCACGCGCGCGCGCTCTCGCGTTCCTCCAAGGCGACTGCGCGCCAGAGGTCGCGAGCCGGGGGTCGACGAGCGGGTCGACGAGCAGATCGGCGATACGGTTGCTTGCGCTGGGGAATGCTTGCTCAAGGGCTCACCAAAGGATTCACCACGGTGCAAACAACGCCGCGGCGGTTGGAGTCTATTCCCGAACCTTCGGGTGCGGCGCCTTTTTAGCAGCATGGCCGCCACGAACAAGAGGGCCGGGCCCAGCGACGAGCCGCGAGCCCCGGCGTTCACGACGGCGGTGGCGCAGGTCGCAGGACGCCGAGCCTGCACCCAAAGCTCGGCGTGCAGCGCGGTCGCGGTTCCGTCGGGCGAAAGGACGAGGGCCGAGATCGGGTGTGCGCCGGGCGCGGGGAACGCCGCGGCGAGCTGCGGTCCGCCGAACGCCGTGCGCGCAAAGCCGTAGTCGAACGCCACACTGGAACCGGGAGGTGCGCCGAGCACCGGCAGCACAGCAGCGGCGCCGGTGGTGGCGTACTGCTGCGCGCGCATGAACGGCCGCACGCTGGACACGTCCTGCAGCGAAAGCCGCGCCGTGCCACCCGGCGGCACGCGCAGCTGCGCCACGATCGCCTCGGGGTGGCGCAGTGTGACGTCGCTCGCGGGGAAGAACGCGACCTCGGCGCCCTGCACCGACAAGCGCTGGCCGACGGGCACCAGCAGTGCCGTCTCGCGCGCGCTGCCGTGGTCGAGATTTGACAGCTGCAACAGGACACCGGTTGGGCTGGTGGTCTGGGCGAGCTGTGCAGTGCAGGCAAGCCCCGCCGCTTGCGCCGCAGCGAGCGGCAGGTAGTGGTCAGGCGCCACGCTGACCGGCTCGAACGCCGCCTGTGTACGCTGCTCGGCACCCAGCACCAGTGCAACTTCCGCGAGCGAAGCGCTCGCCGGCTCGCAGACTGCGGCGCGCGTCACGAACAAGCGGCGCTCGACGCGCACGGCCACGGCGTGTGCGGACGGCAAGAACACGGGCTGCGCCGGCGCGGCAGTGGGCCAGCCATCGGCCAACCAGACATCCACGGGCAAGCTCTCGAGGTCGCGACCGGCAGCGACCGAAAGCTCCCGCGGCAACCAGGCCAGACGCACGTCGCGACCGGCCGCAAGCACGCGCACGGCATGCTCGATGCGGCGCTCGCCAAAGGGTGTACGCAGCACGAGCGTGTACGTGCCGGGCGCCGCATACGCCGGCACCGCGAGCGACGCCCGATACACGAGCGAGGATGCGCCGTCGGGGCGCAGATTCGTGACGGGCAGCACGTGGCGATGCGAGAGCGTGACCGCGTGACCCAGAGGTTGCAGCTGACTCTCGATTTCGGCATGCCAGCCGAGTAACGCACGCTCCTGCTGCACGCCCGGCGGCGGAGTGAGCGCCGCAGGCAGCCGGATGCGCGCGACGAGCGCTGCGCCTGCGGCCACCACGGCGGGCAGCCCCGGCCGCGGATAGAGCAGCTCGAGGCCCGCGCGGCTTCCGGTGCTCTGCGCGCAGGGCGGAAACACCGCGAGCCAATCCTGCTGCGACTGCGCGACCGCAGGTGCTGCACTCAGCGCACACAGCAAGCAGAGCATGGCGAAGACTTGGCTGCGCACGACACCTCGGCTCGGCAGGGCACTACGACAGCCCGTAGTCTTTGATCTTGTAGAGCAGCGCGCGGTGAGAAATCTCGAGCAGGCGCGCGGCGGCGGTGCGATTGCCCCGGGTCTTTTCGAGCGCTTGCCGGATCAGCGACTCCTCGATCACGCGGCTGGCCTTCTTGATCGACAGCTCGCCCGAGGCGAGCACCGCGGCCACGGCGTCCTCCGGCTTCTGCAGCCGCTCGGGGATGTCCTCGAGCGCGAGCACCTCGCCCTCCGCGAGCACCACCGCGCGCTCGATCAGGTTCTCGAGCTCGCGCACGTTGCCAGGCCACGGGTAACCGAGCAGCACCTTCTTCGCGCGCGGGTCGATGCCACGGATGTGCGTGCCCAGCCGCGCGTTGTTGCGTGCGATGAAGTGGTCGATCAGCACGGGCACGTCGTCCAGGCGAGCGCGCAGCGGCGGCACGACGATCTGCAGCACGTTGAGCCGGTAGAAGAGGTCTTCCCGGAAGCGACCCTCACTCACTTCTTTCTGCAGATCGCGCACCGTCGCGGCGATCACCCGCACGTCGATCGACACGTCTTTGCTGCCACCGACCGGCCTGACCACGCCCTCCTGCAGCACACGCAAGAGTTTCACCTGTAAGCCAGGCGTGAGCTCGCCGATCTCGTCGAGAAAGAGCGTGCCCTGGTCGGCTTCCTGGAAGATGCCGAGCTTGTCGGCGTGCGCATCGGTGAACGCGCCGCGCTTGTGGCCGAACAGCTCGCTCTCCATCAGCGAGGCTGGAATCGCGCCGCAATTCACCGCCACGAAGGGCTTGTCCTTGCGCGGGCTCTTCTGGTGCAGCGCACGCGCCACCAGCTCCTTGCCCGTGCCGCTCTCGCCCTGGATGAGCACGGTCGTGCGGTACTCCGCCACCTTGGAGATCAGCCGGAACACCTGTTGGATCGGCTGGCTGTTGCCCAGCAGCTCCGGGAACACGTCGCCCTTGTGTGCGGCCTCGCGCAGCGCACGGTTCTCGCGCAAGAGCGTCTGGTGCTCTTCGGCCTTCGCGAGCGCGAACAGCACTTCGTCCTGCTTGAAGGGCTTGGCGACGTAGTCGTAGGCGCCGACACGCACGGCTTCGAGCGCGAGCTCGACCGAGCCATACGCGCTCATCATGATCACCGTCAGCTGCGGCATGCGCGCGTGCAGCTGACGACACAGCTCGATGCCGCTCATGCCCGGCATGCGCACGTCCGCGAGCACGAAGTGCGGTGGCTCGGCTTGCGCGATCTCCAGCGCCCGCTCGGCGCTGTCTGCGTCGGTCACGTCGTACCCCTTCTTGGTCAGCAGGGTGCGTAGCACCAGGCGGATGTTCTCCTCGTCATCGACGACGAGGACTTTGCGAAGGGAAGGCATGAAAATAATGCAGAGGGTTTCGGAACCCTGTGCAATCAGTATCGGGTTGGTCCGTACTTAGTGCAAGGCTGGGCGCAGCCCCGGCCTGACACCAAAGTTGTCAATCAACGCCAATCAAGTTGTAGGCACTTGGACGAATCGTCAATGATCTCAAGCGCGAAGATCTGGTCTGGAATTTGCTGATACCGACGCTAAGGCCGGCTGCCGTGTGCAGGAGGCCGGAACTGTTCGGATTTTCGGAGCAATTGATCTTCGGCGCCAACCCCCATAAGGTATGCGCCTGTGCGGCCAGGCAAGTGGCCGGGATTTGCACTGTCGTATCGGGACGACCGATACACCGGTGTGTGGAGCGGAGGACGGTCATGAAGAGGGCAGAGCGCAGCGCACTCAGCGGAATGAAAGCGCTGATGGGCATCATCATCGTGAGCACCACGGCGTGGACGGCGGGCTGCCTCGATCGCGAGCTCAAGCCGCTCAATCCGTGCCTGGTGTCGGGCAGCACCAAGCAGATCTCGGTCACCAACATCGACAAAGTCGATCTGTTGTTCGTGGTCGACGACTCGCCCTCGATGGTCGAGGAGCAAGGCGCGATCAGGGATCAGATCCCGCGCATGATCCAGACCTTGGTCACCGGCCTGCGCATGCCGAACGATCCTAATCCGTTTCCGCCCGCGAAAGACCTTCACCTCGGCGTCGTCTCGGTCAACATGGGCCTGGTCGGCATCCAGGGCATCGGCGGTTGCTCGGGTGTGACCGGCGTGACCTCGATGCAGCCGGGCTTCGGTGACGACGGCATCTTGCGCAGCGTGCCGCCGCCGGACGTAACCTGCCAGCCGAACGTGCAGCCCGGTCAGCGCTTCCTCTCGTACACCGCCGGTGGCCCCGTCTCGGCGACGCAGCTCGCGACCGACTTCA
>DASVHQ010000018.1:0-7726 GCA_036382515.1 Polyangiales bacterium | reverse complement strand
CGTACCAAGCAACGCTGTTCTGAGTGGAAAACGCTGCAGGCGTGGAGCCGTTGTTGGCGATGCTGCCGCCGGCACCCAGGCCCAGGAACGTCAAGCCGCCCGGAGCGACGCGCGAGATGGCCCAGGGCGCCCACGTCGCTGCAGCATTGCCGGTGTTGTTCAGCGCAAATTCCAGCACCATCTGGCCGTGCGCAGGATCGACGCGAAAACGCTTGGTCACTGACAGGTTGAGTGCCGCGTGGACCATACCGTCGAGCACGAGCGTGTCGCCCTCGATGCGGGCGGCATAGGCGAGCTTGTCGATCTCGGGCGGCGGTGGCCAGTTCCACACACTCTGAGGACTGGGCCAGTAGGTCGAGCCGAAGTTGTCGGGATTGGCGCTGGGCCCAGTGAGGATGTTCTTGCCTCCGAGCGAGAAGGTCACGATGCGGGCGCCGATGCGCGGATCGACCTCGAAGACGATCCCGTCAAAAGCGAAGCGGTACAGCGCGCCGCTTTGTTCGGGCACCACCGCCGCCGGGACGCCGGGCATGCCCCCCGCGCCGGATGTCCCATTGCCACCCATGCCGGCACCCGCAGCACCGCCGCCGCCGATGGTGCCTGCACCGCCGCTCATGGGTCCGCCCTGTGAAGCACCACCTGTGCCACCTGCCATTCCCGCCCCGCCCATCCGCCCCGCCCCGTCACTGTTGCACGCGCACGCGAATGAATGGATCAGTACAAGACACAATCCCAGCCTCGGCCCGCCTCGTGTTCGCATGGGCCCGAGCATGCTCCAAAGCACGGCGGAGCGTGCAGAAAAGATCTGGAGGTTGACGAAGCGTTCCATTGCGCGAGCCATGGGATCAGGACCAACTTGCAACCTCCGAGTCTCACGACCGCAAACGCGAACTTCAGTGTGCTCTCCCACTGTCAGGCGCTGACCAACCTGACCAGTTCTTGTGCTGGCCAGGGTTGGAGTGCTGCTCAGGCGGGGCTCATCAGCCCGGGCCGATGCTGACCACGCAGATGCAGAACGGCAAAGCCGTAGCCGCCATGCTGGGCAACAGAATCTGAACCTTGGCGATGGGTGTCCCGGCGGTGTACGCGGTACCGCTGCCATCCCAGCACTTCGTGTTGAAAGACGCCCAAGGAACGGTCCCCATGCCGCCCGCTGGAAGCGGAGCGCACCATTCCGTCGTGCCGTCACTGATCGAGACACGCAGGCCCGCGGTCCCACCGGCCACATTCACTGCGATTCCGGTGCCCGTGGGGGCCACGGTGTCAACGGGATTCGGGGCGGCCTTTTCCTGATTGATGTTCCAGCCCACGCCCGCGATCGAGTGGTAAGTTGTGTCTGCGCCTAGGGTGCCACTGGCACATAGGTTGGCACCGGCCATCTTGAAGCACGGCATGGTCCCTGCGGTATCGCAACCCGGACTGATCGTGGCGGTGGACCCTCCGAAGGTATAGGCGTAACCCTTCCAGGTCCCGCTCATGCCATAGCCGTTGGTCGCAATCGTGCTGGGAGTCGAGCACGCAGCACCACTGTCCGTGCTGCCCCCGGTGCCTGCGACGGTCATACCTCCGGTGCCGCCAGCAACCATCGTACCTCCGCTGCCGCCAGCAACCATCGTACCTCCGCTGCCGGCGCCACCGAACGGCGAACCGCCGCTGCCCGCTCCACCCGATACACCGCCCGAGCTACCACTCGAACCGCTGTCGGACGTTGCGCCGAAGGGTGAGCCCGATGAGGCCCCACCCGAGCCGGAAGCGTTCGAGTCAGCCGAGCCCCCGACTCTGGACGCGTTTTTGCCGCTGGCGCACGATGGACCGGCGAGTGCGGCGGCAAACGCGGCGGCAAACAGGGGAGCAGCCAAAACCGAGAGGACACGAGAAAGTCGTTTCATGGAATGCACCTGTGGCAGAGGGTCTTGAGCATCAACCGCCTGAAACCTATCACAGCGAAGCACGATGGAAAGAGCTTCTAGGTCCCCGAGCGAGGGTGAATCATGGCGCCATCGTCGCATTTTAAGGGATTGGAATTCGGGTCAAACAAACAACGAGATTTCTTGCGAGGATGCGATGTTTCGCGCAGGGGTTTCTCGCAGGTGGACATAGCCCCGTGCGGGCGCGCGGCAACCAGTGTGAGGGACTGCGAGGGAGGGTTGTGGCCTTCCGGAGTGATCCACGCGCACTGCGATCGCCGGCTACGAATTGGTCTTCACGGGTCCGCCTTTGGTGTCCACCCTGTCGTCGGATGGATCGGGGAAGGGCGCGAACCAGGCCGCGAATACACTCGGGATCGAGGCGATCAACACGAAGATGAAGAAATGTCGATAGCCAAGCATATCTGCGAGCGGGCCACTCGCCATCTGCGTCGGGATCAACACCAAGTTCATCAGCGCGGTGCAGAACGCGTAATGAGTCATGTGGTATTTGCCGGGCGAGATCTGCTGCATCATGTACAGCATGTTGGCCACAAAGCCGAAGCTGTACCCGAACTTCTCGATCACGACGAGTGACGCTACGGCCGTCAGCGAGAGCGGATGATCCGGCGACACCGCCTGGCTCAGGTACACGAAGCACAGATGTGGGATGTTCATGCACAGGGCCATGAAGAACAGCGCTCGCTTCAAGCCAAACTTGGCGATGGCCGCACCTCCGGCAAGGCCGCCGAGGATGCTGACGGTGGTGCTGACCGTGCCGTCGATCAGACCTTTCTCCTTCAAGGTGAGGCCCATGCCGCCTAGCTTCAGTGGCGCTTGCAGAAAGAGCGGCGCTTCAACGAGCAAGAAACCCTCGCCGCTGCGATACAAGAACACGAACACCAACATGCCCCAGAGCTGCTTCTTCTTCAGAAAGTCGCGCACCGTATCGGCGAACGTGGTGACGATTTCTTTGGCATCGCGAGGCCGATGTGCAATCGAACCGACAGGCAGTGCCATGCTGTGGTAGACGCCCAGCAGCGCCAGTGTTCCCGCGCTCAACAGCATGGCATTGGACCAGGCGAGCTGCGGCGCGATGCCGTGATCTTCCTGGAGCATCCCGGCGAACCACACCACGAGCGCAGTCCCGAAGAATCGGCCCGCGTTCCAGGCGGTGCCCTGCACGCCGATGTACGCGGCTTGGCCCTTCTCGTCGAGCGACGTGATGTATACGCCGTCCACGCAGATGTCCTGAGTGGCTGAGGCGAACGCCAGGATCCACAGGGAAGCGATCGTGATCTGAAAGTAGTTGGGTAGGCGAATCGCCAACGCCAATGCGGCGAGCAGGCCGGCCATGAAGAACTCCGTAGAGAGTACGAAGAACTTCTTGGTCTTGAACATGTCGAGGAAGGCGGCCCACAGCGGCTTGAGCGACCAGGCCAGACCGATGCTCGCGGTTGCGAGCGTGATCTCGCTGTCGGTGTGGCCCAAGTCCTTGAACATCGTGCCAGCCACCCAGATGACCATCGCGAACGGGATGCCTTCGGCGAGATAAGCCGTCGGTACCCAGGCGAGCGGATGACCGAAGCGCGCGCTTTTGGTCATGATCGGCCTCCGATCAGTCGGCCGTCACGCACGTGACGGGCACGGCGAACTCGCCGGCCAGCGACGCACCGCGGGTGGCGATCACCTGCTTGTACCAGTGGAACGAATCCTTCGGGATGCGGCGCAGCGACTGGTAGTCGACGTACACCAAGCCGAAGCGCTGCTTGTAGCCGTCAGCCCACTCGAAGTTGTCGAGCAGCGACCAAGCGAGGTAGCCCTCGACGCGCGCCCCTTCACGCATCGCGCGCCGCAGCTCGATCAGGTTGCGGTGCAGGTAGTCGATGCGCTGCGGATCGTGGACTTTGCCGTCGAGGAATACTTGATCGCGCGTCGACAGGCCGCTCTCGGTGATCCAAAACGGGATGTTGTAGCGTTCGTGGAAGAAGCGCGTCCCGTAGTACATCGCGTCTGGCGTGATGGGCTGCCAATCGACGCCAGAGCGTGGATAGCCTGGGGGCACTGGCAGTTGCTCGATCCCGCCACCCTCGACGGCCCGGAAGGTCTCGGCGCGGTAGATGTTCAAGCCTAGAAAGTCGATCTTGGCTGTCAGATCGTTCCAATCCGCGTTGGGGAAGGCGGGCATCTCCGTGCCGAACAGCCGCAGTCCGTCTTCGGGGTACTTGCCGAGCAACAGCGGATCGGTCCACCAACTGTTGTTCCAGTGCGTGCGATCGCGTACGGCAAAGGTCGCAGCGCGCGCGGCTTCGAGGTCTGGCGCACTTTCGGTCGCGGGCCGAGCGAGCTGTGTGGCCAGTACGTAGCCGATGCGCGCGTCCGCCACGCTCGCACGCAAGGCTTTCACAGCCGTGCCGTGTGCGCGCATCGAGTTGTGGGCAGCCACGAGCGTGTCGGAGAAATCGAGGCGCAGCCCCGGAGCATGCGTGCCAGTGCCGAGCCCAAAGCCGATGTAGCATTGGGGCTCGTTCTGCGTGACCCAGAGCTTCACGCGATCGCCCAAGTGTTTGCCGAGCAGAAATGCGTATTCGGCGAACCAAGGCGCGATGTCGCGATTCACGAAGCCGCCGCGCTGCTGCAACGCTTGGGGCAAGTCCCAGTGAAACAGCGTGCACATCGGCTGAATGCCGGTCTCGAGCAGCGAATCCACCAGGCGATCGTAGAACGCGAGCCCGGCCGGGTTGACCCTGCCACTGCCTTCCGGCAGCACCCGTGACCACGACACGCTGAAACGATAGCCCGACACACCGAGCTCCCGCATCAGCCCGACGTCTTCGCGGTAGCGATGGTAGTGGTCACACGCGACCTCGCCGGTGTGACCTTCGAACACCGCACCACTACGCTTGCAGAACACATCCCACGTGCTCGGCCCGCGGCCATCGGCCTGCGCTCCGCCTTCGATTTGATACGAAGCGGTGGCCGTTCCCCAGACGAAGTCTTTGGGGAAGGTGCAGTCCGCAGCGCTGACTCGGGTCGTAACCATGGAGGATCTGGCTTGTTAGCTGAGTGTCAGTTGACGATGGCGTAGAACGCGTTGCACTTGAGGCCCACTCCGCCGCTCCAGATCTCGAAGCCGGCGAAGACATTGCTCAAGTACCAGTTGCTCTGAATCGGTGCGCTTGGGCGGGTCGTGGCGTCCTTGATGAAGAGATTCAGATCGAACTCGATCGAAGTCGTAGGCTGAGTGCGCACGTACGAGATGCATGGCTTGCCGCTGTTGGTGCCTTGCCAGACGTCCCATGTGCCCGGCATGCCTGCGACAGTTGCACCAGCTTGCACGACGCTCCCCATGGGTTGCTCGTTCGACGGATCGAACAACCAGACCATCAAGTACCCACCGGAGGGGGCTTGCGTGTCGCCACCCGCGTTCGTGCTGAACCACACGTCGTACGTCGCGTTGTACTGGCCAGATATAGCGCCGTCAGCGTTGTGGCTAAAGCCGGTCTGCACACTCTGGATGGCACTCACTTGCTTTGGCAGGTTGCTGCCCGAGGTGCCGCGGCCATAGTTGCTTCCGATGAAGGCAGATGGATAGGACACTGGCTGGCCGCCTCCGCCGTTGTTTCCGGACTGCGCTTTGACCTCGAAGCTCGGCCCATTGTAACTCAGGGTCTGTGCCGCGTTCGCGCCCCAGACGTTATTCTGCACGACGTAGTTTCGTCCATCGCGTGTGACCTGCGCCGAACCGGTGCCGTCCGTGATCATCCCCGAACCGCCGTTGACGCCGGTGCTCAGGCTGCCGCCGGAGCCCCCGCTACCACCCGTTCCCGCGGTTCCCATGCCAGGACCATCGGCCTCGCCGATGCTGACCAGGCAGAAATCGAAGGCGATCGGCGCGGTCATGCCGCCCGGCACCATCACCTGCACCTGCTGGAGCGGCTGCTTGGCGTATGCCGTGCCCGAGGCATCCCAGCACTTCGTGTTGAAGCTGGTCCACGGAATGAAACCGCCCGAGCCGACGACCGGGGCGCACCAGCGATCGGTGGCTACTGTCGCACCCATGGGGCCTTGGATCTGCACACGGAGCGGCGAGGTGCCTTTGTTCATCACGTTGATGTTCAGCCCGGCGCTCGTCGGCGTCACGCTCATCAGCGGTGGATTGACGCCGGTTTGCGCCTGATTCAGGTTCACCCCGAGGAGTGCGAGGCCACTGAAGTCGGTGCTGGCGCCGACCGTTCCAGACACACAGTACGGTGCACCCGCGGCGCGCGCCGAGAAGTCCTTCGGCATGATCGTGGAGCCCGTACCCGCCGCGTTCGTCCAGGCGTAACCATGCCAGGCCCCGGATGTTAGATAGGCGCCGCCGACTGGTCCTGTCGGGCCCGCGCCGCCGGTGCCTGCCATCATACCGCCGGTGCCTGCCATCATGCCGCCGGTGCCGGTCGCGCCTCCCGTGCCCGCGCCGCTGCCCGCAGCCGCGCTCGTGCCGCCGTTCGTTCCGTTGCCTGCTGTCGCGCCTGACGATCCCGAAGCTCCGCTTTGGGCGCCCGCAAAACCAGCCACACCGGAGGTTCCACTATTCGGAATTTGCCTTGCCGAAGGGTTCGCAGAACACGCGGCCGTCACCAGTCCGAGCGCGAATGTCCAGGTGCGTGTGCGATGAAAGGTCGGCATTGGCTACTCCAAACTGTCGTGTGTGGTGTTCAAGGCGCGGTGGCCTGGTCGTCAAGGAATGCGGCGATCCAGGCCAACGGTGCGTTCCAGTTGATCGTGATTTCGTTCGTCGACCAGGACTCGATGTGATCGAGGAAGCACTTCTGTGGTGCTTTTCCGGCCAAGCCTGCGGCGCGCGCCATGGGATCCTGCAGCCCGCTGTTCGGCCCTCCCGACACGATGCCCGGTGGCGGCTCGGGGCGATCCTCACGAACTTGATGCGCGAAGAACCGGTGGTGCGGGTTGCGCAGCGGGCGCGCGCCGTAACCCGTGATGTACGATTGATCCATGGGATTCTCGCCGAGCAAGTAATCCATCGTGCCCACCACTGCCGGTAGGTACTTGGCATCGCCGCTGAAGTCATGTGCAAGGGCCAGAACGAGGGCGTTGTTGAGCACGAACGAATTGGAGCCCCACGGATAGCTGTTGCCCGCCCCAGGTGAGAACGGCAGGCCATAGCCTTCGCGCGCATACAATCCGAGCAACGCGTCGGCGGCCTTCACCACTTCGGCCCGCGCTCGCTTGCGCTCTTCGCCGAGCGACGCGGGGGCCAGAGCCAGGCTGATCGTGCCGGCCGCTGCGACGTTCTGCCAGGTCAGCACCGTGTGCTGCTCGTCGGGCGAAGCGCTGTCGGACATGCTTATCGGAATTGAAGCGGACGCCTGCTCGTGCGCCAACTGCTCGCGGTAGCGTGCTTCGCCGGTCGTGACCAGCAGCTCTGCCGCCGCCCAGTAGAACTCGTCGCGCACGTCTTGATCGTCGTACGGACCGCCGCCGCTCTTGTTCGCGGGAGAAGCCAAGAGCTTCGGATGCGCCAGAGCGGCTTCGTACGCGCGCCGCGCCGCGGCCAGACAGCGCTGGCTAAAGGCGGCATCGAATGGCTTGTACAGGCGTGCGGCCTGCGCCGCGACCGCAGCCACGTTCAACGTCGCCGCAGTGCTTGGGGCCATCAACGATCGCGGCTGCTTGTCCTCGTGCGGCGCGACGCCGAGCTCGGTCCACGCACGGTCGTGCATCTTGTGGTGCACCATGCCGGCCAGCGGCTTGCCGGCAGGCACCTGCATCTTCAGCAAGAACTCGAGCTCCCAGCGCGCCTCGTCGAGCAG
>DASVHQ010000017.1:0-4544 GCA_036382515.1 Polyangiales bacterium | reverse complement strand
CCACGCCGGGAGTCACGTTCCAGATGGGCGTTCCGCCCGTCCGCATCGACGTGATCACACAGATCGACGGCGTCCTGTTCGATGAGGCCTGGCCGCGGCGTCTTCGAACCAGCTTCGCTGGGGAGCCGACGGCCGTCCTCTCCCGCGAAGATCTCGTTCGCAACAAGACCGCCTGCGGCTCTTCGACGTCATCGCGGCCATCCGTCCGAGCGACCAAGACGTGCTGCACTTCATCAGAGCGAAGAGGCCGGCTAACTAGTGGTTGCAGCTGACGCGAGGCCGCCATTTCTCTGGTGACGGCTCACCGCACGCGGGCCCACGACGCTGTAGTAGCATCGGAAGTCGTGGGCCCGCGGTCGCGCGGTGCGCAGGCCGCGGGCGGCCTCTCGCAGCTGAAGTTCAAATCCGTTAGGCGCACGAGAAGAGAACGAGAGGTGCTCGCGTCGGGGCTTGCTTTCGTGTATACTTCCGGTATATACGATTGATGTGGCCGATCTTCCCGAGAATCTTGCCGAATGTACCGGATTCCAGTGGGATTCGGGCAACTCGGAGAAGAACTGGGAGCTTCACCGTGTTTCCCGAGCCGAGGCCGAGCAGGTGTTCTTCAACCGGCCCATTTTGGTCGCGGTGGACGGCAAGCACTCTCAGCAGGAGCTGCGGTACGCAGCACTCGGCCAGACCAACGAGGGGCGGCGGTTGATGCTCGTGTTCACGGTGCGGGAGAATTTGGTGCGGGTGATCTCCGTGCGTGACCAGAGTCGTGAGGAGCGAAAGGTCTATGAGCAAGCGGAAACCGAAAAGTAAGAAAGCGATTCCGTCGTTCGCGAGCGAAGACCTCGAACGGAAGTTCTGGGCGGAGCACGACTCGACCGAATACATCGACTGGAGCAAAGCGGTTCAGCCGATTTTTCCAGAGCTCAAACCGTCGACCACGGCGATCTCGATCCGACTTCCGATCTCAATGCTCGAAGAGTTGAAGGCGCTCGCGAATCAGCAAGACGTGCCGTACCAGTCGTTGATGAAGTTGTACTTGGCCGAGCGGATCAAGCGGGAGCGGGTTCGGAAGGCCGGCTGAAAAAGACGGCGCCTAACTAGTGGTTGCAGCTGACGAGAGGCTGCCACTTCTCTGCTGAAGGCTCACCGCACGCGGGCCCGCGACGCTGTGATAGGCTGCGGAGGTGTCGTGGGCCTGCGGTCGCGCGGGGCGCAAGTCTCGGTGCGGCCGCTCGCAGCTGAAGCACAAATCCGTTAGGCCGGCTGAGGGCGAGACAAGACGGTTGCGGTCTCGCCTTGATCGCGGGGCAAGGCGTACGTACACTGTGCGTACGCTATGGCCGACCTCCGATTCGAGTGGGACGAGCGCAAGAATCGCTCGAACAAGAAGAAGCACGGCGTCTCCTTCGAGGAGGCTCGTTCCGTGTTTCTCGACGAGCACGCGCGGTTGATCGATGACCCCGATCATTCCGAGGACGAGGACCGCTTCGTTCTGATGGGCATCAGCGAGGTTCTCCGCGTGCTGGTGGTCTGCCATTGCTACCGTCACGACGGCGAGGTCATTCGAATCATCTCGGCACGCAAAGCGGATTCCGAAGAGCGTTCCTCCTACGAACAGAGGGTGAAGACATGAGAAAGCACTACGATTTTTCGAAGTCGCGACGCAATCCGTACGCCAAACGGTTGAAGGCTCCGGTGACCATTCGCCTCGACCCCGAAGTGCTCGAGTACTTCAAACGGCTCACCGAAGACACGGCGATCCCGTACCAAACGCTGATCAATCTCTACCTGCGGGACTGCGCGACGCACGGGCGCAAGTTGAAGCTGAACTGGTCAAAGAAGAAGGCGGCCTAACTAGTGCAGCTGACGAAGGCCCGCCTCGCGCCACAAGAAACCTCGGCGCTGATCGCCACCTCAGCGGCTCCTGCATCGCGCGGGTCCACCGCGCGAACGCTAGCGCTACAGCGCGTAGTCGCGCGCGCCGCACTCTCATTGCGCGTCACGACGATGCGGCAACGAGCTCGAGCGCGAGGTCACGGACTCCGATCGCTTCAAGCTCGGCGTTCAGAGGGTAGCGGTCATCGCCGGAATGCACGACGAAGCGGCGACGCGGCTTCAGATCGCCGCACGCAAGATGAAAGCCTTTCTCGAGCTTGGGTGCGAGCCCGCGCTTGATCTCGATCGCCCAGCGGCCGTGTCGCGGCAGGTCGAGCACGAGGTCGATCTCTGCGCCTGCGGCGGTTCGGAAGAAGCTCGCTGCCGTGCGTGCAGGTGCTGCCGCGAGCAGGTTCTCGATGACGAAGCCCTCCCAGCTCGCACCCACGACTGGATGGCCGGCGAGCTCGTTGTAATCCTCGAGCCCAAGCAGCGCATGCACGAGACCGCTGTCGCGCACATAGACCTTCGGCGACTTCACCATGCGCTTGCCGGTGTTCGCGTGAAAGGGCGGCAGACGGCGCACCAGGAGAAGATCGGCAAGCAGATCGATGTAGCGCGTGATCGTCGGTGCGCTCACCGACAGCGCGGACGCCAGGCGCGAAGCGTTCAGCAATGTGCCCTGGTTGTGCGCGAGCATGGTCCACAGCCGCTCCAGCGTTTCCGCAGGAATGCGGGGCCCGAACTGCGGTACGTCGCGCTCGAGGTAGGTGCGGATGAAGTCCTTGCGCAGTGCGAGGCTCTCGGCATCGGAGTGCGCGAGGTAGCTGTCAGGGAAGCCGCCGCGTACCCAGAGCGCAGTGAGCGCGGCGTTGTCGGACGCCACTTCGAGCGCGTCGAGTGGGCCGAGGTTGACGTACGCGATCCGTCCGGCGAGGCTCTCGCCCGACTGACGCAGCAGGTCGATCGCCGCAGACCCAAGGATGAGAAATCGTCCGGTGCGCCGCCCCCGGCGCCGCCCCTGGTCGATGAGCCCGCGCAGCGCCTGGAACAGTTCCGGCATGCGGTGGATTTCGTCGAGAATGACGAGCCGGTCCTCGTAGCGTCGCAGGAACAGCGCCGGGTCGTCGAGCTTGGCGCGGTCTTCCCGCGCTTCGAGGTCGAGGTACAGCGCGTCAGTCTTCTCGGCGACCGCGAAAGCGAGCGTTGTCTTGCCGACCTGTCGCGGACCGAGCAGGGCCACGGCAGCCTGGCGGTGCAGCGCTTGCTGAACCTCTGCAAGGGCGCGGCGTGGAATCATCATTGCATATTGAACACATGCAATTCAATTTGCAAGGATATGCTGCGTCCGGATCGCGTCTACCGAGGTCCGCACTAAGCAGGCGCCCGAGGCGATAACAGCTGAAGCCCAATGCCGTCAGGCGGCCGAGAAGACGAGACTGGCAGATGTTACCGGCTGTGGTAACGCTTATGGGTTGGCAAGTTCCGTCATCTCCTATGAAGATCCAGCGCGTCGCCGTCAACTGCATGCGCGCAAGCGCGAGCCTCGGCGAGCTTGCGAGTGCGTTGCACGCCGCGCAGCCGGAACGCTTCCGAACGCTCACTCAATGACGCGCTGGGCTTCGTCGCCGACCTCTCAGAGCGCTACAGCGCGTAGCCAGCGCGTGCGTCGTCGCGCCTGGGGCCCCCACGAGCTGCATAGAGCGTGATCGAGGGGCATGGACGCGGCCGAGTGACTGGCCGTGGTTCGATCCGGCCGCATCACGACCGACGGCACAGCCCATGGGCTGCTCGCCTGGTTCGATACGCAGCTGACCGATGGCGTGGGCTTCTCGAACCGCCCCGCATCAGTTGTTCGAGACCGACCAGCTGTTCCGAGAGTTCTAGATTGATCATGGCAGCGCCTCTTCGATCTTGGCAGGGAATGGGTGAACGCGGAGCCGGTCAGATGGAAACGAAACCTTCGAGCAAGGCAATCGCACGCAAGTTGCGATACCAGAGCTCGACCAGGCGCTCGCGAATGAAGCCGTGTCCGCCGAGCAGCTGCACACCATCGGTGCCAATCTTCATGCCCTTCTCGGCCGCCTGCACCCGCGCCAGATAGGCCTCGGCCCGCACTCCGCGTGATTTCCGCCCCTTCTGCACCAGTGCTATCCTTCATCGATGCGTTCCGCACGTGTGATCGAGACTCGAGTGCTCCGCGATCGGGTGGCTTCCGACGGCCAGGATGATTGGGCCGGCAGCACCGTCGCGCAACGCATTGATGCGGTCTGGGAGCTGACGCAGCTGTGCCTCCTCTGGAACGCGGATCCCGCCAATGAGCTCCGACTACAGAGATCTCATTGCAGCGTTCAACGCCCACAGCGTTGAGTACATTGTCGTCGGAGCACATGCGTTGGCCGCGCACGGCCACGTTCGGGCAACCAAGGACCTGGCCGTGTGGGTTCGCGCCAGTCCGGAGAACGCTCCACGCGTGCTTGGCGCCCTCAATGCGTTCGGGGCGGCCCTGCACGACCTCACGCTTCAAGATCTCGCCACGCCGGGAGTCACGTTCCAGATGGGCGTTCCGCCCGTCCGCATCGACGTGATCACACAGATCGACGGCGTCCTGTTCGATGAGGCCTGGCCGCGGCGTCTTCGAACCAGCTTCGCTGGGGAGCCGACGGCCGTCCTCT
>DASVHQ010000016.1:0-18930 GCA_036382515.1 Polyangiales bacterium | reverse complement strand
GCGTACGCAGCCACCGCGGCCGAGGTGTCGCCGGTGGAGGCGCACACGATAGCCTTGATGGGCTTGCCGTGCTTGATCATCTGCTTGACCACGCTGACGAGCACCGTCATGCCGAGGTCTTTGAACGAGCCCGTGTGGCTGTTGCCGCAGAGCTTGATCCACAGGTCGGGCAGGCCCAGCGTCCTGCCGTAGCGCTCAGCCCAGAAGAGGTTGGTGCCGCCCTCGTTGAGCGAGACTACGCAGTCGTCTTCGAGCGTGGGCAGGACCCACTCTTTCTTGCCCCAGATGCCGCTGGCGTACGGCCAGCGGTTGGTGCTGCGGCGGTCGTCGAAGAGGCGGATCCACGCGGCCGGACTGCGCGTCTTCAGCGCTTCGAGGTCGTGCTGCACTTCCAGCAGCTCACCGCACTTGGGGCAGTGATAGATGACTTGCTCGATGTCGTAGCTGCCCTCGCAGCCCGCGACACAGCGGAAAGCGCACTTGTAGTCCATGGCGCCGGAGTATAGCGCACTCGGGCGGCTTGCAGGCGCCTTCAGTCGATGCATTGACCGCCCGGTTGACGGGTGATCTCGGGCCGCAGGCTCTCGGTGTGGTCGAGCCAAGCGCGCGCTATGTCCTCGGGCACCGCGTGCGCTTGCAAGGTCTGGCGCAGGATCTGCGTGCGCCGGGCGAAGTGGCCGCCGAGGATCGGGTGTTTCTGATGGGCCAAGCCAAGCGGCCGCCCCTTGTACTCCACGGGGCCGCCCAGGAAGCTCGCGGCATGCTGGAACTCGAACTCTGCGATGCGCTTGTGGGGCACGTCACGGAAAAAGAAGCCGATCATCACGTCGGCGAAGACGCGCGTGACGAAGTCGTCGATGATCAGGCGCAAGCCGGCTTCGCCACCGATGCGCTCGTACGCTGAGATTTCCATGGACGGACAGTATTGCCTGGAACGCGCGAGCCGTCGCGCCGCCGACGACGACGACGCCGCCGACTAGGTCGTGACCTTGACGACTTCGCTGCTCGCCAGCTCGGACAGGCGCGCCAGGATCATCGGGTACTGCATGGCCACCTTCGTGAACGCCGCGGCTGGCAAGCGCAGCACCACCATGTGCACGCGCGTCTTCACGTCGACCTGCGCGGGCTCGTTCGACAGCAACGTGTTCTGCCCGAACATGCTGCCCGGCGGTGCGATGCGCTCGGGCGCACCGGGTCGGTTGACCGCGAGCGTGCCGGTCAGCGAGATGTACAGGCCGTCCATGCGCTTGCCCACGACGGCGAGCATGGTGCCGCCGGGTGCACGGCGGATCTCGAACAGGCGCGCGAGCTCGGCGCGCCCGGCGGCATCGAACTCCTGGAACAAGGGAGAGGTCTGCAACAAGTTGCCGAGCAAGCGACGCGTGAGCAGCTCAAGCAACACCTCGGCCAGATGCGGGTGACGCATGATGAGACGCGTGAGCACCTCGCGCGGGATGCGCAGCGCGACCAGCTTGCCGTGCGCCACGATGTCGGCGTGGCGCTTTTCGTCTTGCAGCAAGCAGCCTTCGCCGAACACGTCGCCTTCCGCGAGCGTGAGCTTCACCAGCTGCCCGGGCACCACGACGGCCACGCTGCCCTCCACGATGCCGTACAGGGCGTCGCCGGGATCGCCCTTGTGCATGACGTATTCGCCGTGCGAAAGCTCGACGAGATCACTGCCGGAGATCATCTCGGCGAGTGCA
This sequence comes from Polyangiales bacterium, assembly GCA_036382515.1. GTDB lineage: Bacteria > Myxococcota_A > Polyangia > Polyangiales > JAFGIB01 > JADGRF01. The sequence continues at coordinate 17,227 of DASVHQ010000016.1, read as the reverse complement.
TCCTTCGGGATCTCCGCGAACAGCGGGAACAGTGGCAGCTTGCTCAGGGTCTTTGCGCTGGGCGGCTCGGGACGCTTGGACTCGACCTCGGGCACCGCTTCGCGCGGCTGCAGCTCGACGTCCGAGAGACTGACGCTGATGCCACGGCGCGGCGGGGCATTGGAGAAGCGCGTCTCGTTGGGAGCAGCGCTGGGATCGACTTCCAACTCGGACACACCGCCGAGCGCATGGCCGTAGATCTCTGCGACGTCGGGCACCTTGGGCGGCGCGGGGAGCGAGCGCTCCTCGGGCTTGCGCAGCGCTTGAACCGGCGGCGGTAGCGACACGCGGTCGAGCGTGATGGGCCGACGACGGGCTGGCCGAATGGCCTGGACGCCCGCGGCGGGCGATGCCGCAGGTGCGGCAGGCGCGACTGGCTTGGCCTGTGCAGCAGCAGGCGGCGCGGGTCGCGCACGCCGGGCGCTTGCGGCCGCCGCGGGCGGCGCGGGCGGTGGCTTCGGAGAAGGTGGCCTCGCAGCGGGGACGTCGTCGTCGAGCACCATCGGGTGCCGCTTGGCCGCCGATGGCGGCGGCGGTGGCGGTGGCGGCGCAGGGGCCGCCGGTGCGTCGTCGTCCAGCAACATGGGATGGCGCTTGGCAGGCGCGGCGACCACGGGCGGCGCACTCGACATCGCCCCGGGCCGCTGCTGCCGATGCAGCTGCTGCGCGGCGTTCGGGTCCACGCGCTCGAGAATGTCGATGCGCGTCGGGTCGAGGTTCAGCACCGTCTTGGCCATCGCGACCGCGCGCGCGATGAAGCCCTGGGCAGTGTAGATCTCGACCGCCGCCTCGTAGCACATGATGGCGTCTTTGTTCTTGCCGAGCTTGCGCAAGAGATCGCCGCGCTTGTGCGGCCAGCGCACGTTCTTGGGCTCGAGCTCCATGAGCTCGGCGAGCAGCTTGACAGCCTCTTCGTTGCGGCTGGCGTCGAGGACCTTGTCGAGCTTTGCGCGGAGCTTACGGAGCTGTTTGTCTTCCGCCATGGAGCTGTGGAGGGTCCGAGGGTGCGAACGCGCGCCAGATCACTGCAATAGTAGCTCCGCTTGCGCCCTTGCGCCCAGCAGCCCAACGTCGGCCTGCAGCACGACCGCCACGTGAATGGTTTCGAGTATTTTCGACATCCTGCCTTTGGCCAAGAAACTGGCGAGAAAAGCGCCGTCGGCCAGCTGCTTCACCAGCTTGGGGGCAATGCCACCGGCGACGAACAGCCCACCCTGCGGCAGCACCGTGAGGGCGAGGTTGCCGGCCTGCGCACCGTAGAGCGACACGAAGAGCGCGAGCGCGGCCGCGGCCGCCGGGTCACCACCGTCGCAGGCGAGCTCGGCGATCACGGCGCCGACGGGCTCGTGTTCGAAACGGCGGCGCGTGGCGGGGTTGTCTTTCGCTTGGCCGTCGGCCACCACGAAGTCGTAGAGCGCGGTCAAGCCGAGCCCTGAAACCACGCGCTCCACGGACACGCGCCCGTGCCGCGCCGCGAGGTAGCGGAGCAGGCGAATCTCCAGCTCGTCGCGCGGCGCGAAGTCGCAGTGGCCGCCCTCGCCTGCCAGGATGCAGATGCCTTGCGGCGTCGGCACGCCGATCGCCTCGCCCAGGCCCGTGCCGGCCCCGATCACCGCGAAGGGTTCGCCGCGAGCCTTTCGGCCTTGTTGCAGCACGTGCAACTCGTGGTCGGCCAGCTGCGTGACGCCGAGGGCGACGGCATGGAAGTCGTTGACCAACGCCACGTTGCAGCCGAGCAGGACCTGCAGCTGCGCCGCGCTCACCATCCAGGGCAGGTTCGTGATCGTCGCCCTGCCCGCGACGACCGGCCCCGCGACACCGAACGCGGCCGCGTCCAGCGGCGCGTGGCCCTCGCCCAGGAACGCAGCCAGCACCTGCTCTAGGCTGTGATGCTCCGTGCTCGCGTACACCCGACGAGCCAGCAGCCGGTGTTCACCTGCGCCGCCGCGCTCGTACAAGCCGAGCGCGGTCTTGGTGCCACCGAGGTCGCCCGCCAAGATCCGCATCTGCCTGCAGTATAGCGGACGCACGCGGCAAGCCTCGGCCGAATCTGCTATGCCCGGGCCATGCGACGGCTTGGCATCGATCCCGGCAGCGTCCGCACCGGCCTGGCGGTGGCCGACGACGAGGTGCCCGTGGCCACACCGCTGTGCACGATCACGCACGCCAGCAGCGGCGAAGCGGCGCGCAAGGTGGCTGCGACGATCGCAGCCGAAGGCATCGGTGAGGTCGTGATCGGGCTGCCGCTAGCGATGGACGGTCGCGAGGGCCAGGCGGCACGGCGCGCACGACGCTTCGCCGGGCAGTTGCAGGGGCTGGTGAGCGTGCCCGTGGTACTTTGGGACGAGCGCCTGTCCACCGCCTGCGCGGAGCGCGCGTTGGTCGCGCAGGGCATGCGCCGGCAGGCGCGCCGCGACGTGATCGATCAGGCCGCCGCAACCCTGCTCCTGCAGAGCTACCTGGATTCGCAACGAGATCGCCCGTGGCCGAAGGACCCGCTGGAAGAGACCCAAGACCTGCCGACGCCAACGTCGACGGCGTGGGATCCGCGCCGCCGCCCGCGCTGAGGTCGCACAAGCGGTTGATCGTCCTGGGCGTGCTCGGCTGGCTCGCGCTGTGCGGGTTGTGTGGCCTCGGCTGGCTCGTGATCGTCTACCCGGATTCGCGGCCGGCCGCGACGGGGCGCGTCACCGCCGTCGAGCTCGGCGAGCAACCCAGCCTGCAGGCTGTGGCCGCCGACCTCGGTCGTGCCCGGCTGATCGCGCAACCCGGCGTGTTCGCGCTCTACGCGCGCGTGCTGGGTGCTGGCCCGCGCCTGCGCCATGGCCGGGTGCTCGTGACCGACGCCATGAACGTGCGCGAGCTTCTACAACGCATTGCTGTAGGGTACGGCGCGACGGAGCTGCGCATCACGATCCCCGAGGGCTTCAGCCGCTACGACGTGGCCGCCAGGCTCGCCGAGTGGGGTGTATGCGCCCAGGACGAGTTCGCACGAGTCAGCGCGCAACCTGACCAGCTCGCGCAGCTCGACCCCAAGGCGCCGAGCACCGAGGGCTACCTGTTTCCCGACACGTACCGCGTGCGTGATGACACCCGCCCGCAGCAACTGGTGCGCCGCATGGTCGACAACGCGCGCAAGCGCATGGCCCGGCTGCAAGGAGACGAGGCGAGCGCACTTGGCAAGCTGCGCGACGAATTCGGGTTCGGGCTGCACGAAGTCGTCACGCTCGCCTCCATCGTGGAGAAAGAAGCGCACGAGGCGAGCGAGCAGCCGGTGATCGCCGGCGTGTTCCTGAACCGCCTGCGCGACCCGACCTTCAAGCCCAAGCGGCTGCAGGCCGATCCCACGGTCGCCTACGGCTGTCGGCTCGCACCCGCGCTGCCCAGTTGCCTCGGCTTCGACGGAAAACGCATCACGCGCGTCATGACCGCGGACCCCGACAACGCCTACAACACCTATCGCCGCGACGGCCTGCCCCCGGGCCCGATCGCAAACCCCGGGCTGTCCGCCTTGCGCGCCGTGTTGCACCCCGCCGTCCACAACTACTTCTACTTCGTGGCGCGCGGCGACGGCCACCACGAGTTCAGCGCAACGCTCCAGGCGCACAACGCCGCCGTGCAGCACGTCGGCGAGCGCTGACGCTGGAAAACCAGGTTGCGGCCAGCCGGCAAGCGTCTATGGTGTGGCCCCATGCAGGGTCCCAAGTCCGGCAACATCACCTGGCACGCGGGCGCCGTCAGCCGCAGCCAGCGCGAACAGGCGCGCGGCCATCGCGGTGCCACGCTCTGGCTCACGGGGCTCTCCGGCTCGGGCAAGAGCACGCTCGCCGCCGCTGTGGAGCAAGCGCTCATGCAACGCGGCTGCGTGGCGTACGTCCTCGACGGTGACAATCTGCGCTACGGGCTCAACCGGGACCTTGGGTTCACGCCGACCGAGCGCCGCGAAAACATCCGGCGCATCGGTGAGGTCGCCAAGCTCTTCACCGACGCGGGCGTGCTCGTGCTGTGCGCGTTCATCTCACCGTACCGACAGGATCGCGACGAGGTTCGAGCCAACATGAGGCCGGGCGACTTTCTCGAGATCTACGTGAACGCCTCGCTCGCCGCGTGCGAAGAACGCGACCCCAAGGGCCTGTACAAGAAGGCGCGCGCCGGCGGCATCACCGACATGACCGGCATCGGATCGCCCTACGAGCCGCCCGAACGCCCGGAGCTGCTGGTCGACAGCGAGCAACAGAGCCCGCAAGAAAGCGTGGCCCAGATACTCGGTTTCCTGGAGAACACGGGCTATCTCAAGGCCCGCACGTAGGGGCACTTGGGTGGGGCGCGCGAGCCAGCCGGGCCGAAGGCCCGGTTGCCGAAGCCGCCAGCGGATCATGAAGATCCTCGAAATACACGAGTATTCCTGCGGTTCTTTCTGCTGGCGCGCTCGCTCTGCGCCGATTTCTGGACAGCTCTTGAGTGCGGCAGCCCTCACCGGGTGTTTGGCGCCGGATCTTCGGCGCCGGGTCTTCGACGCCGGACCTGCGGCCAGGCGTCAGCCGGCGCTCAACCGCTGACGCGCTCGATGGCGCGTGCCAGCTTACGAACACCCTCCGCGATGCGCTCCTCGTTCTGCACGCCGAACGACAGACGCATCCACGACGCCGGAGCGGTTGCGACGTCGGAGAAGAAGTACGCCCCAGGCACGTACAGCACGCCCTCCTCGACGCAGCGCGCAAACAGCGCGCCGTGCTGACCGGTATCGATGCCCTGCGCGAGCTCGACCCAAACGTACAGGCCACCGTGCGGCCGCAGATAGCGCGCCAGGCCAGGCTTGCCAAGGTGCTCGTCGAGTGCTTCGAGCATGGCCGCCAGCTTCTTGCGATAGACCTCGCGCAACGCGACGACGTGGGGATCGTAGAGCCCCAGGCGCATCACCTCGCTCAGCACGCGCTGGTTGAGATGTGGCGAGCCGAAGTCGAAGTTGCCCTTGATGTCGATCACGGCACCTAGCAACGTCTTGGGCAGAACGCCGTAACCCACACGCAAGCCCGGCGAAAACGACTTCGAGAACGTGCCCGCATAGATCACGTGCTCACCCGCGGCATCGTGCGAGCGGATGCTGGGCACGTCTTGCCCCGCGTAGCGCAGCTCCCGATACGCGGCATCCTCGATCACGTAGAGCACGTGATCGCGCGAGTAGCGCTGGGCAAGCTCGACCACGCGACCACGGCGCTCGGCGGCCAGGCTCACGCTGCGTGGGTTGTCGAAGTAACTGACCACGTAGATGGCTTTCACGCGCGACAGCTCGCCGGAGGCGGCCAGGCGTGCGAGCTCAGCCTCCAGCGCGTCCATGCGCATGCCGTGCTCGTCGGTCGCCACCCCGACCGCCACGGCGCCCATGTTCTTCACGACGCCCATGAACACGAAGTAACTCGGCGCGTCGCACAACACGATGTCGCCCGGGTCGAGCAACGCTTCAGCCAGCAGATACAACATTTGGTTGCTGCCGGCGGTGAGCACGAGCTGCTCCTCGTCGACCCGGCCGAGCGCCGCGCCGGGATCGGCCGCGCGCAACCGCTCGAGGATCTGGCGGCGCAACACGGCGTCACCCGAGGTCGTGCCGTACTGCAGAGCCGCACGGGCCGCTGCCGCGTCCGACAGCAGCGCCGTCGCCGCGCTGGCAGTGGCGTCGACCGGCAGGCTCGACTGATCCACGAAGCCCGCAGCGAGCGAGATCAGCTCCGGGTGCTCCAGCGCCTTTTGCATCAGAAAGCCGATGGGCTGATCGGCCGCCCAGCCGCTGCGCTTGCTCAGTTTCGGCTTGGCCGTGCTCATGCGTTCTCCTGCTCACTTGCTGACTCACGGTCGATGAGGCCCGAGCGATCGAGCATCTCCCAGACGGGCTGGAAGGCCTGCGCGCGGCCGAGGTGCAAGAGGTGTCCACCCGGGAAGGTCGTCAGCTGCGTACCGAAGTGCGCTGCCAGCTTCTGCGCGTGGCTGACCCCGGTGACCACGTCGGATTCGCCCGCGATCACGATGACGTTGTCGCCCGAGATCGCGGATGGCCGGGCCAGCGGGCTGACGGGCCAGTGCGCGGACTGCAGCGCGCTGCGCTGGGCTTCTTGCTCGGCAGGCGCGCCCACGAGCCGGCCGTGCGTGTGCGCGAACTCGTCGATCGAAGCCAGCGGGATGAAGAGCACGGCGAAGCGCAAACGCTCTTCCAGCGTCGCGAGCAGCGCGGCGCTGTAGCCACCGAGGCTCTGACCCATCACGCCGAGGTCCGACACGCGCCCGGCCAAGAGGTAGTCGAAGAGAGCGCGGTGATCGATCACGACCTGGCGGAACGCCTCGATCGTGAAGCGCGGATCGTTGGACGGAAACATCGGCGGCAGAAGCTGCCGAGCCTCCGAGCGCCGGCGACCGTGAAACGGCAGGACCGTGAGCACGACGTCGAGGCCGCTGGCGAAGAGCTTCTGCACCGGCCACATGCGTTCTTCCAGCATGTAGGCGCCGCCCATGTAGCCGTGGATGAGCACCGCGCAAGGACGCGGCCCGCTGTGGTGGCGGAACCAGCGCGCGTGCGCCGTGCGATTGGCGCGCGACCGAAAGTATTTGTCGCGCAGCTCGCCGCTCCTGTCGACGCCGAGCTGGTGCATCGCCGCAGCGACCGCCTGGTCGTCGGCGAAGCCGAGCGCGAGGCGCTTGTCCGCGGGCAGCTCACCGAAACGAGCGATCAGTGCCGGCGACGACCAAAGCGGCATGAACTCGCTGGGCCACGACAGATCGATGACCTCACCGTCTCTGCCGAAGCCGCGAACCCGCTTGCACTGCGGATCGATGCTCGTGGCGCGTCCGAAGAGCTCGTCGGGACGCAGGATGAACTCCTGACGGTTGTAGAACCCGGCGATGGCACCGAGCCCACGCATGCGAGCTGAGTGATCGAGCGACTCGGCCGACGAGCGTCGGCGCATCACGCGCTGTGGATTGAGCGCGCTGAGCGAGAACGCGCGGTCGACGGTCTTGGCGAGGCCCCTTGCGGTCTTGCGTAGCAGGCGTTTTGGCATGGATCCCGGGTGCCGGCTGCGAGCACCAGCGCGCCCCATATCGCGGCAGGCGCAGCGCGAAAAGATAGCACGCGATTTGCAGACCTGTACGGGACGCCGAGCGCCCCCAAATCGCCGCTTGACAGCCGTGCAGTTGAGCTATCCTTCGGCCCCTATGGCCAAGAAGGAAGTCAACGCGATCTCGCCCACACGCGCCGAGAACTACCCCGAGTGGTATCAGCAGGTCATCCGCGCGGCCGACCTCGCCGAGCAGTCACCCGTGCGCGGCTGCATGGTGATCAAGCCGTGGGGCTATGCGATGTGGGAGAACGTGCAGCGCGTGCTCGACGCCAAGTTCAAGGCCACCGGACACAAGAACGCGTACTTCCCGATCTTCATACCCAAGAGCTTCCTCGAGAAGGAGGCCGAGCACGTCGAGGGCTTCGCCAAGGAGTGCGCTGTCGTTACACACCATCGCCTGGAAGCGGGTCCCGATGGGAAGCTCGTGCCCGCCGGTGAGCTCGAAGAGCCGCTGATCGTGCGGCCCACGTCCGAGACCATCATCGGCGCGATGTTCTCGAAGTGGGTGCAGTCGTACCGAGACTTGCCGCTGCTCATCAACCAGTGGGCGAACGTCGTGCGCTGGGAGCTGCGAACACGCATGTTCCTGCGCACGACCGAGTTCCTGTGGCAGGAGGGCCACACGGTGCACGCGACACCAGAAGAAGCGATCGCCGAAGCGCGCAAGATGCTCGACGTGTACGCGGAGTTTGCCGAGACGTACATGGCGATGCCCGTGATCAAAGGCGAGAAGTCGCCTGCCGAGCGTTTCCCGGGCGCCGTCTCCACCTGGACCATCGAAGCCATGATGCAGGACGGCAAGGCGCTGCAGGCCGGAACCTCCCACAACCTCGGGCAGAACTTCGCCAAATCCTCCGAGATCAAATACCTCGATGCGCAGGGCGTGCTGCAGTTCGCATGGACCACGTCGTGGGGCGTCTCCACGCGCCTGATCGGCGGCCTCGTGATGACACACAGCGACGACGACGGCTTGATCGTGCCGCCGCGTCTGGCGCCCGCGCACATCGTGATCTTGCCAGTGACCGCCAAGGCCGAGGATCCGGAAGCGGTGCTCGCCTACTGCCGCAAGCTGCGCGATGAGCTGTGCGCGTTGCGCTACCACGAGCGCAACCTGGAAGTGGAGCTGGATGAGCGCGACTTGCGTGGCGGAGAGAAAGCTTGGAGCTGGATCAAGAAGGGCGTGCCCATCCGCCTCGAGATCGGCCCGCGCGATATGGCACAGAACGCCGTGTTCATGGCGCGCCGCGATACGAAGGACAAGGAGAGCATGGCCCGCGACGCTTTTATCAGCGCAGCGCCGGGCATTCTCGACGCGATGCAGAAGGGCATGTTCGAGCGCGCCAAGGCCTTCCGCCAGAGCCGCACCCGCGAGATCGACAGCGAAGCCGAGCTCTACGCGTATTTCGGTACAAACCAAGACGAAGCCGCGCCAAGCCAGGCCGGCTTCGCGCTCACGCACTGGTCTGGCGACCCTGAGATCGAAGCCAAGCTCAAGGCGGAGCTCGGCGTAACGCTGCGTTGCATCCCCCTCGAAGCCAGCGCTCCAGGCACCTGCCCCTTCACAGGCAAGCCCTCCAAGCAACGCGTCATCTGGGCCAGAGCCTACTGAGGCAACCGACGGCGCTCGCTCCGCGCCAGCCCGCACTAAGGCAAGCGGCGCGAAGCCGCGTTCAGGAGCGAGCGCGCCCGCAGGACCGGAGGGAGCCGTACTCACGTACGGTGACCGACGGTCCGAGGACGTAAGCCGCTCCTGGACGCGGATCCGCGCCGCGTCAGTGATCTACATCTCGTCGGCTTCTTTGTACTTCGCAGCGATCTGCTCGACCCGATCGAGGAGCTCCTTGGTGTAGATGCGGCCGACCAAGCGCTTGCGCAGCATGTGCCCGGTGTCCCACCACTCCTTGATATTGGCCGGAACCAGCTTCTTGTGGCCGCGCTCGACGAGCTTGATGTAGGCGCGCTCGTCGCTCTTGCGCAGGTCGATCTGCTGCTTGGGCGCCTCTTCCAGCGCGAGCTTGGTCATCGACTCTTGCACGTTCTTCGGCAGGCCTTCCCAGGCCGCGCGGCGGAACACGAACGCACCACCGATGAAGCCCAGGCCGCGCTCCGAGACGTACTCGGTGCCGGTGTGCCATTGCAGCGCCGCCGCGAGCAGCGCCGACGCCCAGATCACGTCGATCATGTTCGTCTGCAGACCGCCGTACACCTCAGCGATGCTGAGCGGCACGCCGGTGGCGTTGACGACCTTGTAGAACTCCTTGAGCATCTCGCTCTCGGGGTACAGCCACGGACGCATGCCTCTGAAGTCGGCGATGCGAGTCAGTGGCTTCTTGGTGAACAAGCGCAGACGGCCGACGTCACCCCAACCCATGACCTTGAAGCCGTTCTCGTAGGCTTCCTTGTCGAACTCGGGCGAGAGCGCGGCGCGCACCGCATCGAGTTCGCGGTAGTTGTTGAACAGGGCCGGCGAAGCGAGCACCAAGCATTGGCGCACGATGTTGCTGATCAGCTCGAGGCTAAGCGGGGCACCGTCCATCTGGCCGGTGCGCATCTTGCGCAACACGTCGCGGTCATCGCCGGCCGCGCCGCCCCAGTAGATGCGGACCTTTACGCTGCCGTCCGTCATCTCCGCCAAGCGCGAGTTGTAGCGCTTGGCCTGCGTCGCCGCTTCCGGCGTGCGGGGGATCATCAGCGCCACTTTGAGTGTGATGTCGTTCGCGGCTTCGGTGTGTGCCGACGCAGGCACGAGCCCCAACATCGCAGCCAAGAGCCCCACGACAAGCACGCCACGTTGCATCGTCTTCTTGCCGTTCATATGACCGCCTCGCTCCAGCGATTTGTGAAGATCCAGTGCCGAGGAATCCAGCCCGGCGGAACCCTACCAGAAGCTCTGGGGACCGCGTCAGCCAATACGCGGGGCGTACCCGACGCAGCAGCCCGGCCGACGTGGGCGTGCCGATTAAATGCAAAGCACCAGCGAAGTTTAGCGAGCTTGCCCAAACGGCGCTGCTCAGGTGCCCGCGCCGCGGCCGCGCTTCTCGCTGATGACTTCGCCGATCGTGCGGCGGGGCGCGAGACCCGCGAGCACCCGCAGCGCGTCGGTGGTGGTGAACAAGCCAACCAACGCTCCGCCGGGGCCGGTGATCACCACGCAGCCGTATTTGCGCTCGGCCATGGTCTTGGCGACCTCCGCGAGCGGGGTCTCTGCCGACACGGCGAACGGGCTCGGCGTCATGGCCTCAGCCACGACGATGCGCTCCCAGTCTTCGGGGACCAGCGACTCGATGACGCCAAGGTCTCGCTCACTCACCACGCCGACCAGCCTGTCACCCTCGAGCACGGGCAGGTGCCGAATGCCGTGCTCCTGCATGAGCGTGACGGCAGCCGCCAGCTCAGCATCGACCTGGATCGAAACCGGCGCCTTGGTCATGTGTTCGCCTACGCTCTCGCGATGGGGGTGCGATGGGTGCCGGGTCATGGCCTGTCCTACTGACTTAACTAGGCGCGGGCCGGTACGCGTCAATCCCCGGCTGCAAGCGGCATGATCCCGGGCACCACCTGGCACGACAGGGCGGCCGATGCGCCGGCCAAAAGCCAGGCCTGCCCGGCGGCCGACCGGAAGGCGTCACCGAGCTCGAGCACGCACACGCGCTCTCCGGCGGCCGCGCGCTCGACGCAGCGCTCCACGTGCGACGCGTAGCCAAGGTCCCGCGAGGACGGCGACACGATGCGATGCGCATCGCGGCGGCACAGGTCCAGCACAGCGTGCGGCACGTCAGCGCCGTGAACCACGAGCTCAGCGCGCTGCATCAAGCGCAACGCTCGGAACCCGACCAGATCGGGGTCGCCGGGGCCAACGCCGACCAGAGCGATATCGCCGCTGCGGGCGCGGCCGACGTTGCCATGTACGTGCAGTGCCTCGCGCATCTGCCGTTCCGCGCCAGCACGATCACCATCCAAGCACTGCTCGGCGGCGGCGCCCGCGAGCACTTCCTCCCAGAACAGCCGTCGCGCATCGACCGAAGGCAACGCAGCTTTGACGTCAGCGCGCAGACTCTCGCACAGCTGCGCGAGCTCGCCGAAGCGCGCTGGCAGCACCGATTCGATCTTGCCTCGAAGCACGCGCGCGAGCACGGGCGTCGTGCCGCTGCTGGAAACGGCCACGAGCACCGGCGATCGCTCGACGATGGCCGGCGTGATGAATGAGCACAGCGCAGGGTCATCGACCACATTGACCGGAATGCGTCGTTCGGTCGCCGCGCGCGAAACCTCGACGTTGACGTTGCTGTCGTCGGTCGCGGCGATCACCAGGTGTGAGGCGTCCAGGTCGCTGGGCGCATAGCGGCCGATCCGGCACGTGATGCGGCCGCTCGCGGCGAGCTGCTCCAGCTCCGGCTCGAGCGCCAGCGCGACCACATGCACCGCGGCACCCGCGCGCACCAGGGCGCTGACCTTGCGTACGGCGACCGCCCCCCCGCCCACGACGAGGCACCGCTTTCCGCGCAGATCCATGAAAACAGGGAAGTAGTCCACCGGCGTGCTCCGGTCCCAAGCCTACACCGAGTCGCGCGAGGCGCGCCCGCGGCGGCGGAAGACAGCCCAGCAACAGCGCCCACCCGGGCGCTCGGCCCGCTTACGCGGCCAAGCGCCGTGCTTAAAGTGCGGCGGTGCAGGCCCGACCGCAGATAGCCCCGGGGGTGGTGCGTGGCGATTTTTCCCACGTGATCGACGACGGCAAGCGCGTGCAGTGCGACTTGTGCCCGCGCTACTGCCGACTCCAGGAAGGGCAGCGCGGCTTCTGCTTCATCCGCCAGGCGCGCGCGGGTGGCATCGACCTGACCAGCTATGGCCGTGCGTCGGGCTTTTGCGTGGACCCCATCGAGAAGAAACCGCTCAATCACTTCTACCCGGGCACGAGCGTGCTCTCGTTCGGGACGGCAGGCTGCAACCTGGGGTGCCGCTTTTGCCAGAACTGGGACATCTCCAAGGCCAAGGAGATGGACCGCCTGACCGACATCGCCGGCCCCGAAGAGATCGCGGCCGCCGCCAGCAAAGCCGGCTGCAAGAGCCTGGCATTCACCTACAACGATCCCGTGATCTTCGCGGAATTCGCCGAAGACTGTGCGGACGCGGCACATGCGCGAGGCGTGAAGGCGGTGGCGGTGACCGCCGGCTACGTGAGCCCCCAAGCGCGCGCAGCCTTCTTCGCGCCCATCGACGCAGCCAACGTGGATCTCAAGGCTTTCACCGAGGACTTCTACCAGAAGCTGTGCTTCGCATCGCTCGGGCCGGTGCTCGACACCTTGAGCTGGCTGAAGCGAGAAACCCAGGTCTGGCTGGAAGTCACCACCCTGCTCATCCCGGGCAGAAACGACTCGGTGGACGAGATAGCTCGGCTCTCGGATTGGTGCGTGGAGCAGCTTGGCCCGGACACGCCGCTTCACTTCTCGGCATTCCACCCTGACTTCAAGCTGAACGACACGCCCGCGACGCCCGACGCCACCGTGCGCCGCGCGCGCGCGCAGGCCAAGCGCGCAGGCATGCACCACGTCTACACGGGCAACATGCACGATCGCGAAGGGCAGTCGACGTACTGCTCCGGGTGCGGCAAGCTCGTCATCGAGCGCGACGGCTACTGGATCGGCAGCTACCAGCTCGACGAGCAAGGCAAGTGTCGCGCCTGCGGAACGGCGCTCGGCGGGCGCTTCGATGCCCAGCCCGGCCACTTCGGGCCGCGTCGCGTGCGGCTTGCGATTGCATCGAGCTCCTGAGTCACCATGCCCATCCCCTGCGCCGTCCTGATGTGTCACGCACCGATCGCGCTACCCGAAGTGGCAGGCAATCGTGCGCGCCAGTGCTCGCTCACCACGCGAGCCATGACCGACATTGCGATGCGCCTGTGCGCGCACGCGCCCGACGTGCTGGTGATCGTGAGCCCGCACGCGCCGCGACATCCCACGCGCTGGGGCATCTGCACCGAGAGCCCGCTGCGTGGTGACTTCGGGCGCTTCGGCGCAGACCACGTGGGCTTGACGCTGCCGGGCGCGCCGGAAGCCGGCACGCGTCTGAACGCGCTCGCCCGCAAGGCCGGGCTACTCACGCGCGAGATCGCCGCCGACCGCCTCGACCATGGCGCGCTGGTGCCGCTGCACTTCGTGCGGCAGGCCGGCTGGGACGGACCGACCTTGCTGATCGCCCTGCCCTACCCTGGCACGCGCACCGAAGCCACGATGGGACAGGCGCTCGGCGAGCTCGCCGAGCAGAGCGGGGAGCGCTGGGCGATCCTCGCGTCGGGCGACATGAGCCATCGGTTGATCCCGAGCGCGCCCTCTGGCTACCACCCACTGGCCAAGGAGTTCGACCGCACTTTCAAGGCGCGCATCGACGCGGGCGATCTGCGCGGAGCCTGCGCGGTCGATCCGGATCTGCGAGAGATCGCAGCCGAAGACGTCGTCGACTCTTGCACCGTGGCCGCAGCCGCCGTGGGGTACCGGAACACGGGTCACCGCACCTACGGCTACGAAGGCCCGTTCGGCGTCGGATATCTGGAGGCCGTGCTCTTCGAGGCCGAGCCACCGCGCGAGGCAGGCACGCGGTGCAGTAGCGAACGCCTGCACGGCGAGGGCCGACCGTGGCAGAGCATGCTGCGCATCGCACGTGAGGCGATTGCGGCGAAGATCACGCACAGCGCAGCGCGGCCTCACACGCTGCCGACGCCGTGGAACACGCCGCAGGGTGTGTTCGTCACGCTGCGCGATGCGCGCGGGGAGCTGCGCGGCTGCATCGGACACGTCGACGCGTTGTATGGAACTCTATCGGAGGAAATCGCAGCCTGCGCCGCGGCCGCGGCCACGCAGGACACGCGTTTCCCGCGGGTCACGCCCACCGAGCTGCCCGAGCTGAGCCTGGAGATCTCTCTGCTGAGCAAGCCCGAGGTCGTCACCGATCTCTCGGTGCTGGATCCCAAGCGCTACGGCGTGGTCGTGTCTGCGGGTCGATCGCGCGGCGTCCTGCTGCCCGACATTGAGGGCGTCGACACGATCGAGGAGCAGCTGCGCATCGCGGCCGGCAAGGGCCACTTGCCCGCGGGCAGAACGTGGACGATCGAACGCTTCACGGTGCAGAAAGAACAGGAGCGACGACCGAGCGTTCCGCCCGGCGCGCCAAGCACGCCTGCAGAGAGCAAGCCGTGAAGCCCGTACAGGAGCGCGCAGCGGAGCGTGCACGCATGGTCAGCTCTCAGCTGGCCGCACGCGGGATCTGCGATGCACGCGTGCTCGCTGCCATGGGAGAGGTGCCACGTGAGGCCTTCGTGCCGCACACGCACGCGGCGCAAGCGTACTCGGACAGTGCGCTGCCGCTGCCGCAGGGCCAGACCATTTCGCAGCCCTACATGGTGGGCCGCGCTGCAGAGCTGGCGAGCCTCTCGGCCTCTGACGTGGTGCTCGACGTCGGGCTCGGCTCGGGTTACCAGGCGGCGGTCTTGTCGCGCATGTGCGCGCGCGTGGTCGGCATCGAGCTCTTGCCCGAACTCGCGCAGCGCGCGGAGCAAACGCTGCGCGAACTCGGGTTCGACAATGTCGAGGTGCAGGTCGGCGATGGGTCGCTCGGGTACGCGGCGGCCGCGCCGTACGATGCGATCCTGGTCGCCGCCGCAGCGCCGCGCCCGCCGCAGGCGCTGATCGACCAGCTGCGCATCGGCGGCCGGCTCGTGGTCCCAATCGGCGACCGCGAGCTACAGACCATGACAGTGATCACGCGAACGCGAGACGGCGTAACCAGTGTGGAGCACGATCGCTGCGTGTACGTACCGTTGCTGGGTGCGGATGGGTTCGCTACCTGAGTGCAACCAGCCTGCTGGTCAGGCATCGCCGAACCCGCGCGCTGCGCTGCATCACACGGCTGCTGATTCGCGTTCGGCGGTCTGAGCGCGCTGCCGCATCTTGGCCAACGCCAGCGCCTGGATCTGTCGGATGCGCTCGCGCGAGAGGTTATACATCTCGCCGATCTCTTTGAGCGTGCGCTCTTCGCCGCCGTCGAAGCCGAAACGGTAACGCAAGATCTGAGCCTCGAAGGCCGACAAGCCCTGCATCATGTCTGTCAGGCTTTCCTTGCGACCACCTTCGAGCACGATGTCCTCGGCGCTGCGCTGCTCGTCGTCGCGCAAGAGATCGACGAAGGTGCGATCGTTGTCGGCACCGACCGGCGCGTCGAGCGAGAAGTGCGACTCGACCGAGAGTTCCTCGGCCGCGCTCACCTTGTCGAGCGCAAGACCGGTAGCTTCGGCGAGCTCTTCATGGCTAGGCCGCACGCCCGTGCGACACACCGCCTTGCGCGTGGCGCGCGCGACCCGGGCACGCGTCTCGAGCGCATGCACAGGCAAGCGCACCAGGCGCCCCTTGTCGGCCATGCCGCGCGTGAGCGCATGGCGAATCCACCACGACGCGTACGTGCTGAAGCGAAAGCCGCGGCGGAAGTCGAAGCGCTCCACCGCTTTCATCAGCCCGAGATTGCCTTCCTGGATCAGGTCGGCCAGGGGCATGCGCTCACTGCGCGCGTAGCGCCTTGCCATGCTCACCACCAGCCGCAAGTTCGCGGCCACGAAGCGATCCTTGGCCGCCTGCTGATCGCGGCGCGCGCCTTCGATGCTCGCAAGATACGTCCGCATCGCCTTGGTTGGCTTGCCTGCACGAGCGGCCGCCTGGTCTTCAGGCGTACAGAAGGCCACCGCCGTCGCGTGAGCGTGCTTGACGATGTCGCGTTGCACGTCGAGGACCCGAAGCTTGGCGGCCAAGCGCAGCGCAGCACGCTCGTAGTTGCTGCGAACGATGCGCGTGGCATTGTGACTGCCAGCTCGCACTGCCGCACGCGCGAGCGTGCGCAGCTCTGCGGCCACCTCGGGGGCTTGCGCTGCGATCTGCGTGTTCAACGCCGAGAATGCCTGCGGCCAGCCCAGCAGCGCTTGCCAGTACGCGATCTCGAGACCCTCGACGTCCTTCGCCAGCGCGATCTCGTCGTCACGAGTCAGCAACTCGTACGCCGACAGGTCGGAAAAGTATCGCGCAAGCGAGGCGTCCGCGCTGAGCGTGGCGTACGAGCCACTGCTCGCGGGCTGGGTTGCGCGGGGCTTCTGCTGAGCTGCGTTCATGGCGTTCCTGCGGTCAGACGACCACGCCGAGGCAACGGCTACCGGGCCGCTCATCGGATATGGCTTTTCGCGCCGTTCTGATTGAGAACGGTCGGCGGGCCTCTATTGTTCCCGGCAGCCAACATGGGGCTGGCAGAAACACTGTCAAGACGTGCAGATCCGCGGCTATTTCGCGACGGCATCCGGCTCGGACAGCGTGATTTCCAGGATCAAGCGGCGTCCAACCCGCCCGAACAGCGTCGAAAAGACGGTCCCGGCACGCATCAGCCAGCCGTATTTCGCGTTGAGTGCCTGGTACGCGCGCGCGATGCGATCAGGCTCCTCTTCGACGAGCCTGCAGCTGCCATCCAGCCACGGGCCGTAGAGCACCTTGCCTCGGCCATCGCAGGTCGCCACTTGCACCTTCGGGTTACGCCGGATGCGCTTGACCTTGTACGAGGTGCCGTCGGTGAACACGACGAGCTTGCCATCGAGCAGTGCAAACCACACCGGCGTGTCGACCGCGCCGCCATCCTTCTTGTAGCTGCGCAGACTGATGTACTTCGCACGAGTCAGGTCGCTCTTGGCGTCTTCGGACATGGCGGGCCGGTCTCCTATGGGTGCTCTTGGTTCGCGGTCGGTCACGAAACGTTGCAACTCCGAGTCGGGACGGTGGCGAACAGCCGGCATGGTACACCCAGGGCGCCTGGCCTGGATGCCCCGCCGCGTCGCTTGCATTCCCCCCGCAACACCTTATGTTTTCGCCATGTTCCGATTCGATCCTCTGTACCTGATCTTCATGCTGCCTGGGCTGGCGCTGAGTCTGTGGGCGAGCATGCGCGTGAAGTCGACGTTCAAACATTACAGCCAGGTGGGCTCGCGCTCGGGGTACTCGGGTGCCGAGGCGGCGCGCGAGCTTCTGTCACGCAGCGGGATCCAGGGCGTCCGCATC
>DASVHQ010000015.1:0-45873 GCA_036382515.1 Polyangiales bacterium | reverse complement strand
CACCTCGGACTTGTCCGCGAGCAAAACCCGCGCGAACACATCGAAAGGCGAGTGGATGTAGGCCCGCTCCAGCTCGCTCGCCACGCCAGGAAACGCAAACGCGCGGCGCAGGCGCCCGAGATCCAGCGGCAAGGGCTCGTCTGACCCGACGAGCACCGTGTCGCTCGACAGGTCCTCGGCCGAGAACACCACCACGTGCCGAAACTGCGAAGCGAACGTGCGGTAGATGGTGCGCACGTTCTGCGGCGAGATCTCGTAGAGCTGCGCCCACTGGCAGTAGATGCCGCCGGGCTTGAGCTTGCGCTTGGAGATCCGGAAGTGGTCGATGGTGAACAGATCCGACACGCCCGTGAGCCACGGGTTGCTTGGCTCGCTCACGATCACGTCGAAGCGCCTGGGCGTGGCCGCCAAGTAGTTGCGGCCATCGTCGTTGATGATCGTGAGCCGCGGCGTGCGCACGTAGGGGAAGCGCGGGATCGCGTAGTCGAGGTGGTTCACGTCGGCGAAGAAGCGCGAGGCTTCGACGATCGAACGCTCGAGCTCCACGACCTGCACCGAGCGCAGCGGGAACTGCAGAGCCGCTCCCACCGTGACGCCCGAGCCGAAGCCAACGATCGCGACGTCCAGGTCCTTGGGCCCGTCGCGGTGCATGAGCATCGGCAGCGCCGCGACCATGATCTGCGTCGGCATGTCGTCGCCGTTGCTGGCGTCGACCTTGCCGTTGTTCTTCAGCGAGAAGTGCCGGCCCCAGCGCTCCACCGTAACCGTTGTCGAGAGCCCGTCGTGGTAGTAGACGAGATCCGGGGCGCCCCAGGACTCCTCGTCGAGCACATCACGCGCGAGCGAGATGCGAAACGCGCCGAGCGTCATCTTCGAGATGTTCCAGGCCAGCGCTTCGGGTGGCCGCAGCGTCACGAAGGCCAGGGCCGCAACCAGCCAGGGCACGACCGCGGCCACGAGCCAGAGTGTGCGGCGCTCGGTGCTCGGTGCCGTGTCCGCCCATGCGCCCGCGTCGGCATCGCGAGCCGCCCACGCGACCGAGAGCGCCAGGCCGAAGGCGATGAGCAGGTTCGTGGCGATGCCGATGTGCAGCGTGGTCTGCATGCCAAGCGCAGGCATGAGCAGGAAGCCTGGCAACCATGCGCCCACGATCGAGCCGAGCGTGTTGCCGGCGTAGACCTTGCCGACGTCTTGCCCGATGTGTGCGCCGCCGGCACTCCACACGCGCAGCGTGATCGGAAACACCGCGCCCATGCCCAGCGCCGAGGGCAAGACGCACAGCGCGGCTGTGGCACACATCAGCGCCTGCACCGTGCTGACGTGCTCTGGCAAGCGGTCGTAGAGCGGCGCGACCATGCTGGCGAAGGTCAGCGAGAGCTCGTCGGCAAAGAAGTCGCTGGTGAGCGTAGCGCCCGCAATGAACAGTTGCAGCGCCGTCAGCAGCCACATCGGACGGCGGCCCAGCGTGAGCAGGAGCGCGACGAACACGCAGCTCGTCACCACCACCGCCGTGGTGACGCGCGCCAGCCGATCCGGGTGCGCCGCGTAGCCGACGACCACGAGCACAAACGGTACTGCCAGCGCGAGGAGCGCGGCCTTGCGCTCTTCGCGCTGCTGCGCCGCCGCGTCGAAGAGCTCGATCTGCCTGGCCTTGCCGCGCGCCGACGCGAACCACAACGCCAGCAGCGTGCAGCTGCCGGCGGCGGACCACAGCGCCGCCCACACGCCGAAGTGCGCCAGGATCGGCCCGGACGCGATGCAACACAGCAGGGCAGCTGCCGCAGACGTGGGCAGCAGCAGCGCGGGACCAACACCGCACAAGCTCGATCCGGCCGCGCTGCCGAGCGCGATCCCGATCAGGAAGGTCGTGAGAATCAGCGCGAACGAGTACAGCGAGCCGCCGATGGTGTTGACCAGCGCGCGTGACCAGACGATCTCGTAGAGCAGCGAGGCGAAGCCGGAGCAGGCGAAGGCAAGCGCGGCTGCACGCCGCAGGCGCAGCGGGAAGTGTGGCGCAGCCGGCTCGTCGGGGGGCGGCGGCTGCGAGGCGTTCGCCGGCCCCGACGCGGCCGTGCTCGTACTGCGTGCGCGCAGCGCGAGGACCACGAGCGCCAGGCAGAAGTTCGTGCAGGCCGCGACTGTATTGGCCAGGTGCACACCGCAGCGTGGCAGCAGCACGAAGCTGCCCATGAGCACGCCGACAATCGCGCCGCATGTATTGACCGCGTACAAGCGGCCCACTTCGACGCTGGCCCGGCCCGGCGAGGTGTGTTGGGATACGAAGTGTCGCGCGAGCAACGGCAGAGTGGAGCCCATGAGCACGGTGGGAACGAGCAGCACGGGCACGATGCACAGAAAGCGCACCAACATGAACAGCGCCGATTCGGCGCCGAGCGAGTTTCGCAGCGCAGCGTTGATGGTCGCGAGCACGCCGTCGGAGCGGACGAGCCAGGGCACGACCAGCGCGGCGCAACCGACGCCGAATTCGGCCAGCGCATAGAGTCGCAGCGGATCGCGGATCTTGTCGGCGCGCCGGCCGAACAGCCACGCGCCCAGGCCGAGTCCCGCCATGAACACGCTGACCACCGACGAGATGGCGACGCTCGAGGAGCCGAAGACGTGCGACAGCAAGCGGCTCCACAGCGTCTGAAACACCAGACTCGAAGCGCCCGACAGGAAGAACGCGACGAACGCCACACGTCGCAGCCGGTCGGCCACGCCTAGTCCGATTCCTCGAGTGCTTCGCGCAGCAGGTCCAGGGCGTGCGCGTGCACGCGGCTGCCCCAGGACTTCGAAATCCCGAGCTCTGCGGCGACCTCATCGAAGCGCCGCCCCTCGAAGTAGTGGCCGCGGACCATGCGCTGCTCGCGTTCGGGCAAGCGCGCGAGCGCAACACGCATGCGAGTGGCGCGCTCCTCACGCAGCAGCGCTTGCTCGGGCGAGCCCGCGCCGGCCTCGGCGTCTTCGGCCGAAACCGCGACGGTGTAGGCGGCGGCGACACGCCCCAAGATGGAATCGACCGCACGCAAGCTCACTTCAACGTCGGGCTTGTGCGACGAGCCCGCACGCCCGTCAGCCGTCGCCTCGGCGAATTCGTCCATCGCCTCTGCGGCACGCAGGCGCGCGTACGCACGACGCGGCAAGCGCGCCATCGACCGCACGCCGTCGAGAATCGAGCCGCGCACGCGGTAGTACGCGAACGACTTGAACGCTACGCCCTTGGACGCATCGAAGCGCTGCTTGGCCTCGAGCAAGCCGCCGAAGCCGAAGGCAACCATGTCCTCGAGCGGCGTGTCGAGCGCGAGCTGTGCGCGCGTCTGCGTCGCGACGCCCCGCACGAAACCCTCATACTCGCGAACGACTTGCTCGTTTTCCTGCATGACACAATGAGCGACTCGACAGGCGCCTTACACAGTGCGCGAGCGCAGGTCAATGGCGTTGCGATGGCTCAAGCGCGCGATGTGACACAACTCACGCAAACGCCCGGAAAATCGCCGGAGCGGCCTAGCATGAGCTTTGCATCGTCGGATTTCCGTAGCACGCGCCGCAGCGGGCATGTACAAGCCCTCCGGTGCCTGCCGCTGATCGCACGCCGCGACCGCCTCTCGCGAAGTCACCGGAAGGCCCAGCCGGCGCATTCGGTGCGCTGCTCAGCTCCGCGGTCGAAGACCCCGCGACCGCGCAGGGGCTCGCTCTGGCATACGCGTCGCTCGACACGCGACGTCGGCTGCAGATCATCGACGCCATCGTGAACGACGCGCAGGCCGAAGGCATCGGTGCCTCGGCCGTGCTGGCGTCGCTCCTGCCGTTCGAGGAAGACCCGGAGGTCGCGCAGCGCATCGCCGAGCTCATGTCCGTCGCGGGCGATGCCGGCTTGCGTACCAGCCTGCGCACGCGCGCCTGGCTCGCTGGCGACGAACAGGGCGGTGGCGCGGTGGTCGTGCGTCCGTTGCACGGAGCATTCGTCGAAGTGCTCACCCTCGCGTGGGACGACAAGAGCGGCATCACACAGGCGAGCTTCGAGCCGCTCGTGCACCATGACAAGGCTGCGAGCCCCAACGCCGGCGTTGCACCACAGCTGCGCTTCGAGGAGATGCCGGTGTCCTACGCGATCGACGCCGTGACCAGCGTCCTGTGGAACCATCGGCGCTTGCACGCGCAGCTGCCTGAATGCGTGAAGCACTTCGCCGACCTCTTCTGGATCGAACGCACACCCGAAGCCGGCTCGCACGATCGCTAGTCGGGCGGGCGTGCGCAGCCCAGTCTACACGCCGTTCACACGCCGGGCTCGGCAGGCGGAACGGTGGAGGGCGGAGGCGTGCGCAGCGCGACCCGCCCGATGCGCCGACGGCGAACGTCTTCCACGGTCGCTTCGTACGCCCCGATGCGCAGCCGGTCGCCGGGATGCGCGAGCCGGCCGAGCTGCATGATGATGTAGCCACCGACTGTATCGCCCGAGCTCTTCGCGCTGTCGTCGAGGCCGTCGATGGGCAGGTCGCCCAGTGGCACGGCCCCGTCCACGATCAACGTGCCGTCCTCGCGCGTTTGGATCGCGGGGGTCTCGGTGTCGAGCTCGTCCTGGAGGTCGCCGACCAGCTCTTCCACCACGTCCTCGACGGTCACCAGACCACTCGTGCCGCCGTACTCGTCCACGACGATGGCCAGCGGGATCCGGGATTTCTGAAACTGGCTGAGCAGCTCGCCGACCGCGCACGACTGCGGCACGAAGAGCACGTCACGCTTGAGCGCCGCGAGACCACCCTTGGGCAGCGTGCCGCCGAGCAACATGTCCTTCACGTAGACGTAGCCGATGATGTGGTCGGGGTCGCCGTCTTCGCTCACCGGGTAGCGACTGAAGCCCGAGCGACGCACTTGCTCCAGCCACTGCTCATAGCTCTGCGTGAGCGAGAGCGTGTACATGTCGACGCGCGGCACCATCAAGGCACGCACCGGCCGATCGGTCGCACGCAACACCCGCTCGAGCAGCTGACGTTTCACCAGCTGGCCCCTGTCGTCCGTGAAGGACGCCTGCACGATCAACCGCAGCTCTTCGTCGGAGAGCTTGCCGGGTGTCTCGTTGAGACTCGAGATACCGGCCGTGCGCAGCAGCAGGTTCGAGAGCGCGCTCAGGCCGCGCAGCACCGGGTAGGTGAGCACGAAGAAGACCGTGAGCGGCAGCGACGTGACCAGCGCGACGGCTTCCGGCCGCAGCACCGCGATCAGCTTGGGCACGAGCTCGCCGACGACGATGTGCAGAAGGCTCAGGACCACGAACGAGATGGCCACCGAGACGCCGTGGATCGCAGCCTGCGACAGCCCCAAGCCCACGAGCGGCGGATGCAGCAGGTCGGCCAGCGCCGGCTCACCGAGCCAACCCAGCGCCAGCGACGCAAGCGTGATGCCTAGCTGCGTCGCTGTCAGATACGCATCGATGCGGCGCGTGATCGCCAGCGCGCGCACGGCCTGCTTGTCACCGGTGCGCGCACGGGCCTCGAGCGCGGTTGGGCGCACCCGTGCCATGGCGAACTCCGCGGCGACGAAGAAGGCGTTCGCGACGACGCACAGCAGCGCCAGCAGTAGCGCTAACAGGAGAACTCCTCCCGCGGTCCGCGCGGTCGCAGAACCGCCATGAGCAGCGTCATGGGATTATCGCTTGTGAGCCGGCAGCGTGTTCGAGACCGTGCTGTGGACCGGATACACGGCCACCGGGCTCGGCGCGAAGGCTTCACCTTCGAGCACCGCCATGGCCGCGCAAGCGCGCTCGAAACCGACTTCGAGAGCACCTTCGCGGTTCAGCATCTTCGGCATCCGCGCCAGGCGTGAGCATAGTACCTTGTCCAAGTCGACTTCGCGTTCCACGAATGATTCGAACGAGCCGTAGCCCTTGACCTCGTACAGCTTCTCATCGCGGATACGCTGCAAGTTCAAGCCGATGTCGAAGAAGTTTTTGGGCAGCGAGCGCTTGAGCGCCTTGATCTGCGCCGTGGCTGCACTCAGCGCGGCGAAGCGCGCCTTGAGGTGATCGGTGCGCGATACAGCCGCGCCGTGCTCGCTGCCGTTGACACGAACCGCTTCGGTGCGCGCGACAGGTGCGAGTGGGGTGACTACGCCGCGAGGCGCAACGCGCTCGGCCACTGCAGTGCCGGCCGGACGCGACGAAGCGCGTTCCTTCTTCACGCGTGGCATGACCTTGATCACTTTCGCTGCAGGGGCGGCGGGCTTCGGGACCACGGAGGGGCGCGAAACCTTGACTTTGCCTTTGACGATCTGCCTCGCTTGCGCGGAGGAACCGAGCCTTCTTGCGCCGACTTTTTCCATTACCCTGGCCATGATCCCCCAATCTCCGAACGCTCCGTTGGCATACCTCGCCACGTCGTCGTGCGCCAGAAATCAGTGTTGCTTCCGTTGACTGCGCACCCGATAACACCATTCGATGTCAGTGTAAAGTTCTCGACCTGCGACAACGTGGGCGGATGTGTTCCACGCTCGGCCGGATCTCTGGCGTCCGACTTCGACGCCGTCGCGGAAATCAGCCGAAACGCGTGGTGGCTTTCCGGATTTCGGCGCCGAGCTCGGCGTAACTGAGCGTCAGCGGGAACTGAGGAAACTCGCGCACGACGTTTTCAGGCGCGCGGAACAGGATCCCGGCGTCGGCCTCGCCGAGCATGGAGGTGTCGTTGTACGAGTCCCCGGCTGCCACGATGCGGAAGTTCAGTCCCTTGAGTGCCTGCACGGCGCGGCGCTTGGGGTCCGCCTGGCGCAGAGTGTAGTTCACGATCCGACCCGCATCGCCCACTTCGAGCTTGTGGCAGAAGAGTGTGGGCTGGCCGAGTTTGCGCATCAGCGGCATCGCGAATTCGTAGAACGTATCCGACAGGATAATGACCTGGTAGTCGAGGCGCAATTGATCGAGGAACGCGCGGGCGCCTTCCATCGGCTCCATACCCGAGATCACGTCCTGGATCTCGCGCAGGCCGAGCTTGTGCTCTTCCAGGATGCGCAGCCGCTGCTTCATCAGCTTGTCGTAGTCCGGCATGTCGCGCGTGGTCATGCGCAGCTCGGGGATTCCGGTTCGCTCCGCGAAGTTGATCCAGACCTCGGGGATCAACACGCCTTCCAGATCAAGACAAACGATGTGCACGTTCGCGCTCCTGCCGCAGGGTTCACGCGTGCTTAGCCCGGCCCCCGCCACAAGACAACCGTTTTGACGCGGTGCTGGCGCCCGGCAGCGCTCGCCGCTTCAGTCTTCGCCGCCTTCGGCGCCAGCGAAGTGCGTGTCGTCGTCGTCGTCGGTCTTGGGCGTCTCGAGCAACGAGCCGTCGGGCGCGTCGCGTCGAACGATGAAGGTCTTGTGCGACGCGAGCTCGTTGCTCTCGCGCGCAGCCACCATCACGTAGTTGATACCCGGCCGCAGAGGCAGCGAGGCAGAGAAGGGCTCGCGCGCAGCGTCCTGCGCACCGCGGTTGCTCTGGTAGAAGACCTTGCGCGAACCGACAAAGATGAAGACGTCGCGGACGCGGCTGTCATCGGTGGCAACGCCCTTGATCTCGAGTGTGTCGCTGCGCGTGACGAGCGCTTCGCCGTCGCCGACGCTGAGCGTGGGCGGCATGTGAGCGACCACGTCGACAAGCTTGCCCTGCGTGACGCCCGTGCGCTGCGCGAGTTGCGCGTCTTTCACCCAGCCCGGCCGACCGCCGCCCAGATCCACGCGAACGAAATGGCCAACGGTTGCTTGCGCGCTCAGCTCCACCGTCCCGCCGTTCACGCGCGCGATGGAACGGGCGTCGTCGGCAGGGCGCTCGTACACCACGCTGCCATCGGACAGCACAACGTTGCCTGAACGCGTGGCGAATTTGGCGGCAGGCTCGCTGCGCACCGCGATCGTCAGCTTCTCGCCGGCCGACTCGCGCAGCACCGTGTCTCCCACCGAGACCTCGAGCTTGGCTTCCGCTTCGGTGAACTCGGGCAGGACCTCGAAGGTGAAGGCCACCGTTTGTTCGGCGCCCGCCTTCAGCTCGCCGAGCTGAAAGCGACCGGCGTGCAACAGCAGACCAGGGCCGCTGAGGTTGCGCAGATTCGCGACGGTCTCTTCGCTCGTGCCCTGACCGACGTTCTTGACGCGCAGGTATACGGTGCCGAGCTCCCCGCGCTCGAAGTCGCCATCGCCGTTGCCGCGACCGTTGTCTGCAACCTGAACGGTGTAGGCGAAGACGGGCAAGGGCAGGGCCTGCACGCGCACGCGAACCTCGGCAGGCTTGGGCGCGTGACCGTCGGCCTCCTCGAACTCGATGCGGATGCCGTCGGCGCGGTCAGGCATGCTCTTGGGCACGGTGCACTCGCGCTTGCCGCCCGGCTCGGTCTTGCAGATGCCGAGGGTGGTGGCCCACGAGCGCGTCTCGCCCGGCGCGAGCTTGCCGAAGACCAGCTCGCGGTCTGAGAACAGGCGGTTGTCGCTCTTGGTGACGGCGTGCAGCTGGTAGAGCGGCGCCTTGCCCTTGTTGGTGACCTTCATGCGCAGCTCGAAGGCCTCGCCCGCGCGCACGACGTTGTCGGTGCGGTCGGTCGAGACCTCGACCGACACGTCACTGCCGCCCTCGTCCTTGCCGATGCTCCAGTCCACACCGAGCTTCTTCAGCTCGGCCACGGCATGGCCCATCTCGTGGGAGCGGGCGTCCTCGATCACCTGCGCGCCCTGGCGCAAGAGCTGCTGCCGGCCTGCGACGGTCGCGTGCGAGATGAGCGCACGCGAGAACTGCGTCAAGAACTCGTTCTCTTTCTCGTTCTCGGCGACGTCTTCCGGCGAGGCTTCGCGCAAGCGCTGGCGCGTCTCCTCGGGCAGGTAGTAGCGCAGCACGACCTCTGGCTTTTGCGAGTCGCGCGCGTGCTCGTGCGTGAGGTGCGCGTGCAGGTCGGACTCGCGCAGGTATTCCTTGTCAACCGTGAGATCCATGTCGACGGGATCGACCGTCATCGGCTCGATTTCGATGTCGGGCACGATCCCGACGCTTTGGATCGAGACGTCGCCGGGCGTCAGGTACTGCGCGATCGTGAGCTTGAGCGCCCAGCCGTCGCTGTCGTCGTTGTAGAGCATCTGCACCGAGCCCTTGCCGAAGGTGCGCTCGCCGACGATCAAGGCGCGGTCGTGGTTCTTCAGGGCGCCGGCCACGATTTCGCTCGCCGACGCGCTGCCGCCGTTGGCCAGCACGATCAGCGGGTATTCAGGCTCGGTGCCTTCTTCATGGGCCAGCTTGCGCTCGCTCTTGTCCGGATCGTTCGAGGACGTGGTGACGATGGTGCCGCGCGACAAGAACACGTCGGCCACGCACACCGCTTGCTGCAAGAGGCCGCCGGGGTTGTCGCGCAGGTCGAGCACCAGGCCCTTGAGGTTCTGCTGGTGCAGCTTCTCGAGCGCCGCGTGCAGGTCGTCGCAGGTGTTGGACTGAAAGCTCTTGAGCCGCACCAAGCCCACGCCGCCTTCGAGCATGCGCGACTCGATGGACTCGATGTGGATCACCGCACGCACGAGATCGAAGCGCTTGGGCTGCTTCCAGCCCTTGGGACCCTCGCGCACCACCCACGCCGTGACGGAAGAGCCAGGCGCGCCACGCAAGCGCGACACCGCTTCTTCCAGCGGCATGTTCAGGGTCGACTCGTCGTTGATGTTGACGATCCGGTCGCCCTTCTTGAGACCCGCCAAGAACGCTGGCGTGCCTTCCATCGGGCGGATCACCGTGAGCTGCCCGTCGCGGATCGAGATGACGATGCCGAGGCCCCCGAATTCGCCCTTCGTGCTGAGCTGCATCTCGGAGAATTCTTCCGGCTCGAGCACGATGGAGTGCGGATCGAGCGTGCGCAGCATGCCGTTGATGGCCGAGTACTCGACCTGGCGCAGCTTCACATCCTCGTCGGGGAGCAGCTTGTCTTGCAGGAACTTGAAGACCTCCTGGAAGCGCCAGGTGAGCGCCCACGGCGAGTCGACGTCGTCGGCCCGAAAGACCGCCGATTCGTTGTTCACCTGGATGCGGAAGCTGGGCTGGCCCTGGTCGTAGTGGACGATGACGGGCGCAACGGCACGCTGGATGGCATTGAGACCGGCGAAGAGCATCGTGCGGTACGAGATGCGCTGCGGCTCGACGTAGTTCTGGTTGACCTTCGCGATCACCGTCTTGAGCACGCGGACCTGCGAGAGGTCGTACGGGATGCGCTTCTTGGCAGCCTGGGCGCGCGGCGAGCTGTCGATGTCGAAGTTGAGCGCGTTGTGGTTCGGCCACACGAAGGTGATGCAGAAGGCGCCCGTGAGCGCGACGACGGCGAGGAAGGGTTTGATCCAGCGGTTCATGCGACGTTCAATGGAGCCCGGAAGCCTAGCAAGTGGCGGAGCGGGCGCACCAAGGGCAGATCATAGCAGCCGCGGCTGCGCACAATCACACCTTTTTCTTGCCTGTGGGCAGGCGGAGCGACACGAGCTCGCGGGTAGGGGCCTCGGGTTGGATCGTGACATGGCCCAGGCCGTGGATGGCGTGCAGGCGCTCGCCGACGCGCTTTGCCACATCGGTACCGTGAGCGGCCGGCGTGAGGATGACGTGTGCCGTGAGCACCGGTTCGGTGGGCGTGACGCACCACACGTGCAGGTCGTGAACGGCCTGCACACCGGGCGTCTGGAGAATCGTTGTCTCGATGTCGCTGGTCGCGAGGTCCGGCGGCGTGCCTTCCATCAGCACGTCAGCTGCCTCGACCAGCACGTGGAACGAACCCAGCATGAGCAACGCGGAGATGGTCATCGAGGCCAACGGATCGGCGATGGCGAGCCCAAAGAACCACATGCAGGCGCCGGCCACGATGGCGGCCACCGAACCGAGCGCGTCGCCCAGCACGTGCAGCAGGGCCGACCGCACGTTGAGGCTGTGCTTGGCGCTGCCCGCGAGCACGAAGGCCGCGACCACGTTCACCGCAAGCCCGATCACGGCGGTGTAGAGCACGCCCTCGCCACGGATCGCAGGCGGCGACTGCAGGCGCTTGGCCGCCTCGACCATGACGAACAACGACAGCACGATCATCGCGCTGGCATTCACCAACGCACCGATGACCTCGGCACGCCGATAGCCGTAGGTCTTGCTCGCCGAGCGCGGCCGCATCCCAATCCGTGCCGCCGCGAGCGACAGGCCGAGCGCCGCTGCGTCGGTGAGCATGTGCGCGGCATCGGCGAGCAGGGCGAGGCTGCCCGACCACAGGCCTACGCCGACTTCCACGCCGAAGTAGCCCAACGTGAGCGCGAGGGTGATCAGCAGCCGCTGCGCGGAAGCGTCGGCCGGAATGTGGCCGTGCGCGTGACCATGGGCATGATCGTGGTCGTGGGGTGCGTGAGGGGGATCGTCGTCGCCAGCGTGACCGTGACTGTGGCCGGCCTGTGCCGTGGCGTCGGCGCCGTCGTGAGGCGAAAGCTGCGACCCAAGTGCCGTGCCGTCGCCTGTGGCCCGAGTACCCACAGGCGCAAGATGGGATGAACGCGCCGCCGAAACAAGCCGCCTGGTAAGATGGAGCGCTGATGGCCTCGCCGCCGCCCACCACCGACCGACCTCGCAGCACACCACCCAGGTTGCGCGCGCCCCTGCTCGGGCGGACGCAGGAGCTTGCGCTGCTCGAGGATGCACTCGACCACACCTTGAGCACGCAAGCCCCGCATACGCTCGTCGTGATGGGAGGACCCGGCGGCCCCGCTCGAGCGATCGATGCAGCTTTTCGAACAGCTCGGGCTCGAGGTCGAGCTGGCGCGCTCGGCGCTCGCCTATGCGGACCACCTGAACCCGGCAGGCGCCATCGCCAGCCACGTCGCCGAGCGTGCGCAACAACTGCGCCGCCGCGCGCGGGAGTTGCTGGATCGCCACAAGGGAATCACTATTCGCGCCAACCTCGGTCCGGCCAAGGTATGAACGCGCGCCATGGTCCTGCGAAAAGTCAGTGAGGGAAGCATCCCGGCCGCCGTCGTCGAACTGTGCCGACGCATCGGCGCTGGCGGGCACAAGGCCTGGGTGGTGGGCGGAAGCCTGCGCGACACGCTGCTCTCGCGCACGCCAAAGGACTGGGACATCGCCACCACGGCCACGCCGCAGGAGATGATGCGCATCTTCCGGCGCGTGGTGCCGACGGGCATCGCGCACGGAACCGTCACCGTGCTGTGGGACGACGTACCGTACGAGGTCACGACCCTGCGCGGGGAAGGCGCCTACTCCGATTCGCGCAGGCCCGACGAGATCTTCTTCGTGAAGGAGATCGAGGAGGACCTCGCGCGCCGCGATTTCACGGTGAATGCGGTCGCCTACGATCCGCTGGCCGACCGGCTGGTCGACCCGTTCGAGGGCATCGACGACATGGAACGCCGCATTCTGCGCACAGTGGGGCGCGCCGAAGAGCGCTTCTCGGAGGACGGCCTGCGCGTGCTGCGCGCAGCGCGCTTCGTCGCGACGCTCGAATTCGCGCTCGACCCAGAGACGCGTGCTGCCATCCCGCAGGCCCTGGCCGCATTTTCGAAGGTGTCCGCCGAGCGTGTACGCGACGAGTGGATGCGCGCCATGGAAGCGCGAGAGCCGTCGCGAGCCTTCGAAGTGATGCGCACGACCGGCATCCTCGGCCTCACGTGCCCGGACCTGATGCAGCAAGTGGAGTGCGCCCAAAACAAGTTCCACGCCTACGACGTGTGGACCCACTCGATGCAGTGCATGGATGCCTCGCACAGCGGGCCGATGCACCGGGTGGCGGCGCTGCTGCACGACCTGGGCAAACCGCGCACGCGCGCGCGCTCGGACAAGACCAGCGACTACACCTTCTACGGACACGAGGTGGTCGGCGCGGACATGGCCGACAGCTGGCTCAAGACCTACCGATTCTCGAACGAAGACCGCAAGCGCATCGTGCACTTGGTGCGGCACCACTTGGTCTGCTATTCGAGCGAGTGGAGCGACGCCGCGGTGCGGCGTTTCGTGCGCAGGGTGGGCATGGAGCACGTGGACGATCTGATCGCGCTGGCACGCGCCGACGCCTTCGCCAAGGGGCGCCCAGTGAGCGACGAGCTGGCCGCGCTGGACGAGCTGCGCGGTCGCATCGAGCAGAGCGTCGCGGCGGGCGCGGCCTTCGGCACGCGAGACCTCGCGATCTCGGGCAACGACGTGATGAAGCAGCTCGGTGTACCAGCGGGCCCGATCATCGGTCGCGTGCTGGAGCGCGTGCTGGAGCGCGTGCTGGACGAGCCGACGCTCAACAACCGCGATGCGCTGCTCGCGCTCTTGCCGGCTTGCGTGAAAGAGTGCCAAACGTGAGCCTGTCGGGGATGATCGACCTGCACTGCCACTACGTGCCTGCGGTGGACGATGGCGTGCGCGACTTCGCGCAGGGCGTGGCGCTGTGCCAGGCGCTGGCAAGCATCGGCTACCAGACCGTCGTCGCCACGCCGCACATTCGCAACGGGATGTTCGACAATCGGAAGGCCGACCTGGTGCGCGCCTTCGAGGCGTTCGCGCAAGAGGCCAAAGAACACCCGAAGATGCCTGGCCTGGGCCTGGGCGCAGAGCACTTCTGCGACGACGTGTTCTTCACGCTCTTCGCGCGCGGCGACACTCTGCCGTACCCAGGCGGCCACGCAGCGCTGATCGAGCTGCCGCCCGACCGCATGCCGGTGAACATCGAGGCCCTGCTGTTCCGGCTGAGCGTACGCGGCGTGAAACCCGTGATCGCGCACCCGGAGCGCTACACGCCGCTGTTTCGCGACTCGGAACCGCTCACCAGCCTGGTGGAGCGCGGCGTGCTAGCGCAGCTGGATCTGATGTCGTTGACCGGCAAGTACGGGCGCAAGGCCGAGAAGGCCGCCGAACGCATGCTGGACGAAGGGCTCTACTACCTGGCCTGCAGCGACAGTCACAAGCCGGCGGACGTCGAGCTCGTGCAGCACGGCATCGCTCGCCTGGTCGAGCTGCTCGGCGAAAACGAGGCCCAGTTGCTGCTCTGCGAGCATCCGCGCAGCATCCTTGAAGGCACGGTGCAAGATTGACATGCAGGATCCGTCGACCAGCGAAGCCAGCGCCGACACGGCAGCAGTGCCTGAAGCGCCCGCCCACGAACCCAGCGCCATGTTGGGCATGCTGCCGAAGCTGCTCGTTTCCATCGCGCTGGGCGCCTTGTTCGCGTGGCTCGCGGCGCGGGGAGGGGTGCCGCTCTTGCCACCCGCGCAGGCCTTCGCCCAGGTCGCGCCCTGGAGCATCCCGGCCTACCTGCTCACGCTGCTCGTGCTGCACTACTTCCGCGCCAGCCGCTGGCGCTTCCTGATCGCGCCGATCCGGCGCGTGCCGCTGCGCGAAGTGATCCTGATGAACTGGATCGGCTTTTTTGCGATCTTTGCGCTGCCGCTACGCCTGGGTGAGCTCGCGCGGCCGGCGCTCGGCAAGCTGCGGCAGGGCATTCCGATCTCCGTTGGCTTCGGCACCGTGGCCGTGGAGCGTGTGCTCGACGGCCTACTGACCAGCCTGTGCGTGGCCTGGGCGCTGTTCGCTTTGCCGCGCTTGCCCACCACCGATTCGGTGGCGCGCCATCTGCCGACCTACGGCTACGCCGCGCTCTTGCTCTTCTCCGGCGCCTTCGTCGCGCTCGGCATGTTCCTTTGGCAACGCGCGCTGGCCGTGCGGCTCACGCACTGGGGCTTCGGCCTGTTCTCGAAGAAGCTCGGGGCGCTGCTGGCCGAGAAGGTGGGCAACGTCGCGGACGGCCTGCGCTCGATCGGTTCCGCAAGGCTCGCCGCTGGGTTCCTGTTCGAGTCGCTGATCTACTGGAGCGTCAACGCCCTGGGTGTGTGGCTGCTCGGTCGCGGCTGCGGCCTGCCGATGCAGCTGGGCCACGCCGCGGCCGTGATGGGCGTGCTGGCCATCGGCATCCTGCTACCCACGGGCCCGGGTCTGTTCGGCAACTTCCAGCTGGCCGTATGCGCGTGCCTGAAGCTCTATTTTCCGGAGAGCGTGGTGGCGACGCAGGGCGCCGTCTTCGTGTTCCTGCTCTACGTACTGCAATCCACCGTGATGGTGGTAGCCGGCGTGATCCCGTTGTATGCGATGAAGCTGCGCATCGCGGACCTGGTGCGCGTTCCGCCCGACTCGGTGCGGCCGAAGCTCTAGCGCTGTCCCGTCACAGCCCGCGCCCGCCGAAAACTTGGCGCAATCCAGCGAGTCTGCGATATCCACGGCATGCGCCGTCATTTGCAGTGGCTCGTGATCGCGCTCGCGCTGAGCGTACCGGCCGTGGCTCATGCCCGCCGTGAAGTCACGTTCAGCTACCCGTTCTCGCGGGTTTGGCCGAGCGTCGTGCGCCTGATGCGCGTCGACTTCGAGTGCCAGATCACGGAAAAAGACAAAGAAGATGGCTACTTCTTCTTCGACTATCCGGATCACGGCAAGACGTTCCCGGGCAGCGTCGAGCTGGTGACCAGCAAGAGCGACGGCGTGGAGACCGTGCGAGTGGTGATCCAGGTGCCGGCCATGCCGAGCTACGTGGAAGCGCTCATGCTCGACAAGCTCGGTCGCAAGCTGCTCGAGGAATTCGGTCCCCCCAAGGGAGCAACGCCTCCCTCGACGGACGCCCCCAAGCCCGAAGAGCCCCAGCAGCCGTCTGGCGAGCCGCCGGCCAAGCCCGCAGCGCCGGCCCAAAACAAGCCCAACGAAAACCGCCCGAGCGAGGGCCAGCGCAACTAGCGCAGGGCCAGCCCCGGGTTTCGGTACTCGTCACGCATTAGGCAATTGACTGCTAGCCAGCCAGCCGTAGGATGGCCGCCCCGTGACGCTCATCGTTCAGAAATATGGCGGCACCAGCGTGGGCACGCTGGAGCGAATTCGTGCGGTCGCCGAACGCGTGTCGGCCACTCGTGCCCAGGGCAACGATGTTGTGGTCGTGGTCAGCGCCATGTCCGGCGAAACCAACCGTCTGCTGGGGCTCGGCAAAGAGCTCTCCAAGCGGCCAAGCGAGCGCGAGATGGACTCGCTGGTCGCCACCGGTGAGCAAGTCAGCGCAGCGCTCTTGTCGATCGCGCTCGCCGAGCGCGGCGTGCCTGCGCGCTCGCTCGTCGGCCATCAGACGCGCATCTTCACCGATGGCGTTTACACGAAGGCCCGCATCCGCTCGATCGACGTCGAGCCGTTCCGCGCCGCCATCGCCGACGGCTGCGTGCCGGTCGTCGCGGGCTTCCAGGGCGTCGATCCGCAGGGCAACATCACCACGCTGGGCCGTGGCGGCAGCGACACCACGGGCGTGGCCGTGGCGGCTGCGCTCAAGGCCGACGTCTGCGAGATCTACACCGACGTCGACGGCATTTTCACGACCGACCCCAACATCTGCAAGGAAGCCAGGAAGCTCGATCGCATCACCTTCGAGGAGATGCTCGAGTTGGCTTCGCTCGGCGCCAAGGTTCTGCAGCTACGTTCCGTGGAGATCGCGATGAAATACGGCATTCCCATCCACTTGCGCTCGAGCTTCAGCGACAGCAACGGCACCATCGTCGGCGCCGAAGACGGCGCGCTCGAAGCGGTGGTCGTGACCGGCGTCGCCTGCGACAAGAACGACGTGAAGGTCACGATGCGCGAGCTGCCCGACAAGCCCGGCGTCGTCGCCCGCGTGTTCGGCACGCTGGCCGAAAACAACATCTCGGTCGACATGATCATCCAGACCGAACCCAAGGGCGGCCGCGCGGATCTCACGTTCACGGTCACGCACACCGACCTCGCGCGCACCAAAGAGGTGACCGAGCGCGTGGCGCGCGAGATCGGCGCCGGCGAAGTGCGCCTGCACGACGACGTCGCGAAGGTGTCGATCGTGGGCGCCGGCATGCGCAGTCATTCGGGCGTGGCGGCCAAGATGTTCCAGCTGCTCGCCGAGCAGAGCGTCAACATCCAGGCGATCACCACGAGCGAGATCCGCGTGTCGTGTCTGATCGACAAGACGCAGGCCGACAAGGCCGTGCGCACGCTCCACAACGGCTTCGGCCTCGGCTGACTCACTCGGCAGGCAACCCCGGCACGCCCCGACCGAAAGGGGGAGGTGCAGGGTTCACCGAGACTGGGCGCCGCGGGAGTCATCGTCAGCCTGCTGGCGATCGCCGCGCTGGCGAGCACCCGGCCACCCGCACCGCAAGCGCTGCAGCGCTCCCCGCCCGTGGCGCGCGTTGCCGTCAGCGCGCTACGCGACGGCGACTGCTTCGACGTCAACCGTGCCAGCGCCGCCGACTTCAGACTGTTGCCGGGCATCGGCCCCAAGTTGGCCGAGCGCATCGTGGCCGCGCGTGAACGCCGCGGCAGCTTCGCACGCGCCGAAGACCTGCAGGCCGTGCGTGGCATTGGCCCTTTGACCTTTGCACGCATCCACGGGTTCGTGCGCGTCGGCCCGTGCCCTCAGAGATCCAGAAACAGCAATCCGGACAGCGTGAGCGTGAAGTAGACAGGGTCGCGCCCGAGCGCCGTGAGCAAGAACACCGGACGAGCCTCGAGCTCGAAACCGAAGCTGCGCGAGCACAACCAGTCGAGTCCAAGCGCGGCGTGCAGACCAGCCTCGGCTCCGACCGCGCGTGCACGCAGCGTGCTGAGCGCGTCGATCCCGGCTCCGAAGTACGGCACCCATTCCAGCACGTCGATTGTGTAGATGAGATCGGCGCCGGCCATCAGCACCGATAGCGGCGTGTGGTCGGGATGGAAGCCGTAGCCCAGCTGAGCGCGCACCGACCAGATGTCGCCCAGACCGAGACTGCCGTGAAGGATGGCTGCCGCGCCCGGCGCCGGCTGCCCTTTGAACACAGCGTTCGCGTAGCCAAGGCTCAAGCCCACAGTCGCCTGATCTTCGTACGCGCGCGCTGCGCTGGGCCGCAGGCATGCGACGACAACGACGATCACGAGGCCGAGCGCACGACAGAGCAGGGGGGATGCCCACTTCACGCCTCGGCAGATACCACACGCGCGGTCCCGGAAACCATGCGCGCTGTGCCCGCCGACCGCGCGGGCGTTGTCGTTTGACTTGAGATCGGCCGAGTGTATAGTCGCCGCCTCCGACCCCGGCCCTTTCAAACGGGGCCGCGCGGGAGTTTACGGTGGCCAACCTCGAGAACAACCCACAAGCCCCTGCACGGGATACCGCGGGGTCACGACTCGCTGCGAAGCGTGCCGCGAAAGCCGCCCAAAAGGCAGCCGACCGCGGCACGCAGAACCCGGCCGAGGAAGTCGCCAAGTCGGTCCTGTGGGCCAGCTCTTGGCTCGACCGCAACGCGAAGCTGATCTGGGGCGGCATCGCCGCGCTGGCGGTGGCAGCCGCTGGCTGGACGCTGTACTCGATGCACCGGGAGCAGACCGACCGCGAGGCCGGCAGCTTGCTGCGCAGCGCCGTCGTGGCAGCCACCGGGGTCGTCACATCGGAAGACACGCCGCCTGCGGAAGACTCGCTCGTGCCCACGTTCAGCAGCTCTGCGGAGCGCGACAAGAAGGCACTGGAACGCTACCGCGACGTCGCTAAGAAGTTCTCTGACACGCAGGCTGGCCTGTGGGCGAAGCTCGGCGAAGCCAGCGAGTTGCTCGCACTCGGCAAGCCCAGCGAGGCGGCGCAGAGCTACAACGCAGCGTTGCAAAGCGTCGGCACTGACACCTTCCTGCGGGCGCGCGCGCTCGAGGGCCTGGCGTACGCCCTCGAGGCTGAGAACAAACCCGACGAAGCGCTCAAGCGCTGGGACGAGCTCGGTGGCCTCGACAAGGGAGCCTACAAGAGCATCTCTGACTTCCAGCGCGCCCGCGTGCTGGCCGCGACCGGCAAGCGCGACGAAGCACTGAAGCTGCTGGAAGCGTCGATCAAGGCTTCGGCTGCAGCCACGGAGAAGACCGCCGGCGAGGGCGAGCGCTTCGCTTCCGTGAACGATGCCACGCAGATCCTGGTGCAAGAGCTCGGTGGCAAGGCCGCCGAGAAGCCGCCGCTCGATCTCTCGAGCCTGGGCGGCGGTGGTAACCCGATCGTGTCCCAGCAGATCATGGACGCCCTGCGCAAGCAGCTCGCGGCCAAGAAGCCGGGCGCCACCGGACCCGCCGGGAAGTGACGATGCAGCCGCTGCGCCGCTGGGCGATCGCCGCAGGCCTCGCGCTCGCAGGCTGCGGCGCGGTGGGTGGCGCTGAGGATTTCAGCCGGCTCGATCAGGCGCAGTTGCGCGCCGCGGGCCCGGGCCTGCGCGTGCGCTGGGCGACCGAGCTCGCACCGCATTTCGGCGGGCCGTACGTGCCCGTCGAACGTGCCGCCGCGGCCCTCGATAGCGAGCACGGGCGGCTCTACGTGGGCTCCACACAGAACGTGCTGTGGGCGCTGCGCGACAACGGCCGCCCGCTGTACAGCTACCAGACCGAATCCAGCATCGAAGCCGAACCCACGCTCGATCCGGACCACGACCAACTCTACGTGACGACCGTACGTGGCGTCGTGCACGCGCTGCACGCCAGCAGCGGCAAGCTGCGCTGGAAGTTCGAGACCAACGCGCCGATCTCCAGGCCCGGGGTGCTTTCCGAAGACGCGCTCTATCTGGTGACCGACGACGACAACGTGCTGGCGCTCTCGCGCAGTGATGGGTCGGTGCTGTGGCGCTACAAACGCGAGCCGCGCGCTGGCCTGCAGATCTCGGGGCACGCGGGCTTGCTGTTGCGCCACAATCGGCTGTTCACAGGGTTCACCGACGGCAGCATCGTCGCGCTGTCGCCGGGCGACGGGCACGTGCTTTGGCTGGTCGACACCACGCTCGACTTCGCCGACCCGACGCAGACCGAAAAAGGCCTCGTCGATGTCGACACCACGCCCGTGCAAGTCGGCGACCTGATCTACGCCGCATCCTTTCTCGGAGGCTTCTACGCCATCGACGCCGCGCACGGCGCGGTGCAGATGCGCAACCCCGAGCTGACCGGCATCACGACGATGACGAACGACGAGGATGCGCTGGTGCTCGGCTCGGCAAAAAGCGGCGTCGTTTGCCTGGAGCTGCCGAGCCTCGAGCTGCGCTGGAAGCGCAGCGGCCTGCGCGGCGCGCCGGGCAGCGTCAGCCTGCGTTCGCACACGGTCTACGTGACCGAGACCCGCGGCGCGCTCCTGGCTCTGTCGCTCGCCGATGGCCGCGAGCAAGGCCGACTGCAGACCGAGCACGGCTTCGCCGCGTCGCCGAGCTTGCTGGATGGGCGAGGCTTCATCCTCGGCAACTCCGGCACGCTGTACGCGTTCGACTACTGAGCCGGCCCGGGCCGAGCCGTCGAGCCTGCATCCTCGGCAACCCCGGCACGCTCATCGCGAGCCCCAGGCCCGGGTTGGGCGTGCGCCGTAGTGCCGTGACGACCCCAGCGACCTCACCACGCGCGGAAACTCGGGGCTCGAGTTTACATAATATATCTTATGCGAACTTCACTTGTAGGGCCAAAGTGCAAATGTCGGGTTTGTGCAAAGTAGAAATGTCCGCTTCCGAATTCGGATCCGGGCCCCGGACTCACGGCGGCGGCGGCAAAGTGCGGTAGCGCCGCGCCGAGTCGAGCACGAAGTCCACGCACGGCGTGGCCTCGGCGGTCACGAAGATCTGGTACGAAAACCAGGTTGGCAAAAGCCGGATCAGCGCAACGTTCAAGGCCAGCGCGGCGCGGCCGAGCCAGCCGTTGCCAAACACTTTGGGAAATGGCGCCGGCACACCGCGCATCTCGAGGTTTCGAAAGCCAGCGTCACGCAGCAGCCGGCGTAGGCCGGCAAACGTGAAGAGCCTGGTGTGCGTGCGATCGAGAATGCCCGCCTTGCCGTAGTTGAACTGACCCAGCAAGAGCATGAACCGCTGCACGATGAACGCAACGTTGGGCGTTGACACGACCAGCGTGCGCGGCTCGAAATCGAATTGGCGCCGCAGGTCATCCATGAAGCGTTCGGGGTCGCGCAGATGCTCGATGATGTCCAAGAGCAAGATGTGATCGAACGGCGCGGCGTCGACCTCGAGTGGCTCGTCCAGATCTTGAACCACGCAAGTGACGCCAACGCTTGGCGCTTCACTGAGCTCGCGGGCATCGACCACCGTCACGGTGCAGCCCTTCTTGTGCAGCTCCCGAGCGATGCCACCCGGCCCCGACCCGAGGTCGAGCACGCGCGAGCCGGCCGGCACCGCGTCGATGGCATACGTATGACTGCTGGCGTAGCCGAGCTTGAGTGAGTAGTGCGTGTTGTCGCTGGGATTGGGATCGAAACGACGCTGGTACAGCAGCCCGAAGCGATGCGCGACCGCCTGCAGCGTGACGCGCGCGACCCGCGCCGCATACAACATGCCGTTGACGCGAGAGATCTCGTTGCCGTAGTAGGTCGGGATTGGCAGCTCCACGATGCGACGCCCTGCTTGCAGGAGCTGGATGATGATCTCGGTGTCGAAGTGGAAGTCGTTCGTGTTCAGATCGAAGCGCACGGCAGCGAGCGCAGGCACCGAGTAGATGCGGTAGCCGCTGTGAAATTCGGAGAACGTCGTGCGGAGCGCGAAGTTCTGAAAGCGACTGAGGACGCGATTGCCGACGAACTTGTAGAGCGGCATGCCGCCCTCGATCGCTCCGAAGGCCGTGAGCATGCGACTGCCGAACACGGCATCGGCTTCGCCGGCCACGAGCGGTGCGAGCAAGCGCGGCAACTCTTCCGGCGCGTACCGCCCGTCCCCGTGGACCATCGCGACGAAGTCGAAGCCGTTGCGAACGGCGTAGTAGTATCCAACCTTCTGATTGCCCCCGTAGCCTTGGTTCACCGCGTTGCGCAGCACCACCATCGGCACATCGGGATGTGCGCGGCGATACGCGGCGCCGATGTCGAACGTGCGGTCCGTGGAGTGATCGTCGACGACCAAGATCTCGCAGTGAAAGTGCTCGAATAGCTCACGCGGAATGCGATCGAGCACGCTGGCCAGACTCGCTTCCGCCTCGTACGCGATCACGAACACGAGCACGCGCTGTGGATTCTGTGTCATGTGCAGAACGGATGCGCTAACTTCGTTGCGTGCGAATTACGGAGTCGAGAGCGAGCACGCCCCAGCTCGGAAGAACTGAATGGCTGCTCGCGCTACTCGCAGTCCTCGCCGCGCTCGCCGTCCGCATCCTACCATTTGCCGACGACGTGTTTCAGCCCGACGGCCTCGTGGCGTGGAACTGCCCCGACGTCTACTACCACCTACATCGCATCGTGGTGGGCGCCCAGAGTTGGCCGCGCTTCCCTGAGTTCGACCTGTGGCGCAACTACCCGAACGGCGCGTACTCCATCTGGTCGCCGCTCTTCGACATGGTGCCCGCGGCGATCGCAGCGCTGACGTCTGTGCCGCCGCTGTTGGTCGGCGTGCTCTGGCCTGCCGTGCTCGGTGCGCTTGCGATCC
The DNA here is from genome assembly GCA_036382515.1 of Polyangiales bacterium. GTDB lineage: Bacteria > Myxococcota_A > Polyangia > Polyangiales > JAFGIB01 > JADGRF01. Next base: position 23,465 of record DASVHQ010000015.1, on the reverse strand, counting down.
TGCCACTGCTGGACATCCTGCGACGACTGCAAGGCGACACCGCCTGGCTGGGAGTCGCGCTGTATATTGTGCTGCCGGGCAGTGTCAGCTTCGCGATCTTGGGCCGAGCCGACCACCACGTCGGTGAAGTGGTGACGCAGCTGTGGGTCTACGCCCTGACCTTGCGCTGCGTGCAAACGCTCGAACACGGAGCCGCACCCACGACACGTCAAGCCAGCGTCCTTGGCATCGCCATCGCGCTGTCGCTGCTGATGTGGCGCGGTGCCGTCGTGTACCTGACCGTGCCAGCGGCTGTCGGGCTGCTGATGGTCGCGACCACGCAGCAAGCGTCGACGCGCAAGGCGGCAGCGCGCGTGTTCATCGTTGCGCTCTGCGTCGGCGCAGGGCTGACGCTTCCGTACGCGGCATTGAACGTCATGCGCGGTCGGCCGGCGTTCGCGGCGTACCACCTGTCGTTGCTGCAACCTGCGATGCTGCTCGCGTGGGCACTGCTGTTCCCGGTCGCGCAGCAGATCGGGCAGACCGGCCTGCAGCTGCGCCCCCTGTTGCGCGTCAACGTCATGCTCCCCATGCTGGGCGTCGCGCTGCTCTTCGGCCTCGGCGCACACGGTTTCTTGGCGGGCACCGCCTTCCTGACGCGCGTCGGAGATCCGTGGGCCGCGAACATCACCGAGTCGCAACCGGCGTGGGCGGGCGGCATACCCACGTACTTCGTGATCGAGGAGCTCGGCTTCACGCCGCTGCTGCTCGTGTTTCTGATCGTCATCCACCTGGTCGTCGTGTTGCGCAGCCGACCGCCCTCCCCGACCGCCGTCTTCGTCCTGCTCTCCGCCGCTTGCGCCACGGCACTCGTCTTCATGCAAGTGCGCTTCGTGTACTACGCCGCACCCGTGGCGGTTGCGGTTCCTGGCGCGCTGTGGTGTGCGCTGCGCGGACGGAAACTCACGCAGGCAGCCGCTGTGCTGCTGGCCTTCGCCGCGCTGTGGCCCGTGACGCGCTTCTGGTCACCGGTGTTCGACTCCGATCCGCAGACCCAGATGCGGCCGCTGGAGATGGAGCCGTGGCTCGTCCGGATGATGACGGAGCTGCGTGTCTCCACCCCCAGTGCTGGCGACGTGTACCAGCCCGGCGTGCGGCCGGCCTACTGCGTGCTCGCCCCGTGGACGCTCGGCAACTTCATTCAGACCATGGCGCACCGAGCGGTGCTGGCTTCGAGTGGCGGTCCGCACGAGACCGCTGCCTACGACGACACGGTGCTGTTCTCGAGCCACTTCACGCAGGAGTCAGAAGCGGTCGAACGCATGGTGAAGCGTGGCTGTCGCTACGCGATCACGGAACGCGTCGCCGCAGACTCCGAACCAGAAGGCAGCGCCGAGAAACTCTTCGCCCGACGACTGCACTTGCACGATGGCTCGGATTGGCAGACCAATTCCGGCTCGGGTCAGTTTCGCTGGCGCTTCGAGTCACACGACGCGCCAGGCCAGCCAAGTGCGCAGTACAAGGTCTTCGAGCTCGTGCCTGGCGCGCTCCTGCGATTTCCGGCTGCGCGTGCGAGCTGGCTGCAAACCGAGGTGCACGACGCGTATCGGCGTTTCGTCTACCAGCGGCGCCTGCAGCCGGCCGCCGACGGTTTCGTTGCGGCACGCGTCAGCCAGCCCGGCACCTATCGCGTCGTCGATGGCAACGGAACAGTAGCGGGCGCCGTCAGCGTCTCCGAGAAGGCCGTCATGCGTGGCCACACGCTCTCGTTCGCGGCCTCGCCCGAATCCGAGCGCGCGCTGCACTGAGCACAGCTTGGGTTGGCCGGTGAATCAAGGCGGCGCAGCTCGCTGCTGCGGGGCTGTGGTGTCGGGTGTTCGTGCGGCGGGCGGATCGCGCCGGTAGATGAACCAGCTGATGCCGGAGAGCGCAGCCGTGGGCAGCGCCAGCCGACGAGTGTAGTGGTCACCGTTGACGATCGTCTGCGCAACGGGCGGCGACTCTCCGCAGGTTCGATGCAGGATCAGCCATTCGACGCCCTCCGCGGGCAAGTGGTCCGACAGCCAGTATACGAGGCGGTCGCCCTGCGGATGAAAACGAGCGTAGTACGAGAGCAAGAGCGGGTTGCGGAAATCATGATCCGACATGACGGAGATCGGCCCCGGCTTGCTTTGACTGATGATGAACGCCACGCCCTGCCGGAAGCTGCCACGACCAAGGCGAGCGAGCTCCAGATCCCCCATGAAGTTCAGCGTCACGAGCGTGCACCACACGCCGATACCCGCTAGACGCATTGCCCCGGTTCGCTCGATGGCACGACCGAGCCACGAGCCCAGTGCGAGCAGGAGGAAGAACACACTCATCAGAATGTAGCGCGGCGCCGCGTACGTGATGTCGTACATGGCCAGCCCGAGCAGCGGGAAACCGATGCCCACTGTGTAGAGCACCCAGCGTGAATCGTCTCGTCGCCACAAGTCTGTCAACGCGAGAACGCCAAGACCCGCCACCACGCAGGCGCCGAGCGCGAGGGACGGAGCATCGAGCGGCAGCCCAAAGACCAGGCCCGCCGTCTGCATGAGGGTGTTCCACTTCCCGTTCGTCGCCCCACCCCCAACCTGCATGCCTCGCACGAAGAACAAGAACAGCGCGAGCGCCGCCAGCCCAGGCAACGCGTGAAGCGTGAAAGCCTCGGCCACGAGGGTGCGGCGGTCGCCGCGACGCGCTCGTTGCACGAGCCAGTGAAACCCCAGCGCGGCACAGACGACGGCGGCCGACAAGTGGCAGAGCATCGCGAGCACCTGGCAAGCGCCGAACAGCGCTGCCAGCCATCGACTGCGCGAGCCAGCCAGGCGCCGTTCCAGCAACCACACCGAGCACGCGATGAAGGCCATCGCGGGCGCGTAACCACGCGCCTCAGAAGCGCTGTTCACGAGTAGCGTCGACACGCAGAGCAGCAGCGCAGTGGTCAGTGCGGCTGCCCGTCCATGATGCCGCGCAATCACGCCCCCAACGACGATGGTGACGACGCCGGCGAGGATGCTCGGAGCTCGATACACGACGGCCGCGTGGTCGGCGCCGAGCCAGTACAACCACATCGTGTTCAGAATGTGGTTGTTGTCGTGACGCACGCGGAACGCGGCGAGTGGACCCTGCAAGAGAGCTGCAATGCGCATCGACGAGATCTCGTCGATGCCGAAGTCGCCGGCTGCGGCGGCGACACGCAGCGCAAGCCCCACGACGAGGATCAGGCCGGCCACGCCCCACAGCACGACTCGCAGCAGGACGCTGCGTGGCGCGCTCACAGCCACAACTCGACGAGGCGAGGCCAGGCGCCGGCGTGGCAGACGGCCTCGGCGAACGTTCGGGACGCGGCCAACATGGACCACTCAGTGTAACGCCGGCCGCTGACCTTCCGCCAGGTGCCTGACCACGCGAGCACGCGGCGCGCACGGCTCCGTCAGTCGACGAGCTCTTCGGGGATCTGACCGGTCTGGTCGTAGGCTGCTCGAATGATCCTGCGCCGCCCGATAGCCGGAAACGAGAACACGGCGAAGTCACGGCCATTCCAGTACACGAACTTCAGGGACGGATCCTCGAGCGGCGTGTCGAAGCGCATGCGCATGCGTAACGGGCGGTGATCGACCGTGACCCGCAGCACCTGCACGTCGAACGCGTGCAGCCCGATGCGCTCGCCTTGTCGCAGCGGGACGCTCGGCCCGCGCCAGAAGTCCGAGAAACTGTCGAGCAGGTAGCCAGCCGGGCAGTACAGCTCGATGGTGCGCGCGTCGAGTCGGGTGACTTCCACTTCGTGGTCCGTCGCACCGAGCGCCGAGATGCGCAACGGCAGCGGGAGCTTCTGCTTCACGCGCTCGGTCGCCATGAGCAGCGGCGTCAAGAGCGACGGCACGTTCACGAACACCAAGTCGCGGTAGCGCCAGGCCGGGTCGCGATCCAAGACCCGCGCGGCGAACGGAGTTCCGCGCGTTGGCTGCGGGCCTGCGCTCTTGGCCAGAGCGATCGGCGAGAGCGCTGCGTGGACGATCACGATGAGCGCGACGCAAAGGGCCAGCACAGCGCGGGGCAGACCGCGGCGCTGCGCACTGTCGCGGGCCAGCGCAGTGACGAAGTGGGCGACGACCATCCAGAACGCCACACCCGTGTGAACGAGCAGGCGCTCGTTCGGGTCAGCCGCCGTCAGCGGCACAAGGCCGAGAAGCGCACAGACGCTCCAGAACGCGAGCTCGCGGTTGCGATCGGCGTTGCGAGCCACGAAGACGAGCAAAGCTGGCACCAGCAGCCAGAACTGAAACCTGTCGATGCCCACCAAGACCGAGAATGGCAAAGGCCCGAGCAGCGCCCACGGGGCGGCGAATTGCGCGTGCCAGAGCATCCCGTAGCGCAACGGCAAGGCCGCAAGGTACGCCGCGGAATCGAAGATCGGATCGAGGTAGGCGCCGGAGCCGCGCGTGCCGAAGCCGAGCAGGTGATGCGCCGCGAACCAAGCGCCGGCGGCAGCAACGATGCCTGCGAGTGCCGCGAGCCTGCGAGCCGGCGGCCTGTCGTCGAGCAACCACGCATAGCCCAAGAACCAGGGCAACGCGCTCACCACGTTCTCGGCGGCGAGCAGCGCGAGCAGCAGACATGCGCCGCTCAGCCATGCCCAGCGACGCGGCCCGTCACGACATGCCCGATCGTAGAACAGCATGGACAGCGCCACGAAGGTCGCCGCTATCAGGGCGTTGCGACCGGCGAGCCAGGCCGCCGGCGATGCGTGTGCATCGTCCAGCACGAAGAACAGCGCACCGAGCAGAGCAGGCTCCCTCTGCCGCGACAGCCGGAGCAGCAACAGCGAGATGCAGAAGCACGCAGCCGCGTACCACAGGGCGCTGTGCAGATGCGCCAACCACATATGGCTACCGACCAGGGCGTAGTCGACGTAGAGGGTCGCGGCGGCGACCGGTCGAAAGAAGCGCACCTTCAGGCCAGGCCACGCCCACCACGGACGCATCCAGTTGAAGCGTTCTCGAATCCCGACCACCTCGTCGCCGGAGGACAGGTTGTAGATGTCGTACCAGGGACGCTGCTGCGCGCCGCCCGTGCCGTGCAGGTGCGCGAGGATGAAGTCACGCTGCGGGATGTCGTCGAGCGCTTCGATGCCGAGCGCGAGCGACGGCAGGACGCACGCAAAGCCCAGCGCGGCCAGAACCAGAGCCAGCTGCCAGCGCGGTCGAGTCGAAAGCCGCGCGGCGAGTCGCTCGAAGTCCATCACGCGGCACGATACGGCGCGGCGGCGGCAGCGCGCAACAGCGCACCACACCCCGTAAGCCGCGCTGTCGCTCGTCTACGCCTTGCGGCCCAGTCGAAAGCGCGGAAGCCAGCTGGCGTCCATGCGTGCGTGGTCGATCAGCGCATCGAGCATCGTGCGACCGAGTCGAGCGAGCTCAAGCAGCTGCTCGATGCGCTCGCGCTGCACGCGCTGCCGGCGCGGCGCCTGCGCCGCATGATGCTCGAAGCGCCCGAGCGCGGCGAGCCCGTCCTCGAGCGCTTCGATGGCCGACAGCACCTCGGCGCGCTCGCGCTCGCGCAAGACGCGAGAGATCATCTTCCACAGGTTGCTCTCGGCCTCGTAGTAGTCGTGCCGGTCACCCTGGCGGAAGACCTTGCGCACCACGCCCCAGCGGGCGAGCTCGCTCAGCGTCATCGACACCGCCCCCGCCGACAGCTGCAGCCGTTCACGCAACGCTTCGGCTCGCAGGGGCTGGTCCGACAGGTACAGGAGCGTCCACACGCGCCCCATGTTGCGCTTGAACCCCCAGACCACCATGAGCCGACCGATCGCGTCGCTGACGATGCGCTCGCTCTCCCACAGCTCGTCGGCGCCGCTCTCGCCGCCGTCGGCGGCGGCCTCTGCAGCGGCTAGCACGTCTTGCGCTGATTCTGGCATGGCATCCTCGCGATCACGCGCGACGTTCGATGAGCCCCCGCACCAACTGCGCGAGCAGCTCGCGCTCGTGGCTCGGCGGGAGCGAGGCGAGCTGCGCGAGACCGGCTTCGGTCTCCCGCAAGGCAAAGGCACGAGCCTGCTGGCAGGCGCGACGCACCGACGGCGCCTGGGAAACGCGCGCAGCCGCGATCGTGTCGCCGGCGCGCGCCGTGATCAGCAGCGGCCGCAGAAAGTCGGCGTCCTCCTGCAGGGCCAGCGCCAAAGGCAAGGTGGTCTTGCCCTCGGCGAGGTCGTGGCCGAGCCGCTTGCCGACCTCGTGCGGGACGCCTTCCAGGTCCAGCACGTCGTCGATGATCTGGAACGCGATGCCCACGCGTTCCCCGAACAGGCCAACCGCCTCGATGATCCGAGGCTCGGCCCCCGCGGCACGCGCACCCGCGCGGCAGGCGTTGGCGAAGAGTGAGGCCGTCTTGCCGCGCACGACCTCCAGGTAACCCTCGATGCCCAGGTCGTCGCGGCCGCGCGCCTTGAGCTGGGCCACCTCGCCGCCGATCAGTCGCTGCATCGTGGCGAGCGTATCGGCCATCGCGCCGTCCACGCCGGAAGCGTCGACCAACTCGAGCGCCGAGGTGAGCAGCAGGTCACCCGACAGCACGGACACCAGATTGCCCCAGAGCACGCGGCTCGTCGGCCGCCCGCGCCGCAGCTCGCCCTCGTCGATGACGTCGTCATGCAGCAACGTCGCCGAGTGCACGAGCTCGACCGCGGCGGCCAAAGGGATCGCTCGAGCTACATCACCGCCACAAGCGCGCGTGACCAGCAGCGTCGCGAGCGGACGCACTCGCTTCCCACCCGCCAGCACCAGCTGCTTGGCCGCCGCATCGAGGGGCGTTGGCCCGCGCTCGGTCGCGCGCTCCAGCAAGTGCTCTAGAGCTGGCAGAGCTTCGTGCAGCAACTCATGGATCTGCAACATGTATTCGCCGGCATTGGCTGCCGACGAATGGGTCTGCGCCGTGTGCTGCAGGACCTCGAAAGCTGCGGCCGGGATCATCGGTTGGGCTCCTAGACCCTGGCCGCGCACCGGACGCGCACCGGACGCGCACGGGCGGCAAGATCAACTAGTTTCAGAAACGCGTGAAACTATGCGGACGTCTGTGTCCAGGGTCAATGGTGCCCGGTGCGGACCCGGTGGGCGGATGCACCGGGCGAGGACTTGGCCTCTGCCGGTCCGAGGCGCTCGATCACGATCCCGTCGTATGCCGGCGAGCTCTGATCACTGGGCGCCGCGAACAAGACGACACGCAGGGCCCGGGACGTGAACACGCGGATTACGCCAGGGTCTGCGGTCAGGGCGGCCGGCGGCGCAACCTCGGGCGCGAGCGTGGGTGCCGGTAGCGCCGGCCCTTGGCCTGTCCCCGCCAATGGCACCGCCAACGGTTGCATCACCATCACTTCGCCGCTGCCGGCCTCGTGCGGTGCAGCGGCCGGTTCCGCCGGAGTGGCGGCCAGCTCGGGCGCGGCTGCGGCATGCCCGCTGCGATCCACGGCCAATGGAGCGAAGACCATGTCGGCCGTGGGCTCCTGCTTCGGCCGGACCAACTCGCCGACATCGGGCCCGGCCAGCGTCGTGCCATCGGCCGCCACGCCTCCCAAACGATTGCGGGGCGCACTCGGGTCCTCGGCCGTGGTGTCCGTCAGCTCGCCGCTCGGACCGATGGCAGGCCGCTCGATCGGAGCGAGCACGTAGCCGCCTGGGCCTTCGGCTATATCGCTGCCCGCGATGGCCAAGAGCGGCACGAGCACCTTCTCGGCCCATGCCACGGCGGCGTGCCGAGCCAGCGGATCACCGTCGACCACGGCCTTGCGCTCTTCGATCTCGAACCAGCGCGAGAAGCCCTGATCGGGCAAGAGCAACTCCGCCCGCTCCAGCTTGCCGTCGCGCATGCGCAAACGCAGCAACAGCGACAGCGTGCGTTCGACGCGCGTGCCCCCGGGCACGGGCACGGCGTAGTGACTCGCGTAGTACTTCACGCATTCGTCCAGCGTGCAGCGCGGTCGTGGCTCGGCACCGAAGGCGCGCGAAAATGCCGGGTTGTCGTGCGCGACCTCCGGGATGGGCGCTCCCCAGGACGACAATCCGCCCAGTGTCTTGGCCCAGTAGCCGATGAACCGCGTGACCCAGGTGCGCGACAGCTCGACCTCGCGCTGTTTGCGCGCCTCTGTCAGCTGCCGTGCACGCGCGAGCTCCGCGTGCTTGCGCCCTTCGATCAATGCGATGGCCGAGAGCCGCGAGCGTGCCTGCGCAGAGAAGACCCCGTCAGGAAAGACGCGCAGATAGTGCGAAAGCCCGGTCGCAGTGGCCTTGCCAGACTCGAAGGTCGCAACGTCCCGGCGTTCACGCTCGGCCTGGATCGACACATGCCACTGGCCGTCGGGGTGTCGCTGCACGTAGCGCTGCATGGCAAGCAGTCGGCTCGCGTCGTCGTGCGACAGTCGCACGGCACGGTAGTCGGCGTAGTCGGCCTTGCCGGCCAACACAGCGCAGCCCGTGAGACACAGCGGCAGCGCGCAGCAAAGCGCGACCAGCTGCGCCCACAACGCAACGTTGTCGTGCAGGCGGCCACGTGCGCGGCGCAGCGGGCGGTTCATGGTGAGCCCGCTCCTGCGTCGGAGCTCGGCGCCTTGGGAACGTTGCACAGCGCCTGCGTGTTGCAGTCTGCGACTTGATCATCCGGCGTGTGCAGCGTGTCGAACGACGCAAGCGCGTTCAGGCAGGCGTCGGCCTGGCGCTGCGTCGGCTGGCAATCCTTGGCGAAGCTGCGTTGCGCGCACAGATCGATGCCACTCCAGCGACACGCGTCACGCGCAGCGGCGGTGATCTCCTTGCGCAGGAAACGTCGCACGCAGATCAATTGCTCGCGCTGCTGGCAGTACTGCGAGAGGTCAGCCGGGCGGTCCAGACGGTCGCCGCTGCAGGAACCGACGGATCCCGGGGTCGGCGCGCTGATCGCCAGCCACAGCACGAGCAAGCCCAGGAGCCTGCGAGCACTCATGGCAGGACCTCGTAGTCGACGACGACGCCCAGCGCGAGACTCGCGAGCAGATTGACCCGGGACTGCGCGCCCGCGAAGGCATCGAGGTCCAGTTGAGCAAACACGCCCGCGCCCGCGAGCAATCGATAGCCGAACATGAAACCCGCCTCGAGTCCGAAGCTGCGTCCGCCACTGACCAGCAGCGGTAGGCCCAGATGCCCCAACGCCACCAGATCGCGACCGAGATCGTAGTAGCCCAAATATGCCGGCATGAGCGCAAGTTGCTGCGCGGCGTAGACGGGCAGCACGTAGCCACCATCGCGCGCGAGGTTCATGGCTGCGCCCACACCGAAGCCGTGACGGTAGCCGCGCGGAGCTGGCAGCACGTAGCCCACGAGCGTGTCCGCATAGCTCGGCGCGAGCTGGCTCTGACCGAACTCGCTCGCGCGCGTGATGCGCAGCGCCAACCCCGCCGACCCAGAGAGCACGTAGCGCGCAGGCTCCTTCGTCTGTGCCTGCGCGCTCGCCGCACCCACTTGCAGGAGCATCACAGCCAGCAAGCCAGCGATCCTGTAGCGCGGGATCCCGGTTGGCGTTCTTGCGCTAGACATCGTGTTATAAGGCCGCGTGTTGCGGTTTCTAGCAGGCTTTCTCGTCGCGTCCCTGGCGTGGGGCGGATTCCTCTACGGCTACCACCGAGGCTGGATCGATATCAGCCTCGCGCCCGAAGCACCACCACAAGCCGAAGAAACCCCCTCGGCCGACCAGGACGGGAGCGCCGCGCACAAGACCGACCGCGTGCACCGCAAGCGATCGAGCGCTTCGGGCCGGAGCAAGCCTCACACCGGCGGGCCTGCCGGCGACAGCACGACCGGCGACGATCTCGGCGAGAACGACACGCGCAGCATCGACATGAACAGCGCGGGCGGCGAAGAGCAGCTGACCGGTCTCGAGATCGAAAAAGGCTTCGACAGCGTGTTCTCTCAGGTGCGGCGCTGCCTGATTCTGGCGGCCAGTGACGACCCGGTGCACGGCAAGGTGACTTTCGGGCTGCGCGTCGCAGGGCAGGGCAAAGTTGAGGGCGTGAATCTCAGTGGCCCTTCGAGCGTTACGCAGGGTGAGGCGGGCGCGTGCCTGCGCAAAGCGGCCTCTGCCATTCGATTCCGCGCGTTCCGCGGGCCCGACATGGTGGTGCACTACCCCCTGACGCTCGAATGAAGCTGCCCACTCCGCGCTTTGTCACCGTGTGCGCCGCGCTAGTAGCCGCGGGCTGCGCGACGGCAACCCCCGCGGTCCAGCATCCCAGCGCGGAGCACCTGGCCTCGCTGCCGGAGAGTCAGGCGCTGGCGCTGATCGACAGCTGCCTGCAAGAGCAAAAGGTGGAGCCCGAGCCGGGCTGGGCGGTGGAGCTGCCGCGGCACGCGGGCGGCCTACCCGTGGACATTCGCCTCGGGCACGCGCCAGTCGGCATCGAGTGGGTGAGCGAGCAAGATCGCGCGCGCTACGGGCAGCTGCTGCCTGCGCCCGATCCGAGCGGTCAGCTGCGCGTGCTGCAAGGGCGCGACGGTGCGATCGTGCTGCTGCTCGACCAGGCGACTTATCGCTACGAACCGGGTGGTGCGAGGGCCCTGCTGGCCAGCCGCGACCTCGATTCGACGGCAGACCGCCTCAAGCGCGACGTTCAGGACTTCATCGCGTACGTGAAAAGCCAGTACGCTCTGTGACGTGCGCGCGCGCCTGCTCGTCGTCGTCTGTGCGCTCGCGACCTTTGCGCGAGCACTCCCCTACCCGCTGCAACGCTCGTGGGACGATGGCCGCTTCCTGATCGACAATCCGGACGCGGCGCGCGTCTCGCTGAAGGCGCTGTGGTCGTTCTTCTCGCAGGTCCACTTCGAGGCCTACCACCCGCTGCACTTGCTGAGCTACTGGATCGATGTCCCTTGGGCGGGCCCGAGCCCGCTTGTGCTGCACGCAGTCAGCCTCGGCCTGTGGGTGGCCGCGCTGCTGTGCGTGCACGCGCTGCTGCGAGAGCTCGGGCTGTCGGCGTCGGCAGCCGTGCTCGGCACGCTCGCTTGCGGGTTGCACCCGGCGCAGGTCGAAGCCGTCGCGTGGGCGACCGGTCGCAAGGACGTGCTGGCGCTGCTCTTCGCTGCGGCGAGCTTGCTTTGGCACGTCCGCGCGCGCAGCACCTGGGATCGCGCCGCGTGGTGCGCACGCGCGCTTTTCGTGGCGGCGGCGCTCGCGAAGACCACGAGCCTGGCCCTGCCGCTGTTCGCCTGCGTCCTCGACCTGGCCGTACTGCGCCTGCGTCCGCGCGAAGCACTGGCTCGGCTGCTGCCGACGGCCGCGCTCGCGGGTGCGCTCGGAGCGGTCGTGGTCACCACCTGGCAGCAGAGCTCGATGCTGCGCACCACGCTCGGTGGCTTCGAGCTCGCACCGGTGCGCGTTTGCGCGACGTACGCCGCGCAGCTGGTGACCGCATGCTGGCCCGCGAAGAACTCGCCGATGTACGCGGCGAACGACGTGGCGACCTGCACCACGAGCGCCTTGCTGGTCGTGAGCGCATTCCTGATCGCGATTTGGATCGCGTGGCGCAGCGCTGCACGCCGCGTGTTCGCGGGCCTCGTCGGCTTCGCCATGCTGATGCTGCCCGTGAGCAACCTGATACCGATGTACTTCCCGCTGCAGGATCGCTACCTGTCGCTGCCGCTTCTGCCGCTGTCGCTGGCGGTCGCAGCCGCCTGCGATCGACACGCACGCGCGGGCGCGACACGCTGGCTGCTTGCGGTGGCCGTGATCGCGCTGGCCGTACGCACGTTCCAGTACGAAGGCGAGTGGCAGAGCGAGACGCGACTGTGGGGTCACGCCGCGAGCACGCAACCACGAGCCGAGTACGCCTGGCTCAAGCTGGGTGAAGTGCGGCGCGACGCCGGCGACATCGAAGGCGCGATCGCCGCGGATCGACAGCTCGTGCGCCTCATGCCGACACGCAAGCTCGCGTACGCCGCACTCTTCGAGGCCACGGCGCTGCGCGACGAGCGCGTGTTCGCGCTTGCTCCCGGGCGTGCGCGCGAGTTTGCACGGCAGGCGTATGTGAGCCTGTCCGATCCGGCGGCGCTGCGCGCACTCGGCGCCGCTCTGCTCGCCGCCGGCTATCTGCGTTCGCTCGAGCTGCCACTCGCGCTGGCGCTCGCGCAGGATCCGCTGCCCGATCCTCTACTCGAACGGCTCGCGATCGAGCAACTGCAACAAGGGCGCCCCAGCGTCGCACGCTTCTACGCCGATCAACGGCACGCAGCCACCAGCGATCCTCGCCTGCGTGAGCTGCAGAGCCAGCCGTCCTACCGCGTGCTGCCCTGAGAGAGCGCGCGCTCCATGGCGTCGAGACGGCGTTCGCGCACGCCTGCCAGACGCGCTGCGGACAGGACCTGTCGCGCCGCCTCGACGCCGTTCACGCGTGCTTCGAGTCGGGTGAGGTTGACCCAGGCCACGGGGCGTTCGGGCGCGAGCAGCACGGCCTGCCGGGTAACCAGCAGCGAACGAGCGAGTTCGCCACCAGCCTCCAGCGCGACGCCGAGGTTCGACACGACCACCGCGCTCTGCGGCGCGACAGCCACGGCACGCTGCTCGGCGAGCACGGCGCCGCCGGGCTCGCCCGCATGCAGTGCGCCCTTGCCCAGGGCGTCGTAAGCACCTGACCACACACTGCGAGCAAGCTCGGAGCGCGGGCCGGTAGCACCGAAGCGCGCGCGCATATCACGATCGAGAGCAGCCACTGCGCTCGACGTATCGGCCCGCCAGACGCCTGCTGGATCGTCGTGCTCCACCTGGAAGAACGGCGCCGTGCGCAGCGGCGCGATGCGCGCGACGCTGGAGCGCGAGCGCGCGCGTTCGTCGACCTCGAAGGCCAGCAGTCGCGGCGAAGGGCGTGCCAGAAGCGCGCGCAGCAGCCTGTCCACCAAGCCGCCACGAGCCGCCGCCGCCACGGGCTGCAGCGGACTCAGAGCGCTCGCCGCGGGCAGCGCAGTTAGTCGACGCAGCACCGTCGCATCCCACAGGTGCTGCTCCGGAACGGCGGCCATGTCGGGGCGCACGGCCTCGACGTAGAGCGCGAAGAGCGCGCAGGCACAGCCCGAGTCCGACGCACACAGAAACGCCGTGCGTGGTGGCAACGCAACCAGCGCGCTGCCGCTGCCAAAGCGTTCTGCGGTCACGTAGCCGTCGGCCTGTGCAGGCCACGGCGTCGTCCAGAGCAAGGCCACTGCGACGGATGTGCCGAGCGCGGCAGCCGCCCAACGTGCCTGCCGACCATCGCCGAGTCGTTGGCACACCCGCGCCACGCCGAGTCCCGCGAGCAACGCCAGCAGCGCGCCCGAGGTGTGGCCGAGCTGCCGGTCGGCGATGCCCATCGGGTTGATCCAAACCGCGTATCCGAGGTCGAGCGTCAACACGGACAGCACGACGAGCCCCGCGGCGCGCGCCCGTCGCAGCAAGCTGAGCGCGCCGAGCAACGAAAGCGGCAAGAGCCACGGATGCTCGCCGAGTTGCTTGAAGAGCAGCAGCGACGGTGCGCCGGCCTGCTGAAACATCTGGTGCGCGAAGGACGAGCGGATTCGCGCCGCGGTGAGGTGCGCGAAAAGACGCCCGAGCGTTTCGGGATCGCCCCAGTCGGCGACGCTGTCCCGGCGCGCGGCCAGCGGCAGGTACGCGATGACCAGCGCTGCAGCCAACAGCGGCACGCTCCGCGACAGCAGTCTGCGAGTACGCTGCTGCACGGGCGCCGCAAGCAGCGTCACCACCAACACGGGCAGCATCAGAAACCCAGCGGTGACGTGCGCCCCGAGCGCGAGCCCGAAGGCCGGCCAGGCCAATGCGCCGAGCGCTGGCTCGTGGAGCAAAGCAAGCGCGGCGAACGCGTTCAACAGCAACGCCGTGGAATACACCTCGACGCCCAGCGCCGTGCCAAGGAAGGTGCGGAAGCACGCGAGGGCAACGACGGCGAGCGCAGCCCCCGCGAAGCCACCCGCGGCGGGCGAGACACCCGTGCGCTGCGCCAAGCGCACGACCAGATGGGCGAGCCCGGTGAGCACGCCGGCCGAGATCAGCGCGACGCCAACGCCCTGCCGCCACGCGATTGTGCCCAGGGGCAAGAGCGCCGCCAGGCGGAGCAACAGCAGGTCCAGCGGGAAGCCAGTGGGGTGCGCCACGCCGAGCAGGTACGAGGCCGTGCCGATCTCGCCGCTGTCGCCGACGGAGACGTCCGCACCCGCCAGCCACGAAAGCCAGGCCGCGGCGCAAACGAACACGCACCCGAGGAACGTGCCGTGCCGCGTCTGTGCCCCTGGCGAGTGCTGCGAACCCATCGCGCTTGGGCCGAGAGTAACACTACGAGGTCACTGCACTCGCTTTCGTCGCAGCCAGGGCGATGCTATAGATGCGCGGACTCATGGTCCGCGATTATCTTGAGCTTTCGCGTCCGAAGGACTGGGTGAAGAACGTCTTCGTCTTCATGCCCGTGCCCTTCGCCCTGGCCAGCGGCGCCACACTGAACGCGAAGGTGTTCGCGCTCGGTCTGTGTGCCTTCTGCATGGCGAACTCCGCGGTCTATTCGTTCAACGACGCGCAAGACGCCGAACGCGACCGGGCGCACGACAAGAAGAAAGAGCGGCCCGTGGCATCCGGCCGGGTATCGGAGCGTGGAGCGTACCTCTGGTCCGGCAGTCTCGCGGTTCTAGCCACGGCGCTGGCGTACGCCTCCGGCAACCAGTCCGGCAACCAGGGGGCACTCACCATCGTCGGCATCTACCTGGGCGTCAATCTTGTCTACTGCCTGGGCGCCAAGAACATCGCGCTGCTGGACGTGTTTCTGCTGTCGTCGGGCTTCGTGCTGCGTGTTCTGCTCGGCTGTGCGCTGCTGCGTGTTCCGCCGTCCAACCCGATGCTGCTGTGTTCGTATGCCCTGGCGCTCTTCCTCGCGCTGGCCAAGCGCAGGGCCGACGTCATCAAGGGTCTCGACGGGAGCCATCGCCCCTCGCTGCTCGGCTACAACCAGGCATTCCTCGATCACGCGATGGGCATTACGGCAAGCATGGCTGTGGTCGGCTACGCGCTGTACTCCATGGAGTCGGCGGTGCTGATCCCCAGTCGCAAGTTCGCGTCCCTGCCCTTCGTCATGTTCGGCGTGCTCGACTACTTGCGCCTGGTGCACGTGCGCAAGACCGGTGGCTCGCCGGTCGACGTGCTGCTGGCCTCGCCCGGGCTCGTCGCAACCGGAATTGGCTGGCTGATCGCCGTGATCTGGAGCGTGAAGCTACCGTGAGGCGGCGGCCGCCCGGTCGTCGTCCCACACCAGCTGCCCGTCGAGGCGCCCTGACAAGAGGTCCATGCCGTGGCTGCTCTCGACCTGCAGCTCGAAGCGCCCGAGCGCGTGGTACGCGCCCGCCTTCGCATCGTCGTCGAGCGGCGCCACGTCGGTGAGCGTCAGCGTGCCCAACGTCACCGGCACGCGCCTCTGCTCGATGACGATGTAGCTCGATTGCCTGCCCAGGCGCCCTGTCGGCGCGATGGCGAGATCGACTTGCCGAAACACGCTTGGATTGTGCGGCCCGGTCGCCAGGTCATCACCCGGCGCCTCCGGCAAGCGCACGAACAGCTCGATCGCGGGTGCGGCGCCGGAGTCGGCCGCGGCGCGCAACAGCAATTCCCGTATCTTGAAGCTCCTGCCCAGGTGCTCGACGTTCAGCGTCGTCACATGCAGCGTCATGAGCGGGATCTCGACCGCGGGCGCACGCAGCGTGAGCGTGCCGGTGACGGCCGCGTTCTCCGCAGGAGCATAGTTGCGCTCGAGGCTCGGCTTGAGCTGCGTGTTCAGCACGAAGGCAAGCGCCGCAGACAAAAGGCCCCAGGCAACCTTGCCGAAGTTCACGCGAAGATCCCCTTGAGCCCCAACCCGAGCAGATAGATCGCAACGGCATGCGCGCCCAAGCCGAGCCAGTTGGCACTGCCGTACAGGATCGAGTTGTCGACCCACACAGCCAACGCGACGATGGCGACTGCCGACAGCACGCGCAGCAACGGTATGCGTAGCGACGGCAGGGCGACGTTCTGCGCCTGGAGCTTCGCGCGCACCTCGGCCTTGGTGGCCGCAGACACCGGCACGGGCGCCGGCGCAGGCCGGGCGCCAGCCGCGTACGTGGCCTGTCCCGCGGCGGTGCCCGTTGGCAAGCCCAGGGCGTCTGCGCCGAACACAACCTTGTCGCACAGGTCGTCATCGTCTCCCGGCGCACCCGATCCGACCGACCCGGGCGCGGCTTCGTCACCGAGGTCGGCTTCGCCGAAGTCGCCAGCCCAGGGCGCGACACGCCTCGCATTGCCCGCTGGCGTGACCTCCCCGGCAGGCGAGTCTGCGTGCAGGTCGAGTTCCAGATCCGACGACGGCGGACGATGCCTGGGCCGCGCAGGCGCCGAGAATGCTCGGCCGGCGCCCGGCCTGGTCGCCGCTGACGGCGGCATGACCTCCTTCGGCCTGGCCGCCACTGACGGCGGCGCGACTTCCTTCGGCCTGGCCGCTGACGGCGGCGCGACTCGCGGGGCTGACCGGGGCGCAGCGTGCGGCTCCGGCCGGCGCTTGGGGGCCGGCGGCTGCGGTGCCGCCTGGCTCTGGACGCGGTCGAGGATCACCTCGGCGCCGACCTCCTGCAACGCTTGTTGGTAGGTGCGCGCCTGGGCCGCGGGAACGCCATGCTTCACGACCGCCGGGATCGTATCGATCACCTGCTGCGCGGCACGACTGTTGAGCGCGAACGCCTTCTGCAGGGCCGCAAGGGTCTGCGCATGATCCCCTCGAAACGCGACGACGCGCACGTCGAAGCTCTCCGCGCGCGGCGGCGCCGCACGCTGACCTGATCCCGCCTGCGGTGCAGGGCCTCGACGCCCGGTGGGCACGTCATCAGATTACCACACGGGCCGAATCCACCCAACCCAACCCGCGAGGCTCCACACAACCACCTGTGAGGCGATCGTGTTCCGCTGTGTGCGCACCACGGCGGCCGATCACGCTTCGTCGCGGCCGTCGTTGACCGGCCGCAAGAGCGACCAAACGCCACCGCTTGCGGCGACGATCGCCTGCGAGAGCCACAGGCCAAGCGACGCTGCCAGCGCGGCGCTGCCCGGCACGCCGACCAACGCGTAAAGCCGCACGAAGATGGCCTCACGAACGCCGGCACCCGACAGAGTGAACGGCAGGAAGGCCGCGGACGTCGCAAATGGAATGATCACGAGCGAGTCCATTGGGTGTGCAGCAGCAGACAGCTCTGCGATCAGCGCATGCCCCGCGAGGGCCGGGAACACCTGACAAGCCACCGACAACGGAAGCGCTGCGAGCAGTGACCCGAAATTCACGGGTACGGGCAAGCGGACGAGCCAGCCCGAGAGCGGAGCCGGCATGACCGTGGCGACCCGTCGCGCAAGCATCAACCCGAGGACTGCGGAGCTCGAGGCGAAGAGACCGATGCTCGCGAACAACCAAGGCGCCGCGAGGCCCGGCAGCGGATCGACGAACGTCGCCGCCGCCATCAGCAGCAACAGCGCCGACATCCCCATCACGCGCTCCACGAGCACAACGGCCAGTGCGCTGGTCACGCCTTCGGGCCCGAACGCATCGCGCGACGCAAGGCCGCGCATCACGTCGCCTCCTACCCCGCCGGGCAGATACGTGTTGTAGAAGGCGCCGATCAGATAGTACTTCGCCAGGCGCTGCAGTGGCGGTGCGGCCGGCGCAGCGAAGGCGCGCAGCAGAAGGCGCCAGCGAACCACCGCAACGGCGTAGCTGAGATAGCCCATGGCGATGCAGAGCAGGAATGTGCCGGCGCTCACGGCCGAGGCGGCGCGCAAGAGCGCTGCGCGGTCGACCGTCGCGTACAGGTAGGCAAAGGCGCAGAGCGTCACCACGACCTGCAGCCCGCGCCAGAGGAAGGCGCGCCGCTTGCGGGGCGTGCTCGTGGTGTCGGAGGCGGCAGGGGACATACGGCGGCGCCGTACGATACCAGAAGTGCGCGCGCTCGCGCACTCGACGTGCGTAACCGTGCTCAGACCGCAGCTGCGCTGCCAACCGGCAGG
The DNA here is from genome assembly GCA_036382515.1 of Polyangiales bacterium. Taxonomy (GTDB): domain Bacteria; phylum Myxococcota_A; class Polyangia; order Polyangiales; family JAFGIB01; genus JADGRF01. The sequence continues at coordinate 5,393 of DASVHQ010000015.1, read as the reverse complement.
TCGACGTGGAAGCGCGTGAGGCGCCCGGGCTCACTCTCGGCGCTGAGCAAGCCGCCGTGCTCGGCAACCACGCTGTGCGAAACAGCCAGACCGAACGCGGTATCCGAGCCATCCGTGATCGTTCGGGCGAACGGGTCGAAAAGTCTCTCGAGCCGCTCCGCGGGCACGCCCAAGCCGTGGTCCTCCACGGTGATACGCACACGGGGCTCATCGTCCCGCGGCAAGGAGCGCGCCGTGATCAGCACGCGCTTCGCATCGTGCGGCGTGGGATAGCGCTCGTTGAGCGCGTCGCGGGCGTTACTCAGCAGGGTCATCAGAACCTGCTGGATCTGCTGCGGGTGACAGCGCACCAACGGCAAGCCGGCGGACACGTCCACCTCGAGCACGATGCCTTCCTTGTGCAGCATCACCCCCATCAGCGCCAGCGTGCTCTCGACCAACGTGGACACGGGGACGTCTGCATAGGGCTCGCCCTCCTGACGCGCAAACGACAGCAGGTTGCGAACGATCGCGGCGACGCGCTGTGCCTCCGTGAGGATCTCCCCGGCGTAGTCCTGCAGCTCGCTGACCGGCGTCCGCCGCGCGATGATCTGCGCGTAATTCATGATGCTCTGGATCGGGTTGTTGATCTCGTGCGCGACTCCGCTGGCAAGCGTGCCGATGGCCTCGAGTTTCAGCTGGTGGCGCAGGCGCGTCTGCAGGGCGAGCCGCTCGCGCTCCGCACGCTTGCGCTCCGTGACGTCGACGGCGATACCCAGAGTGCCGACGATGGCCGTGCTTTCGTCGCGCAACGGCTCGACGTAGCCCTCGAAATCACGCTTGTTCCACTCGACCGCAAAGCTGACGCTCTCACCCGCGAGCGCACGCAAGTGAGCCGCGATCTGCGGCTCGTCCCGGTCGTGTGTACCGAAGTACTCCCACAACGACGCGCCCACGGCCTGCCCGGGAGACAGACCGAGCGTGCGAAGCGCGGCACCCGTCGACGACGTGAAACGCAGGTCGCGATCCGTGCTCCAGACGACAGCCGGCACCTGATCGGTCAGCAGACGCAGACGCGCGTCGCGCGCTGCGCTGCCCGACGCAGACGCGGTGTCGTGCTGCGACCCGACCTGTGATCCAGGCTCGCCCTTGCCCAATGTGCTCCCCAACGTCAGCCCCGACGCTCAGTATGCCATCCGCTGCAACAAGAACAAAGGCCGCGCCTTGCGGCGCTTGCGGACCCGGACGCCTGACTTGTCGGGTCGGCGGCTGTTCGCTATCGTCCCGTGCGCATCTGCAGTGGCCGAGGCCCGAGCATGGCAGTGGAGATTCGACAGCACGCGCCGGGAAAAGACACCGCGGACTTCATTCGCGCAGGGCACAACGTCTTCGCTGGCGACCCGGCGTGGATCGCACCGCTCAACTTCGAATTGCGACAGCGCCTGTCACCTTCGGGCAACCCCTTCTTCGGGCGCGCCGAGGTGATGTTGTTCACGGCGTGGTGCGACGGGGAGCTGGTGGGCCGCTGCTCGGCGCAGATCGATCGCGAGCATCTGCGCGTGCATGCCGACAACACGGGATTCTTCGGCTTCTTCGACACGATCGACGACGTGAGTGTCGCAAGCGCTCTCATCGACTGTGCCGCCGATTGGCTGCGAGCACGCGGTATGAAGCGGATGATGGGCCCCTTCTCGCTCTACGTGAACGAGGAAGTCGGCATCCTCGTCGAGGGCTTCGAGCACCCGCCGGTGATGTTCATGGCGCACTCGCGCCCGTATCAAGCGGCGCTGTGCGAGGCCACCGGCCTGAAAAAGGAAACGGATCTACTGGCGTGGCGCTACGACGATCCGCAGCTACCGCTGCGCGCTCAGAAGGCCTGGGAAGATGTGCAGCGCATGCCCGAGGTGCGACTGCGCTCGCTGGATCTGAAGCACATGCAGCGCGAGATCGAGATCGTCATGGCGATCTACAACGATGCGTGGTCGGGGAAATGGGCGTTCGTCCCGGCGCTGCCTGACGAGGTGCGCAAGCTGGCGCAGGATCTCAAGCTGATCCTCGACCCCGACATCGCGTTCATCGCCGAGGTCAACGGTGAACCCGCGGGCATGTGCATCACGCTGCCGAACCTCAACGAGGCCATCGCCGACCTTCACGGCGAGCTCTTGCCGCTTGGCTTCGCCAAGCTGCTCTACCGCTTGAAGGTGAAGCACCCCATCTCGACGCGCCTGATGATGCTCGGCATCCGGGAAGACGTGCGCAAGCAGCGCCGTTACGGCGGGCTGTCTGCCGCGATGTACGTCGAGACGGCGCGCCGCGGCCTGGCGAAGGGCTACAAGTGGGGCGAGCTCTCATGGACGCGCGAGAACGACGCTCCGATCAACGTCGCGATCAAGATGATGGGCGCGCGTGTGTACAAGCGCTACCGCGTGTTCCAGAAGAATTTGTGACGCGGCGCACGCGCACGCGGAATGCCCGTGCTTTGGGCGAGCTTGCGCAACCCGCGAGCCCGACCACCAAGCCCAGCGCCAGCGCGAGTGTCGCTTGACGGACGAGCCCGCGCGCCGCAACATCGCGCGCATGCAACGCGACATTTTGCGCAAGATTCTCGAACGAGTCAGTGGCCTGACGCGCGACGCGGACAGCTACCGGAGCCAAGACGGCCATGAGCTGACCTTGTACCTTGGCGAACCCGGCCGCGCGATGGTCGTGAGCCACGTGCAGAGCATCACCGTGCTCGACACGCACCTGGAGATCCAGGCACGCGACCGCGGCACGCTCTACGCGCAGACCGATTCGATCCACGCCATCCAGAGCGCCGGCGCGGAGACGAAGGGCAACAAGCGCGCCGGGGTCGGGTTCACCGAGTGATCGCGCGCGTGGTGCGCGCTTGTCACGCATGCGCGTACCTGCCCGTGATTGACGTCCACGTGCCCAGCGCAATGGTGGTAGCCTGGTACCCGCGATGAAAGCGCGCGTCCTGGTGGTCGATGACGAAGCGGGCCTGCGCGAGATGCTGCGCGTGCTGCTCACGCGCGCCGGCTACGACACCCAGGTGGCCGACGGCCAGACACGCGCAGCGGCGCTGATGCGCGCAGGCGATCCGTTCGAGGTCGTGGTCACCGACCTCTCCATGCCCGACGGCTCGGGCATGGGCGTGCTGCAGGAGGCTCGCGCTGTCGACGATTCGACGCAGGTGGTCATGATCACCGCGTATGCGACCACGGCTCAGGCCGTGCAGGCCATGCGCGAAGGCGCCTACGATTACATTCAGAAACCATTCAAGAACGACGAGCTGCTCGCAGTAATCGAAAAAGCCTGCGACAAGCGCACAATCGTCGATCAGAACAAGGCGTTACGCAGGCGCCTGCAGGACGGCTTCCGAGCTGGCGACCTGGTGGGCAAGAGCGCCGCCATCCAGGCCGTGATGCGCATGGTGGAGCGTGTGGCGAGCGCCCAGGCGAGTGTGCTCATCACCGGCGAAAGCGGCACGGGCAAGGAGCTCGTCGCCCGCGCGCTGCATCAAGGTGGCGAACGCGCGAGCAAGCCCTTCGTGGCGATCAACTGCGCTGCGCTGCCGGAGCCGCTGCTCGAGAGCGAGCTCTTCGGCTACGAAAAGGGCGCCTTCACTGGGGCCACGTCCAAGAAGGACGGCCTGTTCCGTGCCGCTGACGGCGGCACACTCTTTCTCGACGAGGTGGGCGAGCTACCTGCTGCGTTACAGGTCAAGCTGCTGCGCGTGCTGCAGGAGCGTACCGTGCGCCCGGTGGGCGGACACGAGGAGCTCCCGGTGGACGTGCGCGTCGTTGCGGCCACCAATCGCGAGGTCGAGGCCGAGGTCAACGCAGGCAGGTTCCGCGAGGATCTCTTCTATCGCCTCAACGTCATCAACCTGCACCTGCCGCCACTGCGCGAGCGCACCGAGGACATCCCGCTGCTGGCCGAGCACTTCCTGCGCAAGCATGCGGCCAGCCAGAACAAGCGCCTCAGCTTCTCAGCGGAGGCGATGCGCTGGCTCATGGGCCAGAGCTACCGCGGCAACGTGCGCGAGCTGGAGAATCTGGTGGAGCGAGCGGTGACGCTTGCGCTCGGCCAGCAGATCGTCGTGAGCGATCTCACTCACAAGGTCACAGTCGATGTCGCGACGCCACCGGTGCAGCCGCTGCGCATTCCTGACACCGGCATCGATCTCGACGCACACCTGGCAACCATCGAACGACAGGTGCTGGAAGCCGCACTCGAGAAGAGCGCCGGCGTGCGCAAAGACGCTGCCAAGCTGCTGGGCATGACCTTTCGGTCACTGCGCTACCGCCTGGCGAAGTACGGCCTAGGTGATCCGGACGAGCCGAGCGACGAGCTGGAGCCGCCGGAGACGCGCTGACCTGCACGAGCGCATCGCACCACAAAACGCACGCTCGATTGGCCCGAGCGAGCGTTCCCCTATACTCTCTTTATCGGAGGCTTCGAAGCATGGCAGATCAGCCGACATGTGGGCGCCGCCAACAGCGGCAGCGCGCCGGGTTCTCGCTCGTGGAGCTGATGACCGTGGTGATCATCATCGGCATCCTGTCCGCGGTGGCGATCCCCACGTTCACCTCCTATGTATACAAGTCCCGCACGGCGGAGGCGACGGAGTTCCTCGGCGTCATCAAGCTGCGCGAGGAGTCGTACCGCGCCGAGTTCGGCGCCTACTGCCAGGTCGCAGGCGCGCAGACCACCGATCTTGTCGACGCGAACTTCACGCCGAGCCTTCCGGTCAGCTCCCCATGGACGGTGCGCGACCCCAGGCCGTTCGCGAACTCCTCCACCGGGATCACCGGCAACTGGAACCAACTTGGCGCGCGTCCCGCCGGCATGGTGCGCTTCGGCTACGCGGTCATCGCGGGCCCGCCGACCGCGCTCCCGAACGACGCGCTGGGCGGCAAATTCGGCTATGAGACCAACCCAGACTTCTGGTTCATCGCGCAAGCCGTGGGTGACCTCGACGGCGACGGGAACTTCGTGACGTTCGAAGAGTACTCGGCGTCCAGGTCCTTCTGGATCGGCGGTCCCGACAACGCCGGCTCCAAGGGCTGGGAATGACTTTTTTTGTCAGGCCCCGCCGTTGTGTGTGACGATTCTTGTCACAGTGCGGATATTCGATCGGGGTGGAACACGCGATCACCCTCCTGTTTGGGACCTCCGAGGCACCAAATGGGGGATCGAACAGCTGGCACGTTCAGTGCACCCTCTACCAAGCGCGACGCCAGAGCAGAGCTCCAGTCGCGTGGAACTAGGCGGCGTCACGTCGCAGAAAGGTAACGGTTTCGTAGATGTCCAAGCTCTTCAAGAAGAAGTCAGGCTTCACCCTGATCGAGTTGATGATCGTCGTAGCCATTCTCGGTATTTTGGCGGCTCTCGCCATCCCCGCGTTCATC